>JAJZBH010000030.1 GCA_021799015.1 Pseudomonadota bacterium
CGCTCACGCAAATCAACGCTATAACTCATGATCAGCCTCCAGTCGTGGCCAATACTACAACGCTCCAATATTATTGTGAATCACTATATTGATCTGCTTCCTTGGAAAATCCTTGTTTTGGGGCTAGCCTGTTCCCTGGGAGACGAGACGGGCAATGAGACGATCGAGGTTCACGGGAGAACAGATTATCGGGATCTTGAAGGAGCATCAGGCAGGGCTGTTGGCGCCAGATCTGTGCCGGAAGTACGGCACATCTCGGACGCGACATTCTACCCATGGCGCAAGAAATACGGCGGCGTGGACGTTTCCGACAGCAGGCGGCTGGCGGCATTCACCCAGAGGACGTATATAGCCCGTGTTAAAGCGCAGGCTTGATCCTAGATTTGTCGCCATCTCGAGAACTAGCGATGCCGTGACCGAAACGATGTCTTCGATGTCCTCGTCAGACCTTTGTGCAGCATCTTGACTCCCCCGGAGAGCAGACCAAACAGTCTTTTCCGATACGAAACGGGATTACATACGAACAATTTTATCAAGAGACATGTGGGAGCCGCTACAGAGTTGCCCATGAATCACGAAGTATCGCGTAATTCTCGGCTCATCACCGTTTACCGGTCCATACCGAGATGCGCGAGGCGCCGGAAACCAACGGTCGAGCCAATAATGGCGATTTATTGCCAACCGATTTTTGGCAACGCTGCTAATGTGCCGGCGGATATTTCGCCCGCAAGGCGCGGCGTGCTAAAGGCGCGCAATGACCGCATTAAAAACACTTGCCGTCGGAGCTGATCACGCAGGTTATGCTCTGAAGAACGAACTGGCGCAGGCTGGTCGGGACGCTGGGTGGAATATTATTGATTGTGGTACAGACGGTCCTAGAGCCGTCGACTACCCAGATTTTGCCCATGAAGTCGCCCGGCGGATCGAAGCGGGTGACGCAACACTCGGACTTCTGGTCTGTGGGTCTGGCATCGGGATGGCCATTGCCGCAAACCGTCACTCAGGTGTCCGTTGCGCGCAGGCTCATGATGCGACAGAGGCGCGTCTTTCACGCATGCACAACAATGCTAATGTTCTTGCCCTCGGTGCTCGGCTGATCGGCCCGGCTATTGCGCTTGATGCATTGCGTGCATTTCTTTCGACTGAATACGAAGGCGGGCGTCACGATAAGCGCCTCGCGAAACTTAAGCCGGAGTCGACACAATGAATTACCAAGGGCCGATGGGTAGCGCACACCGTTTCTTTTCGTCTACGCTGGCTGAGGTTGACCCGGAGGTTGCTAATGCGCTGGCGAAGGAACTCGTTCGCGAGCAAGACGGGCTCGAATTGATTGCATCCGAGAACATTGTCTCGCGTGCCGTGCTTGAAGCCCAAGGCTCCATACTGACAAATAAATATGCAGAAGGATATCCTGGTAGACGATATTACGGAGGCTGCGCTGCGGTGGACATCGCAGAGGAACTGGCGATACGCCGAGCCAAGCTGCTCTTTTCGTGTGAGTTTGCGAATGTTCAGCCTCATTCCGGCGCGCAGGCAAACCAGGCAGTATTCCTTGCCCTGCTGAATCCGGGCGACACCATCCTTGGAATGTCGCTTGCCGCGGGCGGACACCTGACACATGGTGCAGCACCCAACTTGTCGGGTAAGTGGTTCAAGCCGGTTCAGTATGGGGTTAGGCGCGACGACGGGCTTCTTGATTATCAGGAGCTTGAGGATTTGGCTCGCGCTCATAGACCAAAATTGATCATTGCCGGCGGGTCAGCCTACCCACGTTTCATTGACTTTATGCGGATCCGGGCAGTCGCGGACGAGATCGGAGCCTATTTCATGGTGGACATGGCCCATTTTGCTGGGCTCGTTGCAGCGGGAATATTTCCTTCTCCATTGCCACACGCACACGTGGTTACCACGACAACCCACAAAACCCTCCGTGGCCCCCGAGGCGGAATGATCTTATCCAATGACATAGAAATTGGTAAGAAGATTAACGCTGCGGTGTTTCCTGGCCTCCAAGGTGGTCCATTGATGCATGTGATCGCGGCAAAAGCGGTGGCGTTCGGTGAGGCATTGCGCTCCGAGTTCCGTGCCTATCAGCATGCTCTCGTGGAGAACGCCAAGGTTCTGGCTGCAACCTTGGCTGATGGAGGTTTTAATATCGTCACCGGAGGTACGGATTGCCATCTCATGCTTGTCGACCTCCGGCCGAAGCATCTAACGGGCAAGGCTGCGGAAGAATCGCTTGAACGGGCTAATATTACCGCGAACAAAAATTCGATCCCGTTTGATCCTGCCAAGGCGACGATCACATCAGGAATTCGTCTCGGCACACCGGCTGGAACAACCCGTGGACTTGGTGTGCATGAATTTCGTCAAGTCGGCCATTTCATCGTCGAGGTGCTGGACGGCCTCGCCGAATCTGGGGGTTCTAATGAGAGGATTGAAACAGCAGTGGCTGCAAAAGTAATGGAGTTGTGTAAGCGTTTCCCGATTTATCGGTAGACAAGAGGATACAACGATGCGCTGTCCATTTTGTGGAGAGGCCGATACCCAAGTCAAGGACAGTCGGCCGACCGAGGATGGGAGCGCAATCCGTCGGCGACGATTCTGCGCACAATGTAGCCAGCGCTTTACAACCATTGAGCGAGTGCAACTGCGGGAGTTGGTCGTGGTGAAAGCTGATCAGCGGCGTGTTCCATTTGATCGCGACAAGCTCGCACGCTCCATTCGGATTGCACTCCGAAAAAGGCCTGTTGATGATGAGCGGATCGAACGCATCGTTAACGGTATCGTTCGCCAACTGGAGGCCTCAGGTGATGCGGAAATCTCATCGACACAGATTGGTGAACAGGTAATGGAAACGCTAAAAGAAGTGGATCCTATCGCGTACGTGAGGTTTGCGTCTGTATATCGAGATTTTCGCGAAACTAAGGATTTTCGGAATTTCTTGGGCGCGATGGAACCACCGAAGTAACCGCCCATGGATGACGCTGATTTCATGCGCGCGGCTGTCGCCCTGGCACGGCAAGGATTGGGTGAGACAGCGCCGAATCCCGCTGTCGGGTGCGTCATTGTGCGCGACGGGCGCGTGGTAGGGCGGGGGCGTACGGCGCTGGGGGGGCGGCCACATGCGGAAACTGCTGCGTTGGTAATGGCAGGTGCTGCCGCGTTTGGGGCGACAGCCTATATCACGCTCGAACCTTGTGCTCACCAGGGGAAAACGCCTCCTTGCACTGAGGCTCTGATTGCTGCCGGAATCACCCGTGTCGTGGTTGCAACTCGTGACCCGGATCCGCGCGTTAACGGACGAGGCATTTCTCTGCTACGGGATTCTGGGATCCAAGTTGTCGAAGGAGTAGGCGCAGCGGCAGCTGAAGCTATCAATGAAGGCTTCTTTTCTGTGATTCGCCATGGCCGACCGATGGTGACACTCAAGCTTGCAACCACCCTCGACGGACGGATTGCTACCCGCTCCGGGGAGAGTCAATGGATCACAGGGGAGCCCGCTCGGCGCGTATCCCACGCGCTACGAGGTACGCATGATGCAGTTATGGTTGGTGTCGGTACCGTTCTTGCCGACGATCCGGAATTAACCTGTCGAATCTGTGGGTTTCGACAGATCCCTTTGGTTCGCATCATTGTTGATTCGCATCTGCGCACTCCTCTTGACGGCCGGTTGATCCGTAGCTTGGGTCGGGGGCCGATTTGGCTGTTACACCGTGATGGTGGCGATCCTCATCGTCGCCAAGCCTTTGCGGATCTTGGTGTCAGGCTTATGGAACTTCCTGCAGCGCCGATTGGATTGGACATTAGGGCAGGTCTGGTTGCGATCGCTCGCGCGGGAATCACTCGGTTGTTGGTCGAGGGGGGGAGCTCCCTGTCAGCTGCCCTGCTACGCGCTGACCTGATTGACAGGCTAGCTTGGTTTACGGCGCCCTTGCTGATCGGCGGGGATGGTCTGCCGGCTGTCGCCGGGTTTGGTGTCGACGCGTTGCCGGACGCGAAGAGGTTCGTATTAGACGGGCGCCAGATTGTCGGCGCAGATCGACTTGCATTTTATCGAAGGACTGTCTGATGTTTACGGGCATTATCACCGGGGTCGGAGTTTTGCGCCATAAGGAATCACCGGGCGAGAAGCGTGATGCGCGCTACGTTATTGAGGCTGCGGCAGGAACCGCTTTTTGGGCGGATATGAATTCAATCGTGATTGGTGCGTCGATTAATTGTTCTGGCTGCTGCCTTACTGTCGTCGAGCATGAAGCTAATTCGTTTTCCGTCGACGTTTCTGTTGAGACTCTTGGGAGGACTACGCTCGGTAGCTGGTCGATCGGGGAGACGATCAATTTGGAGCGCGCATTGCGAATTGGCGACGAACTCGGCGGGCATCTTGTTTCCGGGCATGTCGACGGGGTGGCGAAGGTCACCGACCGCGCACAACGGCTCGGTTCAAAGTGCTGGAAATTCCATTGTACAAAAGAAATAAATCGCTTCATCGCGCAAAAGGGAAGTGTAGCGATAAACGGCGTTTCATTGACCGTTAACGAGGTGGATGGAAGTGAGTTTGGAGTGAACATCATCCCTCATACCGAGGCGGTCACGAACTTTAACATGCTCGCGATTGGTGATTTGGTCAACATCGAAGTGGATATGCTCGCGCGGTATGTGGCACGGCTAAGGGAGATGTCGTAGTGCAGGATTTCAAGGCTGTCACATTGCAGGAATACCTCGCACCTGCTTCCGAAATTATTGAAGAGGCCCGTGCAGGACGAATGTTTATCCTGGTCGACGATGAAGACCGCGAAAATGAAGGTGACCTCGTCATCCCGGCACAATTCGCTACGCCGGATGCTGTTAATTTCATGGCCAAACATGCGCGTGGCTTGATATGCTTAGCTTTGACGCGCGCCCGTTGCGACGCGCTTGGCCTAAAGCTTATGGCACAGGCGAATGGTTCACGTCATGAAACAGCGTTTACGGTCTCGATTGAAGCCCGGGAAGGCGTTACCACGGGAATCTCGGCAGCCGACCGTGCTCGCACCATCGCTGTTGCGATCAACCCCGAATGCGGGGCAGATGACATTGTTTCTCCAGGTCATGTTTTTCCTTTGATGGCACGTGACGGAGGCACGTTAGTGCGCACGGGCCATACGGAAGCCGCTGTCGATATTTCGCGGCTGGCTGGACTGACGCCGGCAGGCGTTATCTGTGAGATCATGAATGATGACGGCACGATGGCCCGGTTACCGGATCTGGTTAGTTTTGCGCAGCATCACAACCTTAAGCTTGGTACGATCGCGGATTTGATCGCCTACCGGAGGCGGACGGAAAAACTGATACGCCGGACCGCGCAGGGGCAAATGCAAGATGGTACGGGGCACCAGTGGAGGGTTTTTGCATTCGAAAACGTAACAGATAATGTCGAGCATCTTGCGCTCGTTACAGGGGATGTACATGTACGTGATCCAATTTTAGTGCGTATGCATGCGATTAGCACCATCGACGATTTTCTTGGTGGCGATCACGTCCGCGATCTTTGGCAAGCGATGCAGCAGATTGCGTCTACTCGCCGCGGAGTTGTTGTACTGATCCGTGAGGCGAGGCCTGATGCGATTTCGTCGCGGCTGCGTCAGATTGCTGGCGCTTCACGTCCCGGCCAAGTATTGCGCGATTACGGTATCGGTGCACAAATTCTTGCGGATTTGGGGGTAAGAGACATGGTTTTGTTGACGAACCATAAGCGGGCATTGGTGGGTCTCGAAGGGTACGGATTGAATATTGTTGATCAATTGCCAATCGAAGCATTCTCGCTACCATCCGAGACGCCAAGATGAGCACGGCTGACGCGATCTTGGGGGCGGCTCCACCCATGAATGGCTTTTGTCCGCGAATCTTGCTCATTCGGGCACCGTATTATCAAGATATTGTTGATGGAATGACGGCGGCGGCCGTCGATGTCCTAAACGGTGTTGGTGCGAGGCATCAGGCCATTGACGTGGCTGGCGCGTTCGAGCTGCCCCAGGCTCTCCGTATCGCGGTGCGAGGCGTACAGAATTTCGATGGATTTGTTGCCCTTGGTTGTGTCGTTCGCGGTGAGACCGACCATTATGATTACATTTGTACAGCTGTGATGCATGGCCTGATGGATTTGTCTCTGCAATTTGGGCTTTGTTTGGGCACTGCACTCCTCACAGTCAATTCCGTCGCCCAAGCTGAGGCGCGTTCGGCGGAGACAGGGCCTAACAAGGGCGCTGAGGCGGCGATCGCATGTCTTAAGCAGATTGCAATTGCTCGACGATTGGGGGCTGCGTGACCAAGCCGCAGGACCGAAGAATTCGTCCTCGTACATTGGCACGCCTTGCCGCTGTGCAAGCGCTTTACCAGACCGAACAGAGCGGTGAGGTGGCTGAAACAGTGATCAATCAGTTCATTCGGCACCGTATTGACGCGCCGCCTGGCCGTTGTGGCATTGAGGAAGGCCACATTGCATTAGCGCATATTCCGCTATTCACGCGAATTGTCCGCTGTGCAGCCCTGCAGCAAGACACCATTGATCTTCTAATTAGAAATGTTTTGCCGTCGGCTTGGCCTCTTGGCCGTCTCGATCCTGTTTTGCGTGCCATTTTGCGTGCAGCTGGAGCCGAACTTAGTATGGTCGATGGCCCTCCATCACGTGTTGTAATTAATGAGTACCTTGATGTGGCGCATGGTTTCCTGACGCCCGATGCGGTCGAACTTGGCAATGCTATGCTCGATCGTATGGCGCATATACTTCGGCCCGGCGAGTTTGCCGATCCGGTTGTCAACTGATTGTTGGCCGTAGTGAGCGGGGAATTTGAACGGATAGCGCGGTTATTCGCACCATTGGCATCGGCTGAGGGACTTGGCCTTACCGACGACGCTGCGATCTTTGTACCGCCTGAAGGTACGGACCTTGTCATCACAGTCGACCAAATGGTGGAATCGATCCATTTTCTTGCAGATGATCCAGCTAATTCTGTTGCCCGTAAGCTGCTGCGGAGGAATCTTTCTGATATTGCTGCAATGGGCGCAACGCCCTTACATTATCTGCTGACAACGGCTTTGCGCGCAGAAACGCCCGAATCCTGGCTTGAATGTTTTGTGACCGGATTGGCAGAAGACCAGCAGCTCTTCAATATATCACTGATCGGCGGCGATTCGACATCTACGATCGGCCCGATATCGCTCTCGGTAACAATGTTTGGCACGGTTGCACGCGGTGCTGCCTGGCACCGACGAGGTGCGCGTATTGGCGATGCGGTATTTGTTACTGGGACGATCGGTGACGCAGCGCTCGGCCTTGCTGCTGCGCATGGTAAGGTTTTAGACCCGAATGGGTTTTTGGCCGTGCGTCGGTTATTACCTGAGCCGCGCGTGGGTCTACACATTCACCATCTCGTTCACGCGTGCATCGACGTTTCGGACGGCTTGATCCAGGATTTAGGTCACATTTGCCGACAATCCGATTGTGGTGCCCTGATTGAAGCCGCCGCCGTGCCACAATCGGAAGCTGCGCGGCGTGCGGGTGACCAGTGGCTGTTAACGCGGTTGACAGGCGGCGATGACTACGAGCTGTTGTTCGCTGCCCCTGCTGAGGTTGAGATTATGCTTCGTGCAGCCGCGGCTCCTGTATCAATCACACGGATTGGCTACTTTGTTGAGGGGCCTCCGGAGGTCGTTGTGTTAGATAACGCAGGCAAGCCTTTGCCTATCACTAGGGGGGGGTGGTCACATTTCTAACTGGATGTTGTTGCGCTTGACACTTGGCGTACGTTACGAATGGCGCCCGTAGCCGCACTGGTTGTTAAAGCGGCATATGCCTGGAGAGCCGGAGAGACCCGCCTTTCGCGATTAACGGGTTTATAACCAATTCTTCTTTGTTTTTCCTTTCGTTTCGCAAGCATCTCCTCGCCGACTATAACATTGATTGCGCGCTTCGTAATATCGATAACGATGGTATCGCCATTCTCGATAAGTGCGATTGAGCCGCCTGCTGCCGCCTCTGGCGAGATGTGACCCACAGACAAGCCTGATGTCCCTCCAGAGAATCGACCATCAGTGATCAGCGCGCAGGCCTTGCCTAAACCTTTGGACTTCAGGTAACTCGTGGGGTACAGCATTTCCTGCATACCAGGTCCGCCCTTTGGCCCTTCATAGCGGATTACCACAACGTCGCCAGGTTGGACTTGGCCACCAAGGATTGCAGCAACGGCTTCATCCTGACTCTCAAATACGCGAGCGGGACCTTCGAAGGCCATACTGGATTGATCCACTCCCGCAGTCTTCACGATGGCGCCGTCGACGGCTATATTGCCGTACAACACGGCAAGTCCTCCATCTTTACTGAAGGCGTGCTCGGCGTCGCGGATGACACCATGAGTTCGGTCAAGGTCGAGATTGTCATAGTAACGGCTTTGGGAAAACGCCTCGGTGCTACGCACGCCGCCCGGGGCTGCAGCGTACAAGCGGGCGGCTTCCTCGTTTCCGCGCATCACATCCCATCGATCTAGTGCGGCGCCCAGGGTGCGTTCATGCACCGTCGCACACTGGCGATGGATCAAACCCAGGCGGTCGAGCTCGCCAAGGATACCCATGACACCGCCGGCGCGATGGACGTCCTCCATATGGACATCTGGGGCTGATGGAGAAACTTTGCATAGATTTGGTACCTGTCGCGACAGGCGATCAATGTCGCGCATCGTGAAGTCAAGCTCCGCTTCGTGCGCCGCCGCCAGCAGATGCAGTACCGTATTGGTCGATCCGCCCATCGCGATGTCGAGAGCCATCGCGTTCTCGAAGGCACGAAAATTTGCGATTGCCCGAGGTAGTACTGCAATCTCATCGTGTTCATAATAACGTCTTGCAAGATCAACGATTTGCCAGCCTGCCTCGACGAAGAGTTTGCGGCGGTCGGCATGAGTTGCAAGTAAGGATCCGTTCCCAGGCAAAGCAAGGCCTAATGCTTCGGTTAGGCAGTTCATCGAATTTGCCGTGAACATACCAGAACAGGAACCACAGGTTGGGCAGGCAGAGCGCTCCATCGTTACGGTTTCCGCGTCTGACTGAGTTGGGTCTGCTGCGGTTACCATAGCAGTAATCAGGTCAACGGATTTCGCTTTTCCATCGGCAATATATTTTCCTGCCTCCATTGGTCCGCCGGATATGAAGATCGTCGGAATATTGAGCCGTAGTGCTGCCATTAACATTCCTGGCGTAATCTTGTCGCAATTTGAAATGCACACCAGAGCGTCGGCGCAATGAGCATTGACCATGTATTCAACCGAGTCGGCAATTAACTCCCGTGAGGGAAGTGAATAGAGCATCCCATCGTGGCCCATGGCAATGCCGTCATCGACTGCAATCGTGTTGAACTCCTTGCCAACACCTCCAGCCGCTTCGATTTCCCGGGCCACCAGTTGCCCAAGATCCTTTAAATGGACATGGCCGGGGACAAACTGAGTAAAGGAGTTTGCAATTGAAATAATAGGTTTCCCAAAATCACTGTCGCCCATACCGGTGGCGCGCCACAGAGCGCGGGCGCCGGCCATATTCCGGCCGTGGGTCGTAGTACGCGAACGATAATGCGGCATTGTTCTTGCTCTCTGTGTCAGATCTTTAAGACAGTATAATCAAGGACCAGAAAATGCGCCACCGTTGGTGGTGTGGATTTAGGTACCCCTCTATTAAGGGCTGGAATTTTACACGGGCTGTGGCAGTCCAAGGTTAGGCCTGTTGTCGGGCATTTTCGATGGCTGCTGTCAGCGCATGAACCCGCAGCGCCGAGGCTAGGGACGCATCCTGGGTGCGCGCGTTGTCGACAGTAGCAATAAGAGTGCCGAGGGTTATCTCCTGCCGAGCGGCGATCAATGCCAACATGTTCCAGAACTCAGACTCCAATGCAATGCTTGTCCGATGCCCGGAGACTGAAATGCTGCGTTTTTCTAGCATCTATTTTCGTCGCGGCAAAGCATGCAAGAGGGCGGGAAGGAACAAAAAAGTCGATATCAGTGTTGCAAGCAGACTGAGAAGGAGAACGATACCCATACTAGCGGTGCCCACATTGCGCGATACCGCGAGTGATCCGAAGGCCGTCCCTGTAGTAAGGGCTGAGAAGAGCACGGCGCGGGCAGTGGCCGAACCAAGTAGACGACGCATCCCCATACGCCAGTTCATTACGAAATAGATGTTGAACGACACACCTACGCCTAGCAGTAACGGGAGGGCAATGATATTTGCATAGTTCAATGACAGCTCCGCCAAGTGCGCGAACAACGCCGTGAGCAACGCTGATAATGCCAAGGTCGCGATCACGACCCCGGCATCTCGCGCCGAGCGGAGAAAGAGCAATAGTATCAGGCAGATCGCAATCGCTGCAAGTATAGCCGCTTCACGGAACGCACTAATGATCGTGCGTGACGTTGCAATCGCTGTTACTGCCGGGCCTGCGATGTCCGGCGTTACTTTCTGGACCGCGTGAACGAAACGTGCAAGATTCCGCGAGTTTTCAGCGGAACTGGTGGGAATGACTTGGAGGCGTACCGATCCGTTCGGAAGAAACCAGTCCCTGAGAATTGAGTTTGGCAAAGATTGCTCGGTAATCAGCTTGGCTGAGAGGGCATCGCTCAGATTTTGTAATTCATCTGGAAGATACCCGGTTAATGCGGCATTCATGGCCATGATGGTGCCATCAGGGGCTTTGCTGAGTTGGATCAAAAGTCGCCCGATTCCCCCGAGTGGTGACTGCTTTGGTATGATGCCCTTGACCGCCTCAATTTTCTTTCCGGCATCAAGTGCAGCGGCCCGGATTGTTGCAGCTGTTGGAATAGTTGGAGCACCAGCGCCTAGCAAAGACGGTGCAAGGATTAGTTTTGTTTGCCGGATCATTTCAAGTTTCGTTGATTGGTCCTCCGGCACAAATGTCGCGCCTGAAATAACACGATCAACCTCTGGAAGCTTTGCAAGCCTGGTTGTAAGAATCCGGGCCGCAGAGAGCGATGGGGCAAGAGCGGTAATGTAAAACGGGTTTGTAATGCTGTTTCCGGTCAGCCGGCGCAGCGTACGCATTGCTTCAGTATTCTGATTCTGCGTATCAAGAGGGTTTGCATCGAACTGCAGCGTTGTTGCGGCAACAGTTCCTAACATTGCAAGCCCTGCGAAAGTAATTAAAATTGGACGGCGATGCTTCGTGATCTGATAATCCACCCAATCTCCTAACGGGAAGCCGATACGCTGGGCCTCTCCAGTTGGCTTCGTAATCGTGAGTAGTGCTGGCAGTAGGGTGATCGTGCAGAAAAGAGCGATAAACATGCCAACGCCTGCGATCAATCCTAGTTCAGCGACACCGATGAAGCTAGTTGGTACGAACGCAAGGAAGCCGGTGGCCGTGGCGACTGCGGCAAGTGCGATCTGTACTCCAGCCTCTCGTGCCGCTGCAAGCATTGCCAAGGCTGGTTTATGTATGCGGAACCGTGCATCGCGCAACCGAACACAAAACTGGATGGCGAAATCAACTGCTAGGCCGACGAAGAGGATAGCAAAGGCCACGGAAATCAGATTCAGTCTGCCAATTGCAAGTGCGGCGAAGCCAACCGTCAAGATGAGGCCCGCGATCAAGGTCCCGAGAATCGGAAAGATCATTCTCCATGAGCGCACCGCCAGCGTCAGCCAAAGACTAATCAGTACAACGCTAACAACGAAACCAAGGAACATGCCCTCGGTCAGCGAGGCGAATTGCTCGTCTGACAGTGGTATTTGTCCGGTATAATTCACGGTTGCAACACCCGATTTTACTTCTGGAAGCGCCGCAATAATGCGGCGCAGCACTCGGGTTGCGGCCCCGCCGGGTTCCAGTGAACTGTGATCGAGGACTGGATGGATGAGGACGAAACGAAGACCGTTTTGTTCGGCGTTAAGCGATGGTGTCACTAGTTTTTGCCAGGACAGTGGCTGCGGGTGCCCTGCTAGCGATTGCTGGAGGGCAGCTTCGAACACGCTTAGCTCTGTGTCGTAGGGCTTGAGATCGGCCTGACCCGCCTTAATCCCTTGTGCAATCAGGCCAAGTGATTTGAAAAGACCTGCGGCGCTGGGGTCCGCTGCTAACTGGCCGAGGAATGGTTGTGCTTCGATTATGTTGTTCAATAGCGTGGCGAGCTTTGCCTCCGGTAATAGCAAGAGACCTTCTTGGCGATAGAAAGGACCGCTTCCCGGTCGGCTGACATCAATGAAATGACGTGGATCCTTTGCGATCGCTCCGGCAAGGCCTTGTGCCGTTTCGTCGGCCTGTTCAGGTGTGCGAGCTCGGACAACGGCGACAATTAAGTTATTGAACTGCGGGAATGCCCGTTCGAAACGGATCTGCTGCTGGCGCCAAGGCAAGGAGGCTGCGAACAAATTAGAGGTGTTCGTGTCGATGCCCAGATAACGCACCGAAACGATAAGCGACAGCAGGATCGCCACGATGTACAGAAGTACAATGAGGGTGGCACGGCGTTGGCTGCCGGCCACCACATTGAGTATCGCTTTAGTCATCGATTTGATCCCAGTATTTGCTCAGATATGTTTATTTTGCTGCGAAGAACAGCTCACGCAAGAAACAGTCAGCTCTTCACCAGTTGCTCCGGCACAACGAAACCATGTTTACGTAGCTCTGGGGCGGCTCCAGGGTGAATTTCGACTGCATCGACTGCGTGCAGCCAGTCACTTGGCGGCGGCACTACAACACCCGCCGCACTGAGTAAGGCGCGCTGATTGGCGAGGGCAGCATTGGTCAACGATGCAGCGAGCGAATCCGGGAGGTCGGTGCGGCTCAACGCCAGAGCCGCCGAGCCCACTGTCGCCACAGATTCGGAAAGGGCAGGGAGGGCTGACCGCGCGATAATAGATGGTGTTAAGCCGGTTACACTCCGGCACATTGCCTTTGCCTCGGTATCGTTGCACCCGATCAGAGTATAGCGGCCCGAGAGTGCGGCGGATTCAATCGCGCGTAACGGGGACACCCCGAAAAATGCGCACGCGTCAAGCGCACCGCTTCCTAGGTCAGCAATCTGCTCCGCAAACCCGCCTTCTTGATATCTTCGGGGCGCAATACGGAGTGCGTGCAGCAAATCAGGTACCAGAACAGCACTGGCACTTCCAGCGGGCCCAATACCGATGCAGGCGTTATCCAGATCGACCAGCCTCTTTATACCACGGTCTTCCGGTGTGACCACTTGCAGTTGCTGGTCGCAAACGGGGAAGAGGGCGCGAAATCCATGCATAGCTAAGCCACCCGTCCAGGTGGAAGTACCAGTCCATGCCTGACTGGCAACTACTAGGCTGGCGAAACCAATGTCCACCGCTCGCTGCTCCAGCAGGAGAATATTGGCGGCGCTGCCGCCGGAAACGCGGAACGAGACAGGAACGTGGGTCTTTCGCTGCATCGCCATCGCAAGAGCCGGGCCATAGGTCGCAAAACCACATCCTGGGGAACCGGTTGCCATCGTTAAGGCAGAAGGCATTGTTTGGAGCAACCCGGCAGAGCGTAGGCCGGCAAAGGAGCGACGTCCGCCAAGCATTGCGGCCCCAACGAACATTGTAGCCAGAGTTATGCGCCGCGTGGTTTTTGCCAGTGGCGAGCCATCCACCATGATTATTCTCCGATATCACGGGACGATCTATTTCGCCCATTGTTTCCATTTTTTTGGCGTAGGCTCCGATTTCGGCCAATTCAGGGCAAACTTCAAGTCATTCGGAGAAGTTGCTTCTGCTAGGAAGGGCCGCAGAATTATACGAGTGATCGGACTCGCTCGACAGCGGCGAGGAGGGCAGCACGAATACCGGTCTCCAAGGCCGAGTGCCCGGCATCCGGTATGATTGTCAGGCGTGCGTCTTGCCAGCCGGAGACGAGTTCGAAGGCACTGGAGGGCGGGCAAATCATATCGTAGCGGCCCTGTACGATTTCACCCGGTATGCCCCGCAACGCTTCGAGATGACCAAGCAGTCCCGCAGAGGGTAAAAACAGGTTGTTTGCGAAGTAATGGGCCTCGATTCGTGCCAGGCCCAGAGCTGTGCGATCTTCAGCAAAAGCACTGACCGTGTCTATGTTTGGCATTAATGTCGAGCAGGTGCCCTCGTAAATCGACCAAGCTTTTGCCGCGGGAACGTGAACCGCAGGATCTGGATTATTTAGTCTTTTTGCATATGCGGTCAAAATATCGTTACGCTCTGCCGCCGGGAGAAAATTCGTAAAGGCCTGGTATGCCTCAGGAAAGAAATGTCCTATCCCATGCAGAAACCAGTCAACCTCGAGTTTACGCCCGAGAAAAATTCCACGTAGCACCATTCCCGCAACCCGGCTCGGACACGACTCGGCGTATGCAAGCGCAAGGGTTGAACCCCAGGATCCGCCAAACAGTATGCACCTACCAATACCAAGGAAATCGAGAAGCTTGTCGATGTCCTCAACCAGATGATGTGTTGTGTTCGCCTCGATGCAGCCCAGCGGCGTCGAGCGTCCAGCGCCGCGCTGGTCAAACACAATTAAGCGCCAGATTTGCGGATCGAAAAACCGTCTATGAACCGCGGCCGCGCCCGCACCAGGGCCGCCATGCAAGAATAGAATCGGTTTGCCTCTAGGGTTGCCGACTTGCTCCCAATACAGAACGTGACCGTCGCCAACAGGTAGAAATCCAGTCTGGTATGGCCCTATTTCGGGGAAAAGGTCGCCACGGGGCATATTTAGATGCTAATGAGAGCTGCAATGACACGCTCGACTTGTTCGTCAGCGAGGTCAGGATGAATCGGTAACGCTAAGATTCGGCTAGCGACAGTTTCAGCGGTGGGGAGAGATATACCATCATGAGCATCGCGATAAGCCGGTTGATGGTGCAGAGGCTTTGGATAATACACGGCAGTCGATATGCCGCGTTCTTGGAGCGCCGCCTGCGCAGCATCCCGTGCCGCTGTACTCTCAAAAAGCACGGCATAGATTGCCCACGCGCTAGTACTATTTTCTACCCTGGTGGGTATTTTTACAATTTCCTGAAGTTGGGCATCGTAGGTTCTGGCGATCTCCTCTCTCCGTGCCAGCTCGTTTTCAAAAATTTCGAGTTTTGCAAGAAGAACTGCAGCTTGGAGAGTATCAAGACGGCCGTTGAGGCCAATGCGCTGGACATCATACCGGGATGTGCCTTCTCCATGAGTTCGCAGAGACCTATACAGGGCTGCTCGGTCGATATTTTGCGTGAATAGAGCGCCACCATCGCCGTAGGCGCCAAGCGGCTTAGAGGGAAAGAAACTTGTCGCCGTCGCATCAGCCATATGGCCAAGTCTTTCGCCGTTCAGCGATGCTCCGAATGCCTGCGCACAATCATCGAGAGTGAATAAGCCATACTGTGATGCGATGCGACTAATCGTCTTCCAAGGGGCCGGTTGACCGAATAAATCAACACCGATTACTGCCCGAGGCCGCAATTTACCCTCGTGCAGGACCATCTCGATCCGCTCCTCCAAGTGCAGTGGGTCGATCTGAAATGTATGCGGGTCGACATCGACAAATATCGGTCTTGCGCCGAGGAGAAGGGGAACTTCTGCCGTAGCGGTATATGTAAACGCGGGAAGGAACACGGCGTCGCCAGGACCAATTTGCTCGGCCATCATCGCGATCTGTAAGGCATCGGTACCGGAACTTGTGCCGACGCAGTGTGCGGCTCCACAGAACTCTGCAAGTTTTTTCTCTAACTCGGCGACTTCTGGGCCAAGGATGAATTGGCCGTGTGCCAAGACAGCGCTGATTCGCTGTCGAAGCGAAGCGCCGAGGCGTGTCTGCTGTGCTGCAAGGTCGAGAAACGCGACGGTAGGCGTTATGTGGTCCATGATTTTCCTTGTCCGTATGGATTCGCTGGAGCGAGCTGTTGGTAGCCGTCGTATTCGGGAACCAGTCGCGCAAGAATTGCGCATGCACCGACGGTATCGCCACGTCCGACTAGAAGGGCAATTTCATCGAGCGCTCGACCAATAAACGCCGAATCGGCAACTCGTGGCGCCGCCATGAGCAATCCTGGAAACTGAGTTCTAATAGGCTTCTCGTTGCCGTGAAATAATTCTTCGAACAGTTTCTCGCCAGGGCGCAGGCCTGTATACCTGATTGCAATGTCTTGGTCCGGCCGTAGCCCAGCAAGGCGAATCATCTGCCTTGCCAGATCAACGATCTTTACTGGCTCACCCATATCAAGGACGAAGATCCCGCCTTGCAATACCGGCAAAGTGGCCTCTGTCGAGCCCACGACAGAAGCCTGCAGCACAAGTGCGACGGCCTCGCGAACGGTCATAAAATATCGCCGCATATCGGGGTGCGTTATGGTAAGCGGCCCGCCACGAGCGAGTTGACGGCGGAAAATCGGAACCACTGAGCCGGTTGAATCAAGCACATTCCCAAATCTGACAGTGACTGTCCGCATTCCGCCTTTTGCATTCTTGGCGGCAATGTCGAGCCCTTGCGCGTACATTTCTGCAAGGCGTTTTGTGGCCCCCATAACTGAAGATGGATTAACCGCTTTGTCAGTGGAGATAAGTACCATCAGTGTCGCGCCGGCTGCCCGTGCGGCATCGGCAACGTTTCTGGTTCCTAATGCGTTGGTGGCGATCCCCTCAAGTGGATGCGCCTCGACCATTGGCACGTGCTTGAGGGCGGCTGCATGGAACACGAGTTCCGGCTGGTGCGTATCACAGACTCTGGCAATGCGGGCGGCATCGCGGATATCCGCGATAACGGGATCACGTGGGACGCTAGGGTCGCTCTCCGATAACTCAAGGTCGATTCGCCACAAAGCATACTCGCTTGCATCCAGAAGAGTTAGCCGGCTTGGCCCAAACCGGGCAACCTGCCGCGCAAGTTCCGAGCCGATCGAACCGCCCGCTCCAGTGACTAGGACACGTCGCCCCTGAATTAGCCGTGCCATTCCCTCCCGATCAAGTGCAACCTGGGGTCGATTTAACAAATCTTCGATTGCGATGGGCCGAAGCGATATGGTGGTTGTGTCAGCGGTCGTGGGTGCAAGCGCGGTGGGATTTGGTGCTCGAGCGACGCGCAAGCCAAAACGCTCGGCGAGGTTAAGAATGGCGCGCAATGTGTCTCCGCCGACATCAGAACTCGCAATGATTAGCAAAGTCGGCAGTCCACTCGCTTTCTCAAGCCCAGTTAGTAAGGCATCAAGTTCATTGAGCGGCGCAAGAATCGGTACGTTATGAATTCGGCGCCCTGTCTCGCGTTCAGACGTCGAAATGAGACCTTGTACGCGATAATGTCGCTTAGCCTCTCGACCCAAGGCGGCTAAGAACAGTTCTGCGGCTTCACCAGCGCCGATCACTAGTGCGGGCTCTGGGTCATCGCCTCGGGTATCGGACCTTGTGCGTGCAACGCGATAGAGCAGGCGCGGCATGATCAACGCGAGGCCAAACGTGATGCTTAGCAGCGGCGGAAAACTTGATGAGGGTAACGGTATGCCAACCCCGATGAGCAGCAGGACAATCAACAACGCTCCGAGAATTGATATGACACCTATTGCCATCACGTCGGAGAGTGAAGTGAATCGCCAATATTGACGGGCTAGGCCAAACGGGACGCCGATCAGCCAAATCACTGCGGCGCCGGCTAAGGGCAAAATGATGGGGTTGGGTACGGGGCGCGCAGGGTCGGCAAGCCAGGATGCCGCCACAACAGCAAGGGCGGCCAGCAAGCCATCCAAGGCGACGTTGATTGCGATGCGGATTTGACCGCGTGGAATCCCCACACCCATCATTTAACCTCTGTAGCGGATCAGAGACAGGAAGTCATTGCGTCGCCGTGATCTCTCTGTCGGCCGCTGCTCTTTGATAAAAGGGCCTGCACTCTTCTTAAAGGGGATTGTGGCCGAAAAGGTAATGTTTCGTCGGTAGGGACACCGTAGGTGCTACAGTTTTCGGTTTCTGGGCGATATGATTGTTGAGTCATACGCCACGTCAGGCGCCTCCTAACGTCGTCTGACATCATTATACCCCATGTACGTGCGAAATGCGTTGGGGAGACCACCTTCGGCGGTGGAAGGCAATCTCGGGCGCACAAGACACCGTGATTTAGAGGCGAAGCTGCCGTTCTTGGTATTGGTTGGAGGAGATTGAGGCATACTTGTCGCCTTCTTGCTTTTGCGCTTACCTCTTTGGTTATACTTCAACGTTGCAGGCATCCTTTAGGGCATTGTACAGAACAGATGTTTGGCCTTTGCCACCTTTTGATCAGTCGTGGTTCGGCGCGGCACGAAAAAGGCTTATCCTAGCGGTAATCGGAACGCGGCGTTGTCTCAGTTGACAACAGGCTCCGCAAAGCGGCGAAATTCATGGAGGATCAATGATGGAGCGCGGCCAACCCGATGACAATTAAAGACCCCTATCACATACTCGGTGTTTCTCGTACGGCAACCGCCGAAGATTTGCGCAAAGCATATCGCGCGTTGGCAAAAAAACATCACCCTGATCTTAATCCCGGCAATAAGGATGCCGAAGCGTCTTTCAAAGAAATTTCTGCAGCCTACGCTTTACTTTCAGATCCCGAGAAACGGTCACGGTTTGACCGCGGAGAGATCGATGCGTCTGGCGCTGAAAAGCCGCAGGCGGCCTATTATCGTGACTTCGCCACCCGTGGTGAGGGCGCGTACTCGTATCGTTCTACCCGCGATGCGGGATTTGATGGCGAGACGCATTTCGGCGGCGCTGAGGATATCTTTGCGGATTTGTTTGGCCGTGGCGGCGCTAAGCGAATGCGCGGCCAAGATCTGCGCTTTCAGTTAAGGATCAATTTCTTCGATGCCTATCACGGTACGAGCCAGCGGATAACCCTCCCAGAAGGTGCCACGATCGACGTTCGGATCCCACGTGGGATAGAGGATGGACAAATTCTTCGTGTTGCTGGGAAGGGAGGGCACGGCATCGGCGGCGGCCCACCCGGCGACGCCCTTATCGAGATCTCTGTCACACCTGATCCGCGGTTTCAGCGAAAGGGTGATGATATCTATCTCGATCTGCAGATCCCGCTAGCGGACGCGGTGCTTGGCGGTCGCATTCACGTTCCGACGCCGGGTGGCGATGTCACTATGACGCTGCACCCGGGAGCGAATTCGGGACAGATCCTACGCCTGAAAGGAAAGGGGATGAAACGGCACCACGGTGGTGCTGGTGATCAATATGTCAGATTGTTAATTACACTTCCTGATCCCATTGATCCTGCGCTACGCCGACTTGCAGAAACTTGGCGCAATAAAGATTACGAGTCCGATGCGGTCCAGGCCGCAACCAAGGAGAGCATGTGATGATTGATGAAATGAAAATCTGTTCAGAATTGTCAATCACCGTAGAACAGCTGCAGATTTGGGTGGAGCAAGGCTGGTTGGCGCCGACGACCGTGAACGACGGGGTGGCCTTTACACCTGCAGATGTGGCACGAGCACAACTTATTGTGAGCTTGTCACGCGATTTTGGCGCAAATGAGGAGGGAATTGACTTAATACTGTATCTGCTTGACCAGGTGCACGATCTTCGGCGTATGTTGCGCGCAGTGCGTGTGACTGCTGACAGGATGCAGCCTGAGGCGCGAGAAGTGTTATGGACGAGTCTGCTCGACGAACTGACATCGGGTGCTTGAGTTTAAGTTATATTGCCAAAAAGGCCCATAGAGGGCGGCAAATGGATGCTGTTCCGTCGCAACAATGAACGTCAGCCAATTTTCGACCTCCGTATTCGTCCGGCATCAGGATTGTCGGCGATTGGTGTTCCCACCAAAGCGCGCTATATATCTCTCTGCTGCGAGCGGGACGGTGCCAATACCCGTTTCGCGCGCATAACTAACCTGCGGGCACGATCCGGTGGGTAAAGCGCAACCTTCACTCATCGCGAAACGATGAGGAAACAAAGGGATAGCCGTAATGGCCAACGAAAAATCGCAAAATGTGCAGGACGTATTTCTCAACCACGTTCGCAAAAGCAAGACACCAGTAACTGTATTTCTCGTGAACGGAGTGAAGCTACAGGGTGTGATCACTTGGTTCGATAATTTTTCAGTTCTACGGCGTCGTGATGGGC
>JAJZBH010000201.1 GCA_021799015.1 Pseudomonadota bacterium
AACGTGGTCAGCCGCCGTAAAACCGAGAAGGCGAGTGAGCACATCGAGCTTGCCGTTTAATCGGTCATGGGCAAGTACTACGCCCTTTGGCATTCCCGTACTGCCGGAAGTCAAAATCACGAGTGCTGCTCCCCTCAACAATGAACGTTTCGGCGGGGGCGTCGTCGAAAATTCCTCAACCGTCCCGGCGTCCACGACGAAGCGAGCTTGAGTCATGGCCGCAAGACGATTTACAGTCGCAGGCAATGCCGAGGTGTGGAAAGGGACAACGACACCGCCTGCCTCCCATACCCCGAGAATACAAGCGATGTCTGTGGCCCGATTGCCAATAGCAACATGTACAGGCTCGTCGGGGTAGAGGCGACCTGCCAGCAACCGGTCGCGGATATTGGTCGCTTGCGCGCGCAGTACGTTGAAGGGAGTCCTTCCAGCCCAGTGATCAAGTATTGCGCCGTCTCTAGAGAGAGAGGTACTAAGAAGGCGTCCCAGTTCGCCGATCATGTCATCCCCGCCGGGAAGCGGGCGTCCCGCCATGCCAAGGCCGCCTTTAGACCGTTCGACCGGGCAATGTCCATGAAGCGGGCCTTGTCAGGGGATCCTTCGCCCTCGATCAGCATGTCAGAGGCGAGTGCCGCCTCCAGTGCTTCCAGCATCCCGCGGGCCTCGATCGAGCGATTAATGCTTCGTTTCGTTTCGCGCACTAAGAGCGGATCAATGGCTCCAATATGACGAGCGATGTTCAGTGCCGCCTCGTCCAGATCCGCGCCCGGAACCACGCGATTGATCATGCCTATCTCGCGGGCGCGTGCGGCGTCGATGCGGTCTTGGCCCATCAGTATGATTTCCTTGGCGACCTTCGGACCGACTATCCACGGAAGAATCATCACTACTATGCCCGCGCCGAATTTGAGTTCAGGTTCTCCGAAAAAGGCATCTGCGGCAGCAATCGTTATATCGCATGCAAGCGCCAGTTCACAGGCTCCGGCGAGGCATGGCCCACGTACCGCCGCGATCGTGGGTTTCGGAAAGTGCCAGAACCGCATGGGCACATCGAAGTCCTTGCGCAGAATTGGCCTCCATTGAGCTACCCCAGAGGGCCGCCGTTCCATCTGTTCTTTTAGGTCGAACCCTGAGGAAAAGGCGTTTCCCATACCTCGTACGACAATCGCTCTGATGGCAGCGTCTCCCTCACAGAGATCAAGCGCGGCGGAGAGTTCAGACAGCATGACATCGTTGATGGCGTTTGTCCGCTCCGGCCTGTTAAGGGTGATGCGCGCGACTACGCCGAAGACTTCGTAAAAGATAGTATTGAACGAAATCGGCTCGTTTTCCTTTTTGGTCATGCTTTCCCCTTAATCCAGAACATATCCTGGCCGAGTTCTCGACGCAGGCGTAACATCGCTACGACACCTAACAGCGGGCCAATAGCAAGTAAAACAAACGCTCGCTGCCAGCCGACCCAGCTCACAGCGATTGGTATAAGCTGGATGCTGATAGTTGTCAGCACAAAGCCGGCACAGGTTTGTATTGTCAGCATGGTACCCACTAACGCGCGTTCGCTGAGTTCGGCTACACATGCGGAGAACTGCGCCGAATCAGCGATGATCGCGACACCCCATACGATACTTACCGCTACAAGCATCCAGGCAGGACCACCGAACAGTAGGCCGATGAAGGCTGAACAAATTCCGCTGACCACCATGGCGGCAATGGTCACGGCAGTGCGTCCGATCCGGTCAGCGGCGAAGCCCCCTGCCATGGCACCGAGCGCGCCTACACCAACGACCATGAAGGCGGCTAATTCCGACGGGATCGGCGGCGCGCTGCCGTAGCGGGTCCGGAAGCTGGACGCGAGGAAAGCACCGATCCACGCCCACATGGCGTATAGCTCCCACATGTGGCCAAGATACCCGAGATTGGCAAGCCGGACGTGACGGTTGCGCCATGCATGAAGTGCATTGCCAAGACGCAGCGGGGCAGCGGGTGAAATATTCGGTCCAATCGATACAAAACGGATAAACAGCGCAGCGGCGACGGCGCAGACGGCGGCCACCGCTACCGGTCCACGCCAGTCAAACCCGCCGAACACCGCTACCAGATGAGGTGAGGCGGAGCCAAGTGTCAGCGCTGCTACTAGAAGCCCCACCAGCAGTCCGAGATCACCCTTGGCCCAAGTCGCTGCAATCTTCATACCCACCGGATAAACAGCTGCCATACAAGTGCCGGTGATCATGCGCATGAGCGGTAGGGCCAGCGAAGTCGGCTCGAACATGAGCAGAATAAAATTGGCGAGTGCGGCAACTGCAGAGCCTATCGAGAATAGGCGCCTCAGATCAAAGCGATCAGGCAGCGTCAAAAGGGCACTGACGAGCGTGCCGATGACGAATCCGATCTGCACGCTGTTGGTCAGCATGGCTTCCTGGAATGCGTTCAGGGTGTAGTGGGTGCGGATTGCGGTGAGCGAGGCAGTTGTCGCAAACCAGGTAGACATGGCAGCGACTTCACTGATTAACAGCAATACCAGTGATGACAGTCGTCCTGCCTGCATTGGTATAGACTTTCGCTAACGATCTGAGAAATTGCAGGCCGGCAACATAGGGCGGAATGCTTGCTCGCCTGGTATCGTTGCGAGAAGCGTATAATCGTCATATGGTTCTTTTGATTCTCTTGGAGATTTTACTTGAAATAGATAGAGATCGTGAATAACACGCCCATCGGCACGTACTCTGCCATGCCCGAATAATGGATCATATGTTGGCAGCGCTTTCATCTCAGCAACCACCGCACGTCCGTCTCGGGCCTTCATTTTGTCCATAGCGGCAATCGCCTTCATCCAATGGATCGTCGAAGCATAGGCCCCGGCCTGGTTCATGGTTGGATAGTGTCCGCCGTTGCGCGTGGCGAAACGGCGACTCCAGGTGCGCGTGCTGTCATTGAGATTCCAGTAGAAGGCAGCGGTCAGCGTTAGCCCCTGTGCCGTCTCTAGTCCTACGGCTTGGATGTCGGAAATGAACGCCAGCAGCGCAGTGAGGGTCTGGCCGGACTGCGTTAGTCCAAATTCATGCGCCTGTTTGATTGAATTGATCGTGTCGCCACCAGAGTTTGCAAGAGCGATTACCTTAGCGCCGCTCGATTGGGCCTGAATGAGATAAGAGGAAAAGTCTGTTGTCTGAAACGGCGCGAGCGCATGCCCAACCACCTTACCACCCTGTGCCGTGACGAGGTCGGACGCATCGCGCTCCAGCGATTTCCCGAATACATAATCTGCCGTGACGAAGAACCACGTCGTGCCGCCACGCTTGAG
>JAJZBH010000031.1 GCA_021799015.1 Pseudomonadota bacterium
GACCGGGTGGCCGCGCAGGGTCTCGCCGTCACGCCTGAAACGCTTCGTATCGCCGACAATGCGCCGCTCATCCTACCCGTACACGCGGCCATCGATTCGGCACGCGAGAACGCGCGTGGTGATCGCCGGATCGGGACAACTGGCCGAGGCATTGGACCCGCATACGAGGACAAGGTCGCACGCCGGGCCATCCGCGTGTGCGACTTGGCTGAGCCGCAGACTCTGGATTGGCGTCTTGATGAATTCCTGCTTCACCATAACACGCTGCTGCGTGGGCTTGGTGCTCCGATCTTCGATAAGACTGCCTTACGAATGCTCCTTCTAGACCTAGCGCCAAAGCTTCTGCCCTTCGCCGAGCCGGTCTGGGAACGCCTAGCCGATGCTCGACGAGCTGGGGCGCGCATTCTGTTCGAAGGCGCGCAAGCGGTCATGCTCGATGTAGATCACGGGACATACCCATACGTTACGTCCTCCAATACGGTAGCTGGACAGGTGGCAGCGGGTGCTGGAATCGGCCCAAATGCTGTCGGGCGAGTGCTGGGTATTGCGAAGGCATATTGCACCAGAGTCGGTGCCGGGCCATTTCCAACCGAACTACATGACGAAACAGGAAGGATGTTAGGCGAACGCGGCCGTGAATTCGGTACTGTGACCGGCCGGCCACGGCGCTGTGGCTGGTTCGATGCTGCGCTTGTACGCCAAGCTGTGAAAGTCGGCGGTATCGAGGGCCTCGCACTAACAAAGCTGGACGTACTAGATGGTTTCGCCAATCTGAAGATCGGTGTTGGTTATGACATTGACGGTTCAACTTATAGACACCTGCCACCAGGCACCGCGATGCAAGCCAATGCAAGGCCCATTTATGAAACAATCGAAGGGTGGACTGGCTCGACCCGAGGTGCTCGCTCCTATGCTGAGCTACCTGCACAGGCGATCAAATATATCCGCCGCATTGAAGAACTTGTCGAATGCCCAGTCACTTTACTCTCCACCAGCCCAGAGCGCGATGACACGATACTGATGCAGGATCCATTCGCGGATTGACGGTGGTAGGGCCATCGCCCGCAATTCATGCGCCCGCCTTTGCCTCCCGGCGTCGATTATAAAGAATGAATTCTGTATAGCCGTTGGGTTGTGTGCGACCTTTGAAGACCAGGTCACACGCGGCCTTGAACGCGGCCCCGTTATAATCGGGAGCCATCGGTTTGTAATGTCGATCCATTGCGTTTTGGCGATCGACGATAATCGCCATGCGCCTAAGCGTTCCCATGACCTGCTCTGCCGTAACCAGGCCGTGCAGAAGCCAATTGGCAACATGCTGGGCGGAAATCCTCAGAGTCGCGCGATCCTCCATCAGCGGAACGTTGTGTGTGTCTAGAACTTTTGAGCAACCAATACCGCGATCAACCCAACGAACGACATAGCCGAGAATGCTCTGTGTATTATTTTCCAGCTCGCGTTCGATATCGTCGGCAGTCCAATTCTGCGGGTCGGCGACTGGAATCGTAAGCAGATCGTTTAAGGGTGAAACAGGGCGCGACCTCAGTTCCTGCTGGCGAGCGACAACATCGACGGCATGATAATGTAGTGCGTGTAAAGTAGCAGCCGTAGGTGAAGGTACCCACGCCGTGCTGGCGCCAGCCCGCGGATGCGCGATTTTTTCCTCCAACATCTCGGCCATGGCATCAGGTGCAGCCCACATGCCCTTGCCGATCTGCCCACGGCCCGGCAAGCCGCAGGCAATACCGATCCCCACGCTGCGATCCTCGTAACTATTCATCCAAATAGCGGATCTCATATCATTCTTGCGGATCATCGGGCCTGCTTCCATAGACGTATGGATTTCGTCACCGGTCCTATCCAGAAAACCCGTATTTATGAAAAATACCCGATTCTCAGCCGCCGCAATGCAGGCAGCGAGGTTAACCGACGTTCGGCGTTCCTCATCCATGATTCCCATCTTCAGGGTATATCGATCCATCCCGAGCAGATCTTCAGTAGCGGAAAACAGCGCGTCAGCATGAGAAACCTCCTCAGCACCATGTAGCTTAGGCTTGACGACGTAAACAGACCCGGCCCTGGAATTGCGCAACCCGCTTGTACGACGAAGATCGTGCAGCGCACAAACCGAGCCAACAACGAGATCAACTATGGTCTCTGGTACTACGTTACCATTAACATCAAGGACAATATCCGTATTGAGATGCGACCCAACATTGCGGATCAGCATTAGCGCACGTCCGTGAAGCACAAGATCACCACCGTCAACGGTATTGTAACGCCTATCTTCCGCCAACCGGCGAACAAACTTCCGATCATTTTTTTCAACAGTCTCTGTTAGAGTTCCTTTCATCAATCCTAGCCAGTTTTTGAAAAGTAGCACTTTGTCCTCAACATCCACCGCAGCAACGCTATCTTCGCCATCGATAATCGTCGTAATGGCCGCTTCAATTATTAGATCTGCGATGGCAGCGTTATCGATTCGACCCATCGGACTCAATGCGTCAATGCTAATTTCAACGTGAAGGTTATTATTCCGTAAAAGCACGGCGACGGGACGCTCTGGGCTTCCCCGCAGCGCAACAAACTGCGATCCATCCTTCAAACTGACGGTCCGGTTCGAAAGTTTGATAGCCAAGTGGCCGTTCTGTACCTGATAACTGCACGATTCTGTATGGCTTCCGGTTGCCAGAGGAAAGTTCTCGTCGAGAAAGGATCTGCCTCGAGCAATCACTACTCGACCTCGCCGCGCATTGAAGGCAGCGCCTCTCTCCAGCCCGCCGGTTTCAGGAATAACATTACTTCCGTAGAGCGCATTGTAGAGGCTGCCCCAACGCGCATTCACTGCATTCAGTGCATAGCGCGCATTGGTTGCCGGCACCACAAGCTGTGGCCCTGCAACATGAGCAATTTCCTCATCAACGTTAGATGTCGCCACTGCAACCGTTTCGGGATCCTGTTTAACGTAGCCAATATCGGAAAGGAATTTGTGATACTGGGTTACGTTAATTTGGGCACTCCGCCGCTGTCGATGCCAGTCGTCAATTGACCGCTGGAGACGTACACGCTCTGCTAAGAGTGCCGCATTTTCTGGTCCATAACGCGTGATCAGCGCTGCAAAACCAGGCCAAAACGATGCGGGTTGAATACCGGTACCGGGTATAGCCTCGTTGGCAATAAAATCGTACAGTAATGAATGAACCCAAAGATTGCCGGTCGACACATAATTGGCTGAAAATGCCATATGACTCTCCTTTATGATGTCCACGCTAGATTGTTCGAGTAGCCATAACCTGTAATCTGGTGCTCAATTCCTACTTTAAAACAATGTGACATTCATACGGTCATAAGGCATTCCCAATAGCGCCGTTGCCCATTAAACCACGCTGTGCGCGCCACAGCGCAGTTCGATTGTGTATAAAAATCAAAGCCCCGCCATACAAATATCTGGTTCGCTCCATCTGCGGTATTGCACGATCCTTGGTCTGGATGCCTAGCCGCTCACTATGCCATCGTTCCAAGCTTAAATCACCCAGGGCATGGTACGAAACCGTGGCATATGAAACCACCATTCGGACGCGCGCGTCTCAGCCACGCTAGGCGAGCTTTGGTGCGACTTCCGGCCATGCCGGTACATTGTCTTAGCACCACATCAAACTGGCTTCCCGCGCGTTTCCGGACAACGAACCGAGATCCGGTATCTACGTTCACGGTGGCTTCGACTGAGTGGCGCCCAAGCGGCCAACGACGACTATCCTCGAATACGCAGCCTGTTCTCTGTCCGCCCACGCGGTGAGAGAATGCCTGCCTCCGCGACGAGTTGCGTGTTCTTTCAGCGCGAAACTGCTCCTTTAAGGAAACAGCAAAATCTACGAGTCGCTTGACGATTTTGGCTCTATTCCGTATTGGATATGTACTTCTATTTTACGGTATTGCTTGACTGATTTTGCGTGAATGTCCTGAACTTGCCGGATTTTGTAACGCGAAACCAATGAGATCGGGAGTTCTGGGGGAGAGCAACACAATGACGGCTTCTGTTTTGCATGCGGAATCCGTAACCAGCTTTGATCTGGACGGTACGTCTGACACTCACCAGAGCAACGAAGGCTCTGCGGGCAGATTGTTCTCCGTTAGTCAGCTCGCCAACCAACTCGGCATAACCGCGCGGGCGATCCGTTTCTATGAGGACAAGGGTCTGATCGCGCCTTGCCGCGCTGGGACGACACGCGTCTACACCGTGCGTGACCGCGCTAGGCTGATGCTTATCCTAAGGGGTAAACGACTCGGGTTTTCACTTCGCGAAATCAAAGAGTACCTTGATCTATACGACATTGATCTGCACGATGTCGTTCAGGTCCGCAAGACCCTCGCCGCTGTGCGCAAGCGCATTGTCAAACTGCAAGAGCAGCAAGCTGCATTGGAACGAAGCCTTGAAGAACTTGTAAAAATTGAACACCAAGCTGAGAAACGCCTCATGCAGGAACCCCCGAACCAGCCGGAAGCGTGACTTTCCCGAAAATAAGGCGGTTAGAAATTAGCGCCCGCCGTGTCCAAATTGTCCGTATCCTGAACGGTGAGAATAGGAGTAAGCCCGCCAATGACCAACGTCGTGATCGCCGGCTTTGTTCGTTCGCCTTTCACACCGGCAGGAAAGGGTAGTCTTGCCCACGTCCGGCCTGATGAAATGGCCGCCGACGTTGTGCGCGCACTGATAGAGCGCACCCAAATTAATCCAGAGGACATTGAAGATGTCATCGCTGGATGCGCGTTTCCCGAAGCAGAGCAGGGGCTAAACGTCGGCCGCCTGATCGGCCTTCTAGCCGATCTACCGATTGCCGTCGCTGGTGCCACGGTAAATCGCTTCTGCGGCTCATCAATGTATTCAATTCATATGGCCGCCGGAGCAATCAAGATGGGAGCCGGCGCGGCTTTCGTTGTGGTCGGTGTTGAAAGCATGTCTCGCGTGCCGATGGGTGGATACAATCCCTTACCATCTCCGCGGCTCTACGCAAAAAACAAAGCCGCCTACATAAGCATGGGAGAAACCGCGGAGAATGTCGCCAAACGTTGGCGAATTACACGTTCGGCGCAAGAAGAATTCGCCGTCGGAAGCCATCGCAAAGCCGCTACCGCTCAACGTCAAGGCAAACTGCGTAACGAAATCGTGCCCATCAATACTAGCGGCGGCATCTGCTCTGTTGACGAGTGCATCCGATATGACACCACACTGGAAGCTTTGGCGGGACTGAAACCGGCGTTTGACGCTGCTGGCCTCGTTACTGCGGGCACATCCTCTCCTCTTACGGATGGTACAGCTGCTGTGCTGGTTTGCTCGGAGGATTACGCAATGAGGCATGGGCTGGCGGCATCAGCAAGGATCGTGTCCATCGCGGTTGCTGGTTGTGACCCCGAGATCATGGGTATTGGGCCGGTAGTTGCGTCACGGAAGGCGCTTGCACGTGCAAGGTTGAAGGCGCAGAACATGGACATTATAGAATTAAATGAGGCATTTTCGTCGCAGGCGCTGGCTTCGATCCAAGACCTCGATCTCGATGTTTCCCGCATCAATCTGGATGGAGGCGCAATTGCGCTCGGTCACCCACTCGGTGCATCTGGCGCACGAATCACCGGTAAAGCGGCGCAGTTACTCGAGCGTGAAGGCGGCAAATACGCGCTTGCGACGCAATGCATTGGCGGAGGTCAAGGCATCGCAACGGTCTTGGAAGCTGTCTGACCATGGGAGAGAAAATTCAGTCTGTTGCTATCGTCGGTGCGGGGGTTATGGGCGCATCCATTGCCGGCCACATCGCCAGTGCTGGTTTCCCCGTTCTTCTGCTCGATCTCGTCAAAGCTGACCCAGCCGATCGCAACTCAATGGCAAAAACTGCCATTGATCGCCTCAAAACGGCACAACCACCACCATTGATGTCACCAGGGGCGGCTCGCTTGATCACTCCCGGAAATATCGAAGATGATCTTTGGAAGTTGGCCGAATACGATTGGATTCTCGAAGCCGTAACGGAGCAACTCAGCGTCAAGAAGCCTCTTTATGATCGTATTGCCAAAGTCCGCAAACCAGGATCTATAGTCTCTTCCAACACCTCGACAATTCCTCTATCACATTTGTTGTTGGATGTTCCCTCGACGTTAAAACAAGATTTTCTAATTACCCATTTTTTTAATCCACCACGCTACATGCGTCTACTTGAACTCGTCGTTAGCGCGCACACACGTCTCGAGGCCGTCTCCCGCATTAGCGAGTTCTGCGATGTAGCGCTTGGGAAGACCGTAATACACTGCAAGGATACGCCCGGATTTATCGCGAACAGGATTGGCGCGTATTGGCTCCAGACCGCAGCGGCTTTTGCGCTACACTATGGTCTCAGGGTCGAAGAAGCTGATAAAATTATGGGGAAGCCCTTTGGTTTTCCGTCGACCGGCATATTCGGACTGATGGATCTGGTAGGTCTTGATATCACTATGCAGGTGAACGACTCACTCGCACGACTTTTACCGCCGGTTGATGCATTTCACGAAGTGAAGCGTGAGCTTCCGATAATTCGAAATCTGATTGCGGGAGGATATCTGGGCAAGAAAGGAACAGGCGGCTTTTATCGGACAAGAGAGACTTCTTCAGGAGCACTGACCGAAACACTGTGCCTGACGGCCGCTAGCGCTGGCGACCTCGAATGGCGGCCAACCTCAGCGCCACAACGTCTCGGGATATTGGAGTCGGGACAGGATATCAAGGATTTTCTGGATGCTGAGAGCGTCTATAGCCAATTTGCATGGGCGGTTCTTGGTCGACTTCTCGCGTACTCAGCCTCTCTGATCGGAGAAATCTCCTCCGACATCGCAACTGTCGACGAAGCGATGCGCTTCGGATACGCATGGGCCTATGGGCCGTTCGAACTTATAGACCGTCTTGGCGGCACCTACGTACGGAAGCGGCTCGCCGACCTCACTCTCCCTGTGCCGAAGATTTTGGTCGATGTTGGAGAAGGAAAGTTCTATAAAGAAAACAGCGGAACTCTTCTATACTTTGGCCTTGATGGGACATACCATCCAGTAATACGACCACCCGGAGTGTTACTGCTGCAAGACATTAAGCTGGGCAAGATACCCTTGCTAACAAACGAGTCTGCATCAGTTTGGGATGTCGGTGACGGCGTTCTATGCTTCGAGCTGCACTCGCCGATGAACGCCCTAGACGAAGATACGCTCGATCTTCTGGAACAAGCCATTGGGTTGGCGAGCAAAGGCCACGTCGCGATGGTGATCTACGCTGAAGACCTCCGTGCCCCTCCCGGTCACGAAAACTTTTCGGTTGGCGCCAATCTCGGCCTCGCTATGTTAGCCGCCAACATTTGTATGTGGTCCAAGATCGAACAATTGGTGGCGAAGGGCCAGCGGATCTATCAATTGGTCCGCGCCGCACCATTTCCAGTGATTGGCGCGCCCGCCGGCCGCGCGCTTGGGGGTGGCTGCGAGATGCTCCTTCACTGCACTGCCGTACAAGCTCATGCCGAGTCTTATATCGGCCTCATAGAAGCCAGCGTTGGTCTAGTTCCCGCTTGGGGGGGATGCGCTGAATTGCTCGCACGCTGGCAGTCAGACAACAAAATGCCACACGGCCCAATGCCAGCGGTCACAAGGGCGTTCCAAATAATCTCCATGGCTAAGATCTCAAGATCAGCAGAGGAAGCAAGGGATCAAAAATTTCTGCAAGAGCGTGACGGAATTACCATGAACCGTCATCGCGTCCTGAATGATGCGAAAGCTCACGCACTGAGACTGGCACCAAACTACGAGCCACCTTCGCCTTCACAACCTCTGCAACTGCCTGGTAGGTCTGGATGGATCAGTCTAACCATTGCAGTCGAAGACCTTCGAAAAAAAGGAATCGCGACCGCACATGACGTGACCGTGCTTGATCACCTTGCGTCGGTATTGACTGGTCGCGACGCAGATCTAATTGAACCGGCGGCTCAAAGTGCGATCCTTGACCTCGAGCGTCAGACTTTTATGGAACTGATTCGCCTAAAGGAAACCCAGTCACGACTTAAGCATGTACTTGATACGGGTAAGCCTCTGCGCAACTGATCTTGGATCGGGGGATACCAGCAGATATCAGAAAAGGTCCTTTCATGCCGACCTACAAGGCTCCACTTGAAGATATGCGATTCGTTCTTCATGAACTTTTTGACAGCACTTCCCGTGCTGTACTGCCGGGCAACACTGATTTCTCGCGCGACCTAATCGATTCAATTCTTGACCATGCGTCACGACTGACCGAAGATGTTTTGTTTCCCTTGAATCAGCAGGGTGATCTTGAAGGTTGCGTCTTAGAAAACGGCCGCGTTCGTACGCCTTCGGGCTTCAAGAAAGCTTACAAGATTTTTTGTGACGGTGGCTGGACAGCAATGTCGGCTTCCCCAGACTGGGGCGGGCAAGCAGTACCCATTTCCGTTGCGATGATGGTCGACGAGATGTTGTGCTCGTCCAATGTTGCCTTCGCCCTATATCCGGGATTGTCCCGAGGCGCGTATGTCGCGCTATCGCATGTCGGTGGCGAGAATCTGAAAGAGATCTATCTCCCAAATCTGGTATCAGGCAAATGGTCGGCCACGATGTGTCTTACTGAAGCACATTGTGGCACGGATCTCGGGATGCTCCGAACCCGTGCCGTTCCGAAGGAGGATGGTTCCTATGGAATCAGCGGCGACAAAATTTTTATCAGCGCCGGCGAACATGATCTTACAGAGAACATTATTCATCTCGTCCTAGCTCGCCTGCCAGATGCACCGGCCGGGGTAAGAGGCATTTCAATGTTCCTCGTGCCAAAGTTTCTGCCCAAAAAAGATGGGACACCCGGCCCACGCAACGGCGTCCAGTGTACTGCACTTGAGCATAAGATGGGAATCCACGGGTCAGCCACCTGTACAATGAATTTTGATAACGCAACGGGTTGGCTCCTCGGAGAACCGAACAAGGGGCTCGCGGGAATGTTCACAATGATGAACGTCGAACGGGTTGCTGTTGGTATGCAAGGGCTTGGCATTGCGGAGGTTGCGTACCAAAACGCTGTGCTATACGCTCGCGAACGGCTTCAAGGTCGTTCTCTTAGAGGTCCAAAAGCGCCGACCAAACCAGCCGACCCGATCATTGTGCATCCCGACATTCGCCGGATGCTGTTAACCATGCGGGCATATATTGAAGGTTGCCGGGCTGTGGCCTGCTGGGTAGGCAACGAACTGGAAGTACTTCAGAAATCTGACGACATCGATGCTAAACTCATGGCCGAGGATTTCTCCGCTCTAATGACACCGGTGGTAAAAGCGCTATTTACCGACCTCGGCTTTGAAATCGCATCGTTAGCGGTACAGGTCTATGGGGGGCATGGTTATATCCGTGATCATGGTGTTGAACAATTTTTACGTGATGCCCGCATTTCGATGCTTTATGAGGGGACTAATGGCGTTCAGGCGCTCGACCTAGTCACCCGCAAACTACCACATGATCGTGGCCGTTTGCTCAGCCGCTTCTTCGGCCCTGTCGTGGGATTCATCGAGCAACAAAGTCAGAATCGGGTACTGGAGCCATTTTTACCGCAACTGCGACGTGCAGTTGAACATCTTCAATCCGCAACGAGCTTCATCGCCGAAAATGCACCGTCGAATCATGATGAAGCTGGTGCAGCTTCGGCCGAGTATCTCCGATTGTTTGGTTTGGTTGCACTCGCGTTTGTTTGGACACGAATGGCGTCGATCTCTGCGCCAAGAATCGAAGAGCCAGGGCACCGCGGTAAATTTTATCGTGCAAAAATGCGGACCGCTCAATTTTTCATGGACCGGCTGCTACCACAAACAGGAGCGCTGCTTGCCGCAATCCAGTCTGGCTCGAAAATCATGATGGAATTTGAAGACACGGCCTTCTGATCGGCGATTTCGCCACAACCCGCATAGGCTCAGTTTGACCTCAAGAAGGTTTTTAATTCGGTTTACACGCTGCGCATCCCAACCAACACAATGAATAACGTAGACACAAGAACTCCAAGAGTTACGATGCTCATGACCCAGCGAATACCAAGGTACCCGGTCGGAACCAACTCCCTTCCCCGGCCAATCGTTTCGCCTACGATAGTAGCAAAGTACCCGGCGATCAGCATGCCTAGTGCTACCCCAGGCGCGCCGAGTTGCGTAGTACAAAGCAGCGCCAGAAATCCGACCAAAGCCGGCATGATACCGAATACTAGTTGGTAGCCACCTCTCTGCTGATCGTTCGGCTGAGTCACGCACAGCGCGAACCCCCAATGCACAGCACCGCTGAAGCTCAGAACAATGGCACCATAATCAATCATCGTGACCACCGCTGCACGGGAACCCAATGGTCGGACCACAACAATCGCAAGCGTCACAATAAACGGCACCAAGGCCGCCATAGCGATTAGTGTCGCCCCTAATATCCGATTTCTGATCATGCTAGTTTATAGCACTAACTTCATGGCTTGAAACATGCTTCTGCCCTTGCTCTACCCGTCACCAACATGGACTACAGGCGTTGGTCAGATAACCGACGCCTTCCCACCAAATAAACATATATTATAATCTACCCGATCACTCTCTATCGAACCCGCCAGATTTCCAAAACCTGCGCTGTTCGTTTTTTGCCTAGTAGTTTTGGCACCTCAGAGTCCATATAAAAACAGAACATCGTAACGTGCGGTCTCACACCCACGCTTACGTCAAACGCCCACCGTCACCTCAAGCCATATTCCACAACGACTTACCAGGAAAGCGAAACCATGCCGCTTCATCCGCAGCCCGGCGGGGTGCCCTCACCACACGCGCGGAGACAAAACCCTACGCCCAGCGGTGATGGGACCACGTGTATCACGCATAAAAAAACCGTCACCGCGCGTCACAAGGACGCCCCCCGTGTCTGCACTGCTCGTCTTCACCTCGCCGTTCATGGTCAGACGAATGCTTTGAACCTCTCCGTTAGCCCAGAACCTTAGCTGTCTGACCGAACAGAATCTTGCTCGACTGGGCATCAACAGTCGCTGACTCGGAAACCCCTCGGCCTTTTTCATAGGCCCGCACCACAGCAGGATGCCTCTGTATCGTGTGGAACCAGCGTTTGAGATTCTGAAAGTCATCGAGATTTTGTCCTTGCCGTTCATGCGGCACCACCCACGGGTAACTTGCCATATCCGCGATCGAGTACTCGCCAGCCAAAAATTCACGGTCAGCAAGGCGTTTGTTCATTACACCGTAAAGCCTGTTTGTTTCGTTGACATACCGTTCCATGGCGTAAGGCAGCTTCTCTGGCGCATATTGGCGAAAATGGTGATTCTGCCCGGCCATTGGTCCCAGGCCGCCAACTTGCCAGAAAAGCCATTGGATGACTTCGAAGCGACCGCGTATATCCAGTGGCAGGAATCTGCCTGTTTTCTCGGCAAGATACTGCAAGATTGCCCCTGACTCAAAAATGCTAATCTCTTTGCCACCGTCGGTCGGAGTTGTATCGATAATTGCAGGAATCCGATTGTTCGGCGCAATTTGCAGAAAATCCGGCTTGAACTGATCACCTTGCCCAATTCGTACCGGGTGTATTTCGTAGGGAATACCCGCCTCTTCCAGAAAGATTGAGACCTTATGGCCGTTGGGTGTAGGCCAGTAGTATAATTTAATCATGCGACGCCTCCATTGAATGGCTACGACAGGATCAAGAACTCCAGGCAGTTACAATTGCCTGACCATCATCGACTTTACCACCAGCCCCTTCGTAACTCACTTATGCGTCTGCTCCCTGATCCAATGCATTACAGACCTCAGATCTGGAATCCAGTGGGGATCTGACGCTGTACCAACGATATGAAGCGGGATACTTGGGAGTGCAGATTTTATTGTATCTTTCGGCCTCGCCGTCGATTCCAACGCGATTTTATCCTGCGTCATCGTGCCTGCGAACTGTAACATTCCATTCTGGCCAAGTAACTCTCCTTTTTGAATCGCGGCTTTGCCGTCAACTAGACTTATATCGAAAGAACCACTGCGGAAAGCGGTTTGCCCTGAAGACAGCGCGCGACGGAGTTCCATACCCGCGACGATAGGGCTGACCGGATTCGGATAACGGGTCGCCGCGCGCAAAACTGACGCGACTTTAGCGAAATCGAGATTCGCTACAGTCAAATCGACTCCCGTTATTTTCATGGCGGCCGTCACATTCTTCGGCCAATGAAACAAATTGAATTTATGCCCGAACAATACAGCTTCCAAGGTAACGCGACCCGATCGCAGCGGGATTGCAATACCACTGCGGCGGGCCACGGCCACAAGATTAGTAGCTCGTGCGCCGGCCAGACGCACCTCAACCGCCATTGTATCGGGTTCTGTGCCGGCGCCAGCAAGCATAACAGTTTGCCCTCTCAGATAACCCCCAAAGAGTGGAGAGGCGTCAAGGGTGATGGCCATCCGATGCGCTGTTCCAATTCGTTTGAGATTGATGCTGGCGCGTATTTTTCCTGCAACTGGTTGCCCTGCAATGGTTACGACCCGAGCGGTGATCACAGGGACCGCAACGTCAACATTTTGTACCAAAGCCACGTGCGTTAAGTCCATTAGTCTCTCTAGGCTGGGGAGGGTAAGATGGCCAAAATCTAATTGCCCGGATAACTTCGGTATTGGTGGGACCGTAAAAGTTAGGTATCCTGCACCTGTACTAGCTCCAAAGTTGGCAACGATATCGGGAAAATAGACCTTCCCATCGGTAATGAGATCGCGAGCGCGCACACTTGCTGACCCCGCCCCAGGCCAGTCAAGGTTTCCTGGAACACCGCATTCCTCAAGGAGGGCAATTGCATTAGGAGTACGAATTTGAAAATGCCCAGCGGAACTCGGCACATCAACGTTTACGACCTGTTTGGCTGACGCGACAATTGCACCAAGGCGTAAGTTAAATCCAACGTCAAGCCGGTTTGGTGGCCCTGCCGCGGCAATCCTGATCGAAAAACGGTGGCTTAAAATACCGTCATTGATAGACACTCCCGTCGCGTTAACCGGACCACTATCACGGACAGCACGCGGCTCTAACAGAGCCAGACCGACCAGAGTTGACGCCGCATTTCTTCCCCCGACAACAAGAGTAGCATCGTCGATATCTCCATTCGCGTCCACTGCTCCATGACCAAAAACTTTAGCGCCGCCGATCTCCAGCGCAACCAATCGGAAGATAACCTGTTGCCGGACTCCAACATCCATTATTACATGGTGAAAGTTGAACACGTTGTGGTGTGGACTCCATTTTCCGAGCAATCGAAAACGTGTAGCATGTACGCGGAAATTCAGTAGGAGTGGTGCCGAAGCTGCAGTTGTTGCAGCCCGGAGAGCCCCCAGACCTGTGACGATGTCATCCTGACTTAGTGTCAATCTCGAAAAATTGACATTTACGGAAAGCTGCTGCGCTGGTCCAAAACCGGCACTGACGGCACCGGTCCAAGCAGTGTTCGTGGGCCCAGTACCGATCACTCCGTGTAGTTCCGTCGCGGCCAAACGATTTGTATTCACCTCTATTCGACCAGACAAATCAAGCGGAGTATTGGCCCATGGCAGGTTGGTAAGAGGCGCTGGTAGGCGTGGCACTTCTTTTCGGAGATTAGCGATAACGCCGGCCAGGTCGGGAGCATTAAAGTCGAAATCTCCCTGCATTCCATGATGCCAGCTGGCAGTCCCGTGCATTACAATTGTACCACCAGCTACGTTAGCGCTAAGCGAACTGATCTGAGCCTTATTTGACGCAAATGCCACGTTGGCAATCAAGGATGGCACCGCGACCGGGCCAATTGTAGCGCGCTCAAGCCGGAGACGCACGGCCATTGCTGGTAATACCGCGGGCAGCGCTGTCGTCTTGATGTCCTGGACGTTTACTCCGCTAGCCGCGATATCAAGATATGGTACGGCACCAGGGGCGGTCTTCCGGGCAAACGACCCAACGACCCGTAAATCACCACTGGTGAGCACTGCGTGATCGATCGTTACTGCCTCTTCGTCAGCTTTAACGTCGGCGGTGAAATTCACAGCTCGCTCAAGTAAGAATCTTTGAAGTCCTAGCTCCTTTATGCCGGCGGCATCGGCGGTGCCGGTGACCCAACCTGTCAAGACACTGCGACTGTTGAAATAGCCTGTAAAATCGACCTTTGTGCCGCGTGATTCGGTGAGCGTAAAACTTGTATGCATCGCTGATGAAAAAACTGATTTCGACGGAACATGAGATGAAATGGATGCTTTCGCAAAAGACGAATTTGGCCGTTCCAAATTGAGGGTCAGCCGGATCGGGACACCTGCTAGCCGCGCTGTACCTCCTGCGGCCAGCGCGGCGTTCGGGCCACCCGTGAGCACGGAAAGGTTGACATGGGTCAGGCGTAGAAGGCCAATGCGCACTGTACCATTGACGATTGAAGCACGAAGGGACGCAAGCCAAGGAGGTGGTGCCACTGCTTCTATCCCTCCCGGCAGCGGCCAAGGGAGATCAATCTGCGGTGCCGTTAAGCTCAAGCGTCTTGCGCGCAATCGGCCTACCAACAGCGACGCAGGAGCAAGATCAAGCCTCAGAGAGCGCGCCGCCACACTCTCGGTGTGGCTACCAATCAGCACGTCGTTGGCAACAATTTGCGGATCGGGAAATAGGGCAAGGTGTACTGCACCTCGAATAACCACCGGTTGACCAGTCAACCGGCTGGCGATGCGCTCAATAGTAGACCGATGGTGGTGGTCTAGAAACATCCGCCATGCCACGATCGTGGAGCCTGCCACCAACAATAAGGCCATGGCAAAGATTGCCGTGATCAGACGAACCCGGCTGGGTGCGCTCATTGTTGGCTGTTCCAAAGATGCAAATCGACATCCATTGGCTGCTGGTATCAAACTGGAGCACTATGCGCGACTCCCTACGATGCATTTTCTGCCAAGGCGTGGATCCGGCCAGGGAGCGCTAAACATGTTCGACCATTTCGGTTCTTACCTTACGTTTTTGTTCGAGCGCAGTGGCCTCCGCCATTCGATAAGTACATCACGGGCACATGATATCACGTCATGCCTTGAGGATTGCCTGCTCGGCGTCCACTCCAACGTGTTGTTACGGAGCACAAAATGGTCGAACTTCAGCGCACAGACGCTGCCCCGCGTTGGCACTCTTGTTGACCCGACCGAGTCGAACACCTAGCTATTTCAGCGCAGCGCCTAGCTACCGATTTCAGGCTGCAATTGGCCAGCAGTCAACTGCTTACGCGAAAAATGTGGCAAAACCGATGGCGCTCCGCGTAACGGTATAGCAGAGCGCAGCTGCCGTCATCCGGTGGCAAATCCCTCACCGTCTTGGTCGAGAAAAAATTCAGACAGACGCGAACAAGTTTACGGTAACAATCCGGCACAGAGTACTGCATAGGGCTCTGATTGGCTCCTGCGACGTCTACGCATGTCAGACTGACGGGCGCATGATGTTCCACATCTTTTCGCGCCGATCGGTTAGCCCGCCAGACTGCTAGATGGCACATATCGCATGATCCGCCGGAGATCGGTCTGCCAACGAGGAAGGAGATCTGGCCAAGTGCTGCCTATCAGGCACCCCGAAAAGAAAACGGGGCCGAAGCCCCGTTCCCATCGAAAACCACTGAATGCGGCCAGCCGACTAGACCGCCTTCAGGTTCACCGCCGCGGCCTTACCGCGTTCCATGGCGATATCGTAAGAGACTTTTTGTCCCTCATTCAGGCCGCGCATGCCTGCCGCCTGAACCGCCGTGATGTGAACAAAGACATCCTTGCCGCCATCCTGCGGCACGATGAAACCAAAACCTTTTGTGGTATTAAACCACTTGACAGTGCCGATCGCCATTGCTGCGTCGCCGCTCCTCAGACAAACCCGCCGTACGACCGCCGCACGGCTTAATAGGGGACAACCGGCTCCTGGATATCCTGGCCGGACGTCAAGAATCCGCCACGCACACAAGGCACTCCAAAGTCGATTGCAACTTTAAAAGGCGCAGAAATACGTCTAATTGTCAACGCGTTTTCGTAGTTTCATTTCGCTTCAAAGCCTTCGAATGCGACCTCTGTGCGTGTATACTTAATTCTGTATGAAATGCTCAAAAAATTTTGCGATTTTGCCAGAATGACCTATGATTCCCAAATTAACCACGATCGTGTTCCAGTTCATTTGGCTTTAATAGCCCTTCCGAAGCAAGTCGATTGACGGCATACTTAATCCAAAATGCAACACTGAGGAGAATGCCGTGACCGACCAAATCATCTCGGTGAAATCGACGATTGCAGTCAACGCCTTAATCAAGAAGAAAAATTATCTCGATATGGCCTCTTTAGCTGCGTCTCATCCAGACAAATTCTGGGCGGAAGAGTGCAAACGCATCGACTGGATTAAGATACCGACGAAAATCAAGAACAGCAGCTTTAGCGGCGATGTCTCGATCAAGTGGTTCGAAGACGGGGTACTGAACGCCTCCGCTAACTGTCTTGATCGGCATCTTGCAGCCCGCGGTGACCAAATCGCCATTATTTGGGAAGGTGACGACCCAAATCATCAGAAGCTGGTAACGTACCGCGAATTGCATGCGGAGGTATGCCGGATGGCTAACGTATTGAAATCTCTCGGCGCCCAAAAAAGTGATCGGATTACAATTTATATGCCGATGGTGGTCGAAAGCGTTGTAGCAGTCCTCGCATGCGCTCGGATCGGGGCGATCCATTCAGTGGTTTTCGGTGGCTTCTCGTCAGACAGTCTGGCCAACCGGATTCAAGATTGTGATTCGAGCATTTTGATTACAGCTGACGAAGGGCGGCGAGGAGGCCGCAGAATTTCCCTTAAATCCAATGTCGATGCGGCGCTAAAAACATGCCCGATGCTGAAATCCGTCCTCGTCGTCAAAGTGACGGGTTGCCCCGTAACAATGCAGCCTGATCGTGATCACTGGTATCATGAGGCGGCCTCTAAGGTTTCTGCCGAATGCCCACCAGAGCCAATGAACGCCGAAGACCCGCTGTTTATTCTTTATACATCGGGGTCAACCGGAAAGCCCAAGGGAGTGTTACATACGACCGGCGGCTACATGGTCTGGGCAAGTTTCACCCATCAATACGTCTTTGATTTTCACGTAGGCGAAGTTTTTTGGTGTACGGCAGACATCGGCTGGGTTACCGGACATACCTATCTAATATATGGTCCGCTCGCAAATGGCGCCACAACGTTAGTTTTCGAAGGGGTACCCAATTACCCTGACAGCTCACGTTTTTGGCAGGTTGTTGATAAGCATCGGGTCAACATTTTTTACACCGCCCCGACGGTCATCCGTGCGCTGATGCGCGAGGGCGAGCAGCCCGTAAAGAAAACCTCGCGTGCATCATTGCGTGTATTGGGTTCGGTCGGCGAACCTATCAACCCGGAAGCCTGGATGTGGTATTATCGAGTAGTCGGAGATGAACGTTGTCCTATCGTTGACACGTGGTGGCAAACGGAGACAGGGGGGATTATGATCTCTGCTCTGCCTGGCGCGACTGATCAAAAACCCGGATCGGCGACACTACCGCTACCAGGCGTTACCCCGGCGATCGTCGATTCTACCGGGCGCATCCTAGAGGGAGCCGCTGAGGGTAATCTCTGCCTTGCTGACAGCTGGCCGGGACAAATGCGGACTGTGTTTGGCGATCATTCACGCTTCATCCAAACCTACTTCTCAACGTACCCTGGCTTTTATTTTAGTGGCGACGGTGCGCGCCGCGATGGCGACGGGTACTATTGGATCACAGGCCGGGTCGACGACGTCATTAACGTATCGGGCCACCGGATGGGAACAGCGGAAGTGGAATCGGCCCTTGTTGCACATCCCAAGGTCGCAGAAGCCGCAGTGGTAGGATTCCCTCACGCAATCAAGGGCCAAGGGATTTATGCTTACGTCACCCTTATTGCCGAAGAAGATCCCACCGAGGTGTTGCGTGCTGAGTTGGTTGCGTGGGTGCGTAAGCAAATTGGCCCGATTGCAGAACCAGACGTGATTCAATGGGCGCCCGGTCTCCCAAAGACACGTTCAGGCAAGATTATGCGGCGCATCTTGCGCAAGATCGCTGCAAACGAAACCGACAGCCTTGGCGATACATCTACGCTCGCGGATCCGAGCGTCGTAGAGGACCTGCTATCAAGCCGAACTCCTGCATGACTGGCGCAGCCGCCCAAGTGCACGAAACGCGCCCCGTTTCCATACGGGCGAAACTGGTCTCATGTTAAGAGCAGCATGCGATGGCAAATGAGCTGCCCACGTTGGCTTGATCGGCGTACCCTTTCCTTGATGAAAAGCCGCCAAACAGCTCCGGATTTGGTCCGAGGTCCAACAATTTTTGGTCAATAGTCCGGCATTAGCTGAGCACATTTGAGTAGGCACTTCCGTCTGCATGTTGACACACATTAGAGCAAACTCCGGTACTCTTGTTCTTATTAAGCGTTGTTGCGAACCGCTAGTAAAGCAACCGGTTCTTTGATTGGTCTCCACGCAATTGAGGCTATCGAGACAGCTACGAACCCATCTAGCCAAAGAAACTAATGCTGGAAATCTTCTGAGATGGATAGTAAATAGCGTCTCCGCGCTTAGATCTCCAACACTTAGAGATCCTACTTGCATCTACGATTGGGCGTATCGTAGAAGAATGTACATCGTGGTTTTTGATTGGAAGCCCACTGCCACGAGCGGCGAGGAATGGCTGGAGCATACATGCAGATCTTGGCGCTTTTGCGATCTACTTGGTTGGTGGCGTTTAGTGCCGCTCTTGTTAGCGCACAAGCCAATGCATGTATGTCGCAGAGCAGCGAACAAGCACTGGACGTACTGGGGTTAAAGAGTTCTCTGATGGTAGCCGCTTTAGCGTGCCACCAAAATAGTCGCTACAATCAGTTCATGCTTCGCTTCCAACCGCGCGTCCTAGCGGCACAAGAACAGGTAGACCACTTCTTCAAAAGGCATTATGGAGCTAGCTCCCGCTCATATGAAGACTCCTACATTACGAGTCTTGCAAACGTTCAGTCCATCGCCGGCATTCGCCAAGGCGTAGGTTATTGTGACCAAACGAACAGGTTGTTCAAAAACGTGTTAGCAATACAGACGGTCTCCGGCCTGGATCGATTTTCTAAGCAGGAACCGGCAGTACAGCCTATTGTAATCGTGACTTGCGGCATTAAGCAAACGCCATTGTTTCTGGATATCGAACGCTATGCAAAAACACCCTGACCTCATACTTGGAATTGGCCGCCATATTCCAGGATACGACTGAGATTAACGATCGGGCTGCGTCACGAAAAACCTGAGGGTATTCCGCCTAAATCGAGTTTTGGTCACGATATCAGGAGGAGCGCAAGGCGCCATAGGGACCGCGGCCGTGATCGCTGCTTGGTATGCAACGATGCACCAGCGCCCCATGCGTTCTCGATGGTCCTGGCAATACTCGCAACTTCTCCGCCTATCCCAAATAATTCTTCATCTAAGTTTGATGCTGAGCGATATCATCCTCGACAATGTCGGAAGCCACAAAAGACGGGTTGTATGCGCCACTATCCAAAATGGCCGATGGAAGAGTCGTCTTCCTGACGTGTTATAGCCAAAATCTCAAGCTCATCGAGCAGCTTTGCCTATTGTAACGCCCTACTCCGAAAGACCGTCAAACATATCGTTCATCATCCGATCGCCTCACGCCGACCGAATGCACGAGCAACCCCAGGCACGTAGCATGTAATTTTAACACCATCACACAAGTGTCAAAACTTTGCGTATCTCCACCGTGCCGTGCCCTTTGGGGCGTCACGGTGGCGCGCTGTCATGGATAGCTATCATGGATATAGGTCATTAATGAACAAAAACCCCGGCGCGAAGCCGGGGTTTCCAAAGGTCACATAGATCCGAGGTAGCCTGTCAGTGCAGAATGATCTCCACGCGGCGATTTTGCGGCTCGCGCACGTTTGGCCCTGTTGGAACCAGAAGATGCGTTTCGCCGTAGCCCTTTATCACGATATC
>JAJZBH010000032.1 GCA_021799015.1 Pseudomonadota bacterium
TCCGATCTCGAACGGCGCTTCGCGCCGCTCAACCCGAGTTGCAGCGGGCCGCTACCAAGGGCGTTCTGAATGCGAATGCCGTAGCGCGCAAGATTTCACGGCTGTCCGCTCAGGTTAAAAAGCTTGGAATTTAATGTTCTGATCGTGGTCGGGCGCGAAAACACGAGCGCGTAGTTATTGTTGCGCTGCGTACGACCAAATAGGCTGTGCTGGACCGGTGAGCCTCAAGGCGTCGCATCGAAAGGGGTTGGTTGCACTCACGCGGATGCGCCGGCTGCATGGCATCGCTTGCACATTGTTACGTTTATGTTGCGGTGCCGCGGTAACATATTTTGAGATTTTTGACATTTGTAATCGTGTTTAACTGGTCCGCGCAAGCCGCTGAACCGCTGTAAGATTTTCAAAATTTCTTTCTGTTTTTCAGTATTTTTTAAAAACGAAGAAGCCTTGCATCACGCCCCGAAGTGGGCTTACGATAGTGATCAAGGGAGCTCAGCGTAGAGCGAGGCATCGAAAATGGCGGCGCCGCAACTTCAGGACGACCTTGCGAACGTCAGGTGCGCTGCACGCCGGTTCTTCGCGTTTTCTGGTCATATCTAACCGAGGGCAGGCGATGCAGTTGAATAGTAGAACGGCTCAAGGTCAGGATAGTGAGACATTTCCTTCCGGAGAGGCGGCAGGTGACACAGATCTTGCCGGGCAGTGGGCGCGGGTCCGCGCTCGAATGCAAAGTGAAATAGGTGAAGTGGAATATCGCCGCTGGCTAAGACAGGCCATCTTGCAGGGGGTCGACGGTGATGAAGTCACAATCGTGTTGCCCACGAAGTTCCTTCGTGACTGGGTAAACAAAGAATACGGTGCGATGCTTACGGGGTTCTGGCAGGCTGAGAATCCCGGGATTCGGCGCGTCGACATTCGGACACGGCCTGTGCCACGCGGTGGGGCTAATGATGGCAGCTTAGCTGAAACAGCGCCAGTCCTCGCTATTGATCACGGGGCAGGCTCCCGTCGGGAACCAGATGATCGCGCTGATTCTGCGCCTCCACTCGATGTACGCTTCACGTTTGAAACGTTTGTCGTTGGCAAGCCGAACGAGTTTGCATATGCATGTGCGCGGCGTGTTGCTGATGGCCAGGCGCCTGCTAGCTTCAACCCTTTGTTTCTGTACGGTGGTGTCGGCCTTGGGAAGACGCATCTGATGCATGCAATTGCGTGGGAGTTGTCCCGCCATTCGGCGAACAGCGTGACTGTCGCATACATGTCAGCCGAGAAGTTCATGCATCGATTCATCAGCGCTTTGCGAAAACAGTCGACAATTGAATTCAAGAATCAACTTCGCAGCGTCGATGTTCTTATGATCGATGATCTTCAGTTTCTCATCGGCAAGGATGGCACGCAAGAGGAGTTCTTTCATACATTCAACGCCTTGGTTGATGCCGGCAAGCAGATAATTGTTTCGGCCGACAAGTCGCCGTCCGATCTTTCTGGCATCGAGGATCGGCTTCGTACAAGGCTGGGTTGCGGGATGGTCGCCGATGTTCATGCCACGACTTATGAATTGCGCCTTGCCATCCTCGAGGCAAAAGCTGCGCGCGCTGGTGCCGATGTTCCAGGGAAGGTTCAAGAGTTTCTGGCTCAGAAGATTACGTCCAATGTCCGCGAGTTGGAGGGGGCACTTAACCGCTTAATTGCGCATGCTCACCTATTTAACCGCAAAATAACGGTGGAGACAGCGCACGAGGTTCTTCACGACTTGCTTCGTGCGTATGACCGCAAAATCACGATCGAGGACATACAGAGGCACGTTGCTGAACATTTCAATATTCGTGTCTCCGAAATGTCTTCGGCGCGGCGGGCCCGCAATATTGCGCGGCCTCGGCAAATCGCGATGTATCTGGCCAAGCAACTAACAACGCGGTCGCTTCCTGAAATTGGGCGCAAATTTGGAAACCGAGATCACACAACCGTGATGCACGCGGTTAAGCAAGTGTCAATGCTAGCTGAAAAGGACGCCGCCTTTTCTGAAGATGTGGAGTTGCTCCGGCGCAGCCTTATGATTTGAGTGGTGAAGTTGCTCTTCGCATGGATGTGTTGTGTGGGCTTAATCTGTTTTATGAAAGGGACGATATCGTTGCGAGAGCGCCACGTTCACGTCGATCAACATAGGGCTGGGTTAGGGGGTGTTTTAGGCACGTATCTGGGGTCTCCTAGCTTGCCGCTTTGCCGATAATTCGTCCACGCTAGTTTTTGCATCGCTTTGAATCGCGCTTGTCTTTTTTCGTCGGGAAGACTTGGGCCCGGCGATCACCCATCGGCGCCGATTGACTTGGTGATGGTCTATGTAGACTTGCGACCACGAAAACAAGCGAGGCCGAAGCCGACGATGCCACAGCCGAACGCCAGTACTCTATTTTTTGGGTCGACTTGGAGTCCCGGGACGCTTTCGGCCTACGGCAGCTGACCGCTTGGGTTGGACCTTGGACCGCGCAGTTTTAGGCATCGAGATAGTCTTAGAGGATGCGATTTTTGCTTTCGGCTTCCCACCACGTTTGGGCAGTTGCTTGCCCTTCTCATTAAGTAGAGCCACAGCACGTTCGAGAGAGACATCTTTGAGTTCTGTTCCCCGCGGCAAGCTGGCGACCAAGTCTCCATATTGCACGTAGGGGCCAAATCTTCCTTTACGGAGAAGAATCGGGATTCCGTCGGCGGGATGCGCGCCCAATTCGCGGATACCTTCCTGTTTTTTTGCTAGTACTGCTACGGCCCGGTTAAGCCCCACCGTGAGGATGTCGTCGTCCTCATCCAGTGAAGCGAATATCGACCCCATTTTCACGTATGGCCCAAAGCGACCTATACCGGCATGGATGTCTTGTTTCGTTTCTGGATGGACACCGATCATGCGCGGTAGCGACAATAATCCCAAAGCCCGATTCAAGGGCAAATTTTCGCCATCCATGCCGCGAGGGAGAGAGATCCGCCGAGGTTTGAATTTTTTGTTGTCAGGATCAAAGTCACCAAGCTGCACATAGAGGCCGTAAGGCCCACGCCGTAATGTCACCGGCACCCCATTTGGATCTTTGCCAAGGACACGCATACCGTCCCGTAGGGTATCAGCCACGTCGTTCGTACCGGCGATGGCGAGTTTGCGCGTGTACTGGCATTCCGGATAATTCGAACAGCCAATAAACGCGCCGAAACGCCCCAACTTTAAACCAAGCCGCCCCGATCCGCATGCTTGGCACACCCGTGGGTCGGTGCCATCTTCGCGGGGTGGAAAGAAATGCGGCCCGAGCTCGGCATCCAGCGTTTCAATCACATCCGAGATCTTGAGATCTTTTGTCTGCTCGACTGCAGAGAAGAAATCGGCCCAAAAGTCTCGCATCACAGCTCGCCAGTCTATGGAACCAGCGGAAATCTCGTCAAGTTTTTCCTCAAGAGCAGCAGTGAAACCTGTATCTACGTAGCGGCCGAAAAAGGCGACTAGAAAAGCGGTGACAAGGCGGCCGCGGTCCTCGGGTATGAAGCGCCGGTTGTCCATGCGTACGTAATTGCGGTCGCGCAATACAGAAAGAATGGAAGCGTAGGTGGACGGCCGACCGATTCCGAGCTCCTCCATTTTCTTGACAAGACTTGCCTCAGAGTAGCGTGGCGGAGGTTGGGTGAAATGTTGTTCAGCCGCAACGGTGTCAGTGCTCAGCAGGTCGCCACTCGCCATCGGGGGTAGGAGACGACTTTCAGCGTCTTCGGCCCCAGCGTCATCAACATCCTCATGATACAAACGAAGGAAGCCGTCGAATGCCAGCACCGAACCTGTAGCGCGTAGAACGTTACCCGACGAATCGGCTATCTCGACACTAGTCTGGTCAAGCTCCGCCGACTCCATCTGAGAGGCCAGCGCGCGCTTATAGATCAAGTCATAAAGTCGTGCTTGGTCTCTGTTCAACGCACGCATAACTTTATCCGGTATTCGACCGAAATCCGTTGGTCGAATCGCTTCGTGTGCTTCTTGTGCGTTCTTTGCCTTGGATTGATAAAGCCGCGCCGCTCTGGGAAGATATTTCTTGCCAAAGCCGGATTGAATTCGAGCCCGTGCAGCAGAAATTGCTTCGCTAGCCATTTGCACCCCATCGGTGCGCATATAGGTGATGAGGCCAACGGTCTCACCATCAAGGTCAACGCCCTCATATAGCTGCTGAGCTAGGCGCATCGTCTGCTGGGCCGATAGACCAAGCTTCCGAGATGCATCCTGCTGCAAAGTTGACGTCGTAAACGGGGGCAGTGGATGACGCCTCGTTCGCCGCTTTTCGACCGACGCGATTTTAAACGCCCCGCTCTCGACGGCCGCTTTTGCGGCCATCGCTGCAGTTTCGCTTGGTATGCCGAATTGTTCGACCTTGCGTCCGGCAAGATGGGTGAGTTTTGCTGCGAAGGAGGCGCCATTCGGAGTCAAGAACTCAGCACTGATTGTCCAGTACTCGCGCGCGCGGAACACTTCGATTTCTGCTTCCCGCTCGCAGATCAGGCGCAGGGCTACTGACTGTACACGACCGGCACTGCGACTGCCCGGCAGCTTTCTCCAGAGCACTGGCGAGAGTGTAAAGCCGACCAGATAATCGAGTGCGCGGCGTGCGAGATAGGCCTCGATCAGTGCCGCATCGAGATCACGAGGCGCTTTCAATGCCGCTTGAATTGCTGATTTGGTGATTTCGTTAAAAGTGATTCGCCGAACCTTTATGCCATCGAGAGCGTGGCGATCCTCAAGCATTGCCCGCACATGCCAAGAAATCGCTTCGCCTTCACGGTCTGGGTCGGTTGCGAGATAGAGTGTATCCGCGCTCTTCAAGGCCTTTGCGATTGCGGAGACCTGTTTTTCGCCACGCGCGTCGGCTTCCCAAGCCATTGCGAAGCTCTGTTCTGGCATCACTGATCCATCTTTCGCCGGCAGATCGCGGACATGGCCCAGTGAAGCGAGCACGGTGAATCCGTTGCCCAGATACTTGTTTATGGTTTTGGCCTTTGCGGGGGACTCAACGACGACGATGGCGTTCATTCAGATCCGTTCATTTCGAAATTGCATGGACCGGTCGGGGCAGGTAGCCAGCCAAGCAAGTGTTCCGCAGGGCTGCTCCGATCTGCCGGCTCCGGCTCCATGACACAACGGAGGAGGAGAACTGACAGCGCAGGAGCATCTCGTCAACCGGTATCGTCCCGACTTTTACGATATGGCGGGAATAGGCCACCCGGCGATGATGCGTATGCTGGTGGCAATCCTGTGCTGCGCGGGGCATGCGCATAGGTGCGCCCGGGCCGATGCCTATCGGCGCAAGAAGAAGCGGTTTCGGGTGCGGTAAAGCAAATCCCGTATTGGATTTGCCGGCTATAAAGCGCCAAAATTTATGTGCGGCTCTTCACCGCAGCACAGTCTCTTGATGTTGCCTCGATGTTTGTAAACGACCAATGCTGCGATCACCGCCGTGCATGCCGTGATCGACCAAGGTTCACCGAAAATCATGGCGGCAAGTGGACTAACTCCGAACGCACTCAGGGCTGCAGCCGAAGAGTAACGTTTCCACAGCGCCATGCCGATCCAAGTCGCACATGCAAGCACGCCGACTGGGAACGCTAATGCCAGTAGCACGCCCAGACCGGTCGCGACCCCTTTGCCGCCGCGAAAACGGAGCCATATCGGAAACATGTGTCCGACAACGGCGAACATTGCGCTGATCACAGGGTTGCTGCCTGCAATCAGCACTGCCACCACACCTTTTAAGCCATCAAGCACTAGGGTTAATGCGGCAAGACCTTTACGTCCGGTACGCAACACATTTGTTGCGCCTATGTTGCCGGAACCAATTTCACGAATATCGCCCAAGCCTGCGAACCGCGTAAGTAGAAGCCCAAACGGAACCGAACATATAAGATAAGCGACTAAGGCGTTACGTATCATCCGAATACCCGCCGTCCAGCTTTCCAGGTGCCGATCACGATGCCTTCGACCGCACGACCGTCAAACGGAGTGTTTTGTGCTTTGCCAGGCAGACTGCCGGATTGAATCAACCAAGCGCGCTCTGGCGCGAACAGGCAGAGATCCGCCGGTCTTCCTTTGCCGATTCTGCCGGTGTCGAGCCCGAAGAGGCTGCCTGGCCGCGTGGTCAGTAGGGCGAGGGCCGCCATCATCGACAGCTCCCCACCATGAACTTTCGCGAGCGTGATTGCGAGCAATGTCGCGAGCCCGGAGGCTCCCGGTGCAGCTTCGGCAAAAGGTAGGCGTTTGTCGTCGGCATCCCGGGGCTGGTGGTCCGACACGATCGCATCAATTGTCCCATCTGCCAGACCAGCGACGACGGCTACGCGATCTTCTTCCATTCGCAACGGCGGTGACAGCTTGGCATACGTGCGAAAGTCGCCGATTGCGGTTTCATTTAGGTCAAAATAGGGTGGGGCCGTATCGCAGGTGACATTGATGCCTCGCGCCTTTGCCTGGCGAATCAGGTCAAGTGCCGCGCCGGTGGAGACGTGCGCGAAATGAACCATGCCACCGGTGAGTTCGACAAGTCTGAGATCCCTCTCAACCAGCATGGCTTCGGCGCAGGCGGGGATTCCGGGAAGACCCATAAGTGTGGCGCGTGCGCTTTCAGTTGCCGCACCACCGGCCAGACTAGGCTCTTCCGGATGCTGCACGATCACTGCACCGAAACCCCGTGCGTAGGAAAGCGCCCGGCGCATCAGAGCAGCTGATCCTATGGCGCGTGTGCCGTCGGTGAAAGCGATTGCTCCGGCCTCGCGAAGTAATCCATATTCTGCGATCGTTTTACCAACACAACCCCGGGTTGCGGCGCCATAGGGCAGGATATTGATGCGTCCGGTGGCGTCTCCAGCGGACGCCAAAGCCCGGACGAGGGCGGCGTCATCGGTTGCTGGCGCGTTGTCGGGGAGCACGGCTACAGTGGTGATGCCGCCAGCCGATGCGGCCAAGGCTGCGGATTCGATCGTTTCGCGATATTCGAAGCCGGGTTCGCCGAGTGATGCGCGCAAGTCTACAAGCCCGGGGCAGAGTACCATCCCCGAAGCATCTATGATCGTGGATCCCTCTGGCTCCCCAAAACTGCCGCCAAAATCGAGGATTTTGCCTGCTTTGATTAGTAGGTCGCCAACCTCATCATAACCGGTTGCCGGATCGACAATTCTGGCGCCGGTAATGAGCGTGTCGCGCGGGGGGTCAAACATTGCCGAATACCCGTTGGGCTAGTGTATCGAGAACGGCCATTCGCACGGCAACGCCCATCTCAACCTGCTCTCGAATTACAGAGTGAGCCGAATCATCGGCAACTTGGCTGGCAATTTCCACGCCGCGGTTCATGGGGCCAGGGTGCATCACCAAGGCATCAGGCTTGGCGTACGAAAGTTTCACGGGATCCAGTCCAAAATATGTAAAGTATTCGCGAGCGCTTGGGATTAACCCACCACCGGTTTGGTCTACGATCATTCTCTCAGTCTGTAAGCGAAGCGCCATTACTACGTCCGCGCCTTCGAGGGCTGAACGCATGTCGTGGTGAACCGTTACACCAAATTGCTCGATGCCCGTAGGGATTAGAGTTGGGGGGCCTATAACGCGGACGTGGCAGCCCATCGATGTCAGTAACAAAAAGTTGGATCGCGCAACGCGCGAATGCGCGATGTCGCCGCAGATAACGACGATTAACTCTTCAAGTCGGCCACGATGCCGGCGTATGGTTAGGGCGTCAAGCAATGCTTGAGTTGGGTGTTCGTGCATGCCGTCGCCTGCATTTATAACGGCGGCATCGACCTTCTGCGCTAGTAAGGCGGGTGCTCCCGAGGATTTGTGGCGTACGACCAATATGTCACAATTCATAGCGTTAAGCGTCGCGGCGGTGTCCAGCAGTGTTTCGCCCTTTGAAACCGAGGATGTTGAAACCGGCATATTGATGACATCGGCGCCGAGTCGTTTTCCTGCCAATTCAAAACTGGTGCGTGTGCGCGTACTGTCCTCGAAAAACAAATTGATCAGCGTCTTGCTCCGCAGCACATCGCGTCGGGTTTCCCCCGAGCGGTTGAGGAGAGCATAGCTCTCCGCAAGGTCAAGTAGGCTGCTGATGACAGCGGGGTTTAATCCTTCGATTCCCAGAAGGTGCCGGCCTGGTACGAGCATGCGAGGCTCATACCCCGGGTCGGACTAGTAGAAAAGCCTACATTGCGTTGCTGGGGTTGAAGCGGCCAATTTTCACAAAGAGATTCGGCCTGTATCGACTGGGCATCGCGCGTTGCTGACAGTACCGCTGCTTCACTTTCCGGCCCGGCCGGTTGAAGTTGACCAAGATTGAGCCCTACGCGCAGTGGCACGTGGCTAATTAAAAGAACAGGTGCGCGGCATTTATTTCCAACGGCTGGAGTTCCGTAATCTGGCCCTGTCGGTCCGGAGGAACCGCGTCCACTAGAACAGCCGGAGAGCCGTCAAGGCTGGCTGATCTGCAGAATCCCTCGGAACAAGTGGAACCTGTCTGCGCGTCACAGGGTTCCTCCTGCTGCGACCACGTTGACAGGCGCAACTTAGGATCGTCCGGCTTCGCCAGGAGGCACTTCGAACGGTCATTGACTTGGTGGATTAGAGATGCCTCGGAGCTAACTTGCTTGCCCCAAACCGTCTCCTCTGCTAAGCCGCGCGCTTCACGGTTTGGTAACACTGCCGCACCGCAACCATTTTTGACCGAAGTAGAGATTATCCGATGGCCGTACCCAAGCGAAAGACTTCCCCCTCACGGCGCGGTATGCGCCGCAGCCATCACGGCCTTGCCGCAGAATCACATGCCGAATGCAGTAATTGCGGAGAACTCAAGCGGCCTCATCATGTTTGTGGTCATTGCGGTCACTACGATGGTCGAGAAGTGGCGGCGGTCGGTAAAGCATTGAAGGGTGTGGTGCGAGTCTGACGCACTTCACCTAACCGGTCCCGTGGCGTGGTGTTTGTTGTGAGTGAGTTCTCCGAATCCCTGTTGGGCGAGACTGGGGCAGATGCATTACCCATTGCCCTAGGGCCGCAAGGCAGCGTGTTGCTTGCTGTCGATGCCATGGGGGGAGATAACGCACCTGCGGCGATCATTTCCGGGCTTGAGATAGCGGCGGAGCGCCATCCTCAGGCTCGCTTTTTGGTTTTTGGCTCAGAAGGTCGAATACGCCCGCTGCTGGCCGGTACGAAACGCTTAGCAGGCCGTGTGTTGTTGCGCCCAACGACCGAACAGATCACGGATGACCTTAAACCTACCGCTGCCTTGCGTTTACGCGATGCATCAATGCGGCGGGCGATTGAGGCTGTTGCGGATGGCGAAGCTGCTGGCGTTGTATCGGCAGGCAATACAGGGGCCTTACTGGCACTTGCAAAAATTGTTCTGAAGACGATGAGCGGCATTGATCGTCCGGCGATGGCGGCGATCGGGCCGTCTGCCAGAGGTGATGTCGTTATGCTTGATCTTGGCGCCAACATGCTTTGCGACGCCCGGAACCTCGTCGAGTTCGCGGTTATGGGTGAGGCATTCGCGCGGACTGTCCTTGGATTGCCTCATGCCACTATCGGACTACTGAATGTCGGGTCCGAGGAAATGAAGGGCGATGAAATTCTGAAGCGGGCTGCCGAAGCGCTCCGGATGAGCCCGATCAGTCAGCAGTTTCATGGATTTGTCGAAGGGCACGACATTGCTGCAGGCACGGTTGACGTAATTGTTACAGATGGTTTTACCGGTAACGTGGCGTTGAAAACCGGGGAAGGAGCTTTGAAGTTGGTGGCTGAGCTGCTGCGGCGTGTCTTTACAGCTTCGCCGATCGCGAAGCTTGCCTATCTTTTGGCGCGCCCCGGCTTGAACCGCCTTCGAGAGTGGCTCGATCCCAGGCGCTATAATGGAGCCGTTCTCCTTGGCCTGAACGGCGTCGTGGTGAAGTCGCACGGCGGTGCAGACGCGGAGGGATTTGCCCACGCAGTGGATGTTGCCCTCGACATGGTGGTCAATCGCTTTAATGAGCGGATCCGGGATGGTTTGAAACAGCACGAGAATCGTGCTGCCCTGGTTACTGTGCCGATTCCGGCATCGCCTCGCACGCAAACTGCAGCAAACTGATCATGACACGAAGCTTTCTCGCTGGCGTTGGAGGTTATTTGCCCGCGCGCATCGTCTCCAATGACGAACTTGCGACGACGATCGATACTTCCGACGCATGGATCCGCGAACGAACCGGGATTGGCCAGCGTCACCTTGCAGACGATAGCGAGACGGCTGCGTTCATGGGTGCGGCGGCTGCGCGCGCCGCGCTGGATCATGCACGACTCGGGATCGGAAATGTTGACGCGATTATCGTAGCGACGTCAACTCCGGACCAGGGCTTCCCATCCACGGCCGCTACGATTCAGGCGCAACTCGGTGTCACAAAGGGGTTTGCGTTCGACATCTCGGCAGCTTGCTCGGGCTTCGTTTATGGGCTTTCGGTCGCTGATGCGATGTTGCGCACAAGACAGTGTCGCGCCGCTCTTGTTATTGGGACAGAGGTGTTTTCCCGCATCATGAACTGGCAGGATCGCAGTACCTGCGTGCTCTTCGGCGATGGTGCTGGTGCTGCTGTATTGACTTGGAGCGACGAGACGGATGATGCGAGTGGTCGCGGGATAATTTCAACCCATCTTCATGCCGATGGTCGTTTTGGTGACATCCTTTATATTGATGGGGCAACGGGACAAAGCACGAAGCCCCAAAAGCTAGTGATGAACGGTCGCGAGGTTTTTCGCCATGCGGTTGGTAAACTTTCCGACGCTGTAGAGGAAGCCCTTCGCGCAAATGGGCTGACCCCTGCCGATATCGACTGGCTGGTACCGCATCAAGCCAATCTCCGGATAATCGACGCGATGGGTAAGCGTCTGAATTTAAGGAAAGATCAGGTTGTTGTCACGGTCGACCGCCACGCCAATACGTCGGCAGCATCAATTCCTCTTGCCCTTGCCGAGGCATACGCGGATGGTCGCATCAAACCGGGCCACCTCGTCTTAATCGAGGCATTAGGTGGAGGGCTTACTTGGGGGGCGGCATTAATTCGGGCGTGATATAAATTCTTCGGGTACTGATCGTTGTTGACCGCCAAGGAAAACTTGGTAATCTTGAAAAATGAGGACGTTGACACGCGCAGCCTTGGCCCAAGCGATTTACCTAGCGGTTGGCTTATCGCGTAACGAATCCGCGCAGTTGCTTGAGGATATGCTCGACCGGATGCGGCGGGCGCTGGCAGAAGGCGATTCCGTGAAAATCACGGGCTTTGGGACCTTTTCTGTCCGTCAAAAAGGACGTCGTGTTGGTCGGAACCCAAAAACCGGGCACGAAGTGCCAATCCTCCCCCGCCGGGTTCTGACGTTCCGGCCGAGCCATATTCTACGTGACGCGGTGGATCAGGGCCTAATGTCGGCCCCTAATCCGTGAACGCGAAAAATATCGACCCTGCTTCCGGCCGCAGCCGCAAATCCGCGGAGGCGTATCGTACCATCAGCGAGGTGGCTGACGACTTGCATGTGCCGCAACACGTCCTCAGATTCTGGGAAACAAAATTTCCGCGGATCAAGCCTCTGAAGCGTGGCGGTGGCCGCAGGTACTACCGGCCAGACGACGTAGTGCTGCTGCGAAGAATATCCGATTTGCTTTATATTCAAGGATATACAATTAAGGGCGTGCAGCGGCTGTTGAAAGAGGGTGGGGGTATGCTCCACGAGCACATCCCGCCGGCTTCCCTCGAAGAGCGCGAGGCTGCAGAAGCTGAGCGCGTTAGAGGCCGAGGCGATGAGCCTGACCTGCTGGCAAGTCTTCCCGTTGGCGCTTCAAAGCCAGCTGAGAAGGTACCTGAAAAAGTGACAGAGCCTCGGCCATCGAACGCACGCCCATCCACTCATCAACTGCCTGCAGAGCAGAAACTCGCCCAAGTGCGTATCGTGCTGCAGGAAACGCTCCTATTGCTGGAAGCATTGCGCGCCAGCCTTGATTGAACGAGAGCGCGCATGACGCGGCGGATAATCGCATTCAGACGCCACATATGCGATAAGCGTCGGATGTTGCGGTTTCTGATATGCCTTGCTGTACTGTTTGCGATACCCTCCCTTGCACGAGCGGAAGAGAGCAATGTGGTGCGGTCGCCACAGGCGGCGGTCTCAATTGTATCTGCCAACAGCGCGGTTCAAGGTCGGGTGACCGAATTAGGTCTGCTGCTTCACCTCCAACCCGGCTGGCACATTTATTGGTCAGACCCGGGCGACGCTGGGCAGCCGCCATCGATACACTTGCTTTCGCCACCGGGCGCCAAATTCGGTGGGCTGCGATACCCCGCCCCTTCTTGGCTGCAAGCCGAAGGATTGGGTGTTTACGTTGAGACAGGCACCGTCCTATTGCCATTCACGCTGGAACTGCCGACTCCCCCAAGTGTGGCTGGGATTGCCATACACGCACGTGCGAGGTGGTTAGTCTGCAATCCAAAAATCTGCCTCCCGGAATCGGGAGAATTCGGCCTTCATTTGCCGAGGGGTACGCCGACGCCATCAAAGCAAGCAGCCCTGTTTGCCGCTGCAGCACATGCCGAACCGCACGCATCACCTTTCCGTGCTGCCATCACTCCCAAAGGCATTTTAATTATTACGGGTGCCGGCGTGGGCAAAAAAAACGTCCAGTCCGCACATTTTTATCCGTTTAGTCCCAACGTGATCGAGAATGCGTCTGATCAGAAAATATCGTTTCTTAACAACGGGTTTTTGCTTCATCTTAAATTAAAATCACATGAGCTCAAAAGCCCGTTGAAGGGTGTGATAGAAATCACAGCCCCTTCCGGCCACGTGCAGGTGGTAAGAATCAACGCCATATCTGAGCCCGAGTTTAACGCAACGCCTCACGCACCGTTCTTTGTTTGGATCGGTGCTGCGTTGCTGGGGGGGCTGATCCTCAACCTTATGCCTTGCGTCTTTCCCGTTCTGGCGATGAAGGCCTTTGCTATAGCCAAAATGGGCGCCGATGACCGGAAGGGCGCTCGGCAAGATGCCATCGCATACGCTGCTGGAGCCGTCGTTGCGACGGTCGTTCTTGGCGGCGGCCTGCTTGCCTTGCGCGCTGGCGGCATGGCGTTGGGCTGGGGCTTCCAATTCCAGTCGCCTACATTCGTCGCTGCGATGGCTTGGCTGGTGTTCGCGATCGGCTTGAATTTTGTTGGCTTGTTCGAGTTTCGCACGGCCCAAGGCCTTGGCTCAGGAGTCGCGAACCGCGGTGATCTCCTTGGCAGCTTCGCGACCGGGTTGCTCGCCGTAGTTGTGGCGACTCCGTGCACTGCACCATTCATGGCTGGTGCAATCGCTGCCGCGCTGGCTGCGCCTATCGCCTTGGGAGTAAGCGTATTTGGCGCTTTGGGTCTTGGTATTTCGCTACCGTTCGTATTGCTGGCTGTGATGCCCGGTGTAGGGCGTGTATTGCCTAAACCAGGGCCGTGGATGACCAACCTGAAGCAATTCCTGGCTTTCCCCATGTTCGCGACCGCGATCTGGCTACTGTGGCTGATGGCGACTGAAGTTGGCGCCAGCGGCGTGCTGGTGGTAGCCGTAGGGGCGCTGCTGATAGCCTTTGCGCTCTGGTTGCTTCGTTTCCGTGGATGGTGGCCTCGTGGCGTTGCGCTGATCAGTGCCGTTGCCGCCCTTTTTCTGCTGCCATATATTTCACCCTCCTCGGGAACGCAGATCACCACCATTCCGGATGCTATCCCCTTCTCAAGGGCGAGGCTGGATGCTCTGCGTGCGGAAGGCAAGCCGGTCTTTGTCGACGTGGGCGCGGCCTGGTGCATTACCTGCCAAGTGAACGAACGTGTGGCGCTTGCGCAAAGTTCTGTGCGCCAGAGTTTTGCATCACACGGAGTTACCTTGATGTACGGCAACTGGACGCGGCGGGAAAGGAACATCACAGCATTTCTGAGCCGTTATCACCGTGATGGCGTGCCATTTTACGTCTATTTTCCACCTAGTCATGCTCCAGCGAAACTGCTGCCGCAGATTCTGACACCCACTATTGTTAGGGGGGCTATCGAGTCATCTAAGGCATGATTTGGGAACGGCATGCTGCTAACGACACTTTGAAAGTGCGCGGTTAATGGGCGTTCGAGGCGTGATTGATTCTGATCGCGGCGCCAGTCTGCGTGACGTACTTCGGTTCCATGGGCGGCTACACGTGGACGCGTCGACATCATATCGGCTTAGGCTGACAGCACCGAAACACCGAAACGAGCAGCACCGTTGCGGTAGCTGCGACCGGGTCGCGAAATCACGCAGGCTCGGTAAAGCGCGGAAAGAGGCCTGATGGGGCTGGTAAACGTGACCCGTCGGTCAGAGCCGATTCAAGCGCAGCTATGTCGCGGGCGGTTGGCGGCACCGCCAGAAAGTCAAGCAATTTAGCCATCGTTGTCGGCATAAACGGTTGAAGGAGAACGCCAATGACAAGCAATGCATCGCACAAAATCCGGAGTACCGCGGCCATGCGCAGTGGATCCGTTTTACGCAATGCCCATGGTGCTTGATGGTCAATGTAAGCGTTCGCACTGCGCACCAGCTTCCATATCTGATCCAGAGCCTCGTGCAGTGCCATGCGGTCAATCGCATCACGCACCTTAGCCGCGAGCGAACGCGCGTGCGACAGCAAGAGAAAATCGGCTTCTGTCATCGGGCCATGGGGCGGGAGCATCCCGCCCGCGTTCTTGGCGATGAAAGACAATATACGTTGCGCGAGATTGCCCAGATCATTCGCCAACTCGTCATTTAATCGGTTAATGAGGGCCCGGCGGGAGAAATCTCCGTCGTTACCGAACGGCATCTCCCGCATGAGAAAGTAGCGCAACGGGTCAAGACCGAATTCTGCGATCAGAGGTTCGACAGGGAGTGCATTGTTGAGGGACTTGCTCATTTTCTCGCCCTCGACGGTCCACCAACCGTTCGCAAACACGCGACAAGGAAGGGGAAGGCCAGCAGCCATGAGCATTGCCGGCCAGTATACCGCGTGAAAACGGGTTATCTCCTTGCCAACTAGGTGTAGGTTGGCTGGCCAAAAGGCCATCCGAGGCGCCTGCATATCCGGATAACCCATAGCCGTGATATAATTGGCTAGGGCGTCGACCCAGACATACATAACATGACCTGGTGAGCCGGGAACGGGGACACCCCAAGAGAAGCTGGTTCGGCTGATGGAAATGTCTCGAAGCCCGGCGCGGACGAATGCGACGATCTCGTTTCGGCTCGAGGCAGGCTGGATGAACTCAGGATTTTGGTCGTACAGCGCTAGTAACCGATGCTGAAAGGCACTGAGTTTGAAGAAGAACGAAGGTTCGCGGACCCACTCGACCGGCGCACCGTAAGGAGACCGTTTGATACCGTCTGGTCCGAAGACGAGTTCGTCCTCCGCATAGAAGGCTTCGTCTCGTGTCGCGTACCAGCCCTCATAATGGCCGAGATAAACGACGCCGGCGGTTTGGAGCTTTTGCCAAAGTGCGATGCAGCCGGATTTATGCCGCATTTCGGTGGTACGGATGAAATCATCGTTAGAAAGATTGATCGCACGCGCCAAGGCGCGGAAGGCATTGGCGTTGCGATCCACGAACTCCTGAGGTTCTTGGCCCGCCGCCTGTGCTGCTTTTTCGATCTTCTGGCCGTGCTCATCTGTGCCGGTAAGGAAAAAAACTTCGAATCCGTCGAGCCTTTTGAATCGGGCAATCACATCGGCAGCGATCGAGCTGTATGCGTGCCCAATGTGCGGTGCACCATTCACATAGTAAATGGGTGTCGTAATATAGAACCGCGGTCGAATTCGTGGGGAGATCATGCTGTCCGCAGTTGTTCGATTAAAAGGAGAATGGCGGCGCGTTGATCAAGGTTCAGCCCATCGACTTCTCCCTCGACCCGGGCGAGTTCCTGCCATAGGGAAGCCGCTCCATCAAGGCCACGCTGCACGATTATCGGTGCGGAGATCGCCTCAATCCCATCTCGCGCAGCCGTGCGCAGGAGGCGACCCAGTGCAATACGCAGTTGATCGATGAAGATTACGAAACCATCCTCTGTGCGCGCGACCTGTTCGCTGATTGCTGCCGCTCGTGGGGGAGCAATAGCGGCGGTGTTCAAAATCTCGGCGGCCAGTTCTGAAAGATTCAGAGCATCGCCCTGGGCCATCGCGAGCGCCCGCCCGATAGATCCGTCCGCGAGCGCTACCAATGCGTGCCGCCGACTGGAAGTAAGGGCAGGTAACGCTTTGAGGACGAGATCCTCAACGATTCGATCATCAAGCGGTTGGCAGTCCAGCCGGCGACACCGCGATCGAATGGTCGGAGGCAAGCGACCGGGCGCATGGCTTACCAGCAGCCAGATAGCCCGCTCAGGCGGATCTTCTAGCAGCTTGAGGAGACTGTTGGCTGCATTGCGGTTCATGGCTTCCGCGCCATCGACGAGTACGATGCGCCATCCTCCATCAAACGGCGTCAAATGAAGGAAATCAGCTGCCTCCCGGACCGTGTCGACTACGATTTCGCTTTGGAGACGTTTCCGTCGCTCATCAAAGCGCCGTTCAATTACTAGAAGATCCGGGTGTGAGCCTGCAGCGATGCGGCGAAACACACCATGACTCGGCGCAAGCGATAAGTCTTCGGAGATGGCACCGGACAGTAGCCATCGCGTAAAACGATAGGCGAGAGTAGCTTTGCCTATGCCCGGTGGACCGCAGATCAGCCACGCATGGTGTAGCCGCCCAGCCCGTACCGAGGCCCGGAGTTTGGCGCTGGCTTCGTCCTGACCGCAAAGTTCAGGGTTTGCTCGAGGCGGTATCACGGGCGTCCAAGCTTCGTTTGGATCGCGTCGAACATCAACCTGGTGATGTTCTCGATTTCGGCGGCTGCATCAATCAATAGGCATCGATGGGGGTTGTCCATAGCGATTGCGCGGAAACCGGCGGCTACCCGGGCGGCAAAGGCAGGGGTGAATCGCTCGTAACGGTCAAGAGCCCCTTGCCGGTTACTCAGGCGGGCGAGCGCCGAATCGGGGGACAGATCGAGAATGAACGTGAGGTCAGGGTCGAGCCCGATCATACTTGAGAGAAGTCGGATCGACGTTAGGTCAACACCAAGGCCATACCCCTGATAGGCTAATGTTGAATCGACGTATCGATCACAAAGTACAATTTTGCCCTGCATTAGCGCTGGCCTTATCAGGTGTGCGACGTGATCAGCCCGGGCGGCAAATACCAGCAGAGTGTCGGCCAGCGGATCGAGTACGGTCGCTGGATCCAACATGACCCCGCGAATGGCTTCAGCGCCGGGTGTTCCACCGGGTTCGCGGGTCGTGACGACGCAGTGGCCAGCTCCCCGCAGCCTTTCAGCGAGATGAAGCAATTGAGTGGACTTTCCCACTGCTTCGCCACCCTCGATAGTGATCAGGAGACCACGGGAAATCATCACCGACTCCGCCTTAACGCACAGTGATTTCGGGGTTCGGGATGCCCAGATCGAGCACTCGCCTGAAGGCCGAATCTGCCGCCGTCACCGAGTAATAAGGGCCTACCTTGATCGTGTAGAGGGTCCGGCCGGTACCTTGAACTGGCACAATCCCGGCAGGCATCGTTCCGAGCTTCGCCCGGATTCCATACGCATCGGGCGCACTACCGAAGCCATTGATCGAGACGTAGAGCGGGCCGGGATCTGGGGCTGTGTTCTCAACTCGACCATTCAAGGATGTTCGTGCCTGGGGTAACTTCGACGAAAATTTATGCTGTGTGGCGTTTGCGATGTTGCCGGCAGTTCCCGCTGCTCCTGGAGGTGGTGGTAAAGCTCTTGCCTGAACGGTTGCTATCGGCACGGCGATGATTTGCGTCGGCCTCCGAATTGAAGTCCGGAGAGCGGCTGAACGTTGAACCAGCAACTGTACTCTGACTTCAACAACACCACCGCGCGGGAATTCCAGCAGTTTGGCAACTTTTCTGGTGACGGCGATCAAGCGCCCAGAATGCATCGGCCCTCGATCGTTAACCCGGATTACTATTGCGCGTCCGTTGACCAAATCGGTTAGTCGTACCAGCGATGGTAGGGGGAGCGTGGGGCTTTCCGCCGTTAGCGAGGATTGGGAAAACATCTCTCCATCTGTTGTCATTGCCTCGTGCCCTGGAGGGATAATGATCGCCAAACCGGTTTTATTATAGGAAACGAAATTACGAGGATAATGCCACATACCACCCGACTGGTACGGGGGGCCTATGACCACATGAATCGCCGCTGCGTCTGTATTAGCTGTGTTGCGGCCAAGCCAAGCGCAGCCACCGACCAAAAGGCTCGGAAGAAGGATAAAAGCAGCCGCGCTGGCCTGTCGTATCATCCCAGGATAGACCGGCCCAAATCGCCGACGGCAAGAGCGTAAAGGTCTGAGGCGTTGTACCTGCGGATCACTCTAAAATTGGCATAGACGAGAAATGCAGCTCCAGGCGATCCGTCCGGCAGCAAGAGCGATGCCTTTGTACCTCCCGGTAATGGTACGGCGCTTGGGAGACGCTGTACGCCCAGTGCTTGCCAGTGGCGAAGTGACAAGAAGCGGTTTTCCCCTGCCACGCGATCGTCAAACCCGTCCGGTAGAAGGACCTGCTCGCTTGAGGGGAATCCAGCCCGCCAACCTGCCTTATGAAGGTAATTGGCAATTGATGCGAGGCTATCGGGGATTGATGTCCATATATTCGGCCGTCCACGGCCCGAAAAATCAATGGCCGTATCAAGGTATACGCTGGGCATAAATTGGGGTTGCCCCATTGCACCAGCCCACGAGCCGCGCAACATCGAAAGCGGCGCATCTCCGCGAGCCGCGATACGCATGGCGGCGATTACCTCGTTGGTAAAATACTCGCTGTTGTCGAACCACGCGAGTGTCACGAGGGCGTCAACCACGTGGAAGCTGCCTTGGATTCTGCCGAAGTTACTTTCGATGCCCCATATCCCCATAATGGGCGCAGCTTGGACACCGAAACGGCGCGTAACCGCGGCTATCACATCCGCATTTTCTTCTAATTCCTGTCGGCCGTTCGCGATGCGCACCGGCGTTACTGTCAGGGCACGGTATTGCTTCCACGTGAGCGTGAACTCCGGCTGGTGTTGATCCAGTTTTATGACGGCCTGGTTTGGGGTGATATCGGTAAGTGCGGCGTCGGCGATGCGGGACGGGATTCCGTCTTGTCGTGCGCGGCGGTGCAGCGTCCCCACGAATTTCTCGAAATTGGACGCGCTGGCTTGTTGCATGGTTGCGGTAGCCAACAGAGGCAGCGAGGTTATGATGGTTCGACGGCGCATATGAGTCTTGTGCCATGGTGCGCCCGGAGACGGAAGATCAATATCAATGCTCTTCAATTGCGGCTAAAGGAGTTTCCGAACGAGTTTGGAACCGCGTTATGCGACAGCAACGAGGGAAGCAGGGTCATCAACCTACGCTTCAACCGGGTATCCAGCCGACATCCCTGTGGCATTGAAGTATGAAAGCGCGGTCGATATCTAAGTCGACCAGGCATCGGCAGGACTTTCCGCCTTTACGAGATCACAAAGTTTTTCAAGAACATCAGGTTCCTGTGCCCCGGCGATGGCCCTACTTTGGTCGATGACGAAACACGGTACACCATTGATTCCAAGCCGGTGCGCCTGAAGGTTATCTGAGTGGACGCATTCAATAGCTTCATCGCTGACAAGAAATTTGCTCACTTCTCGATGATCAAGGCCGGCCTCTACGGCGAGAGACACCAGAACCTCGTGTTTGCCAATATCGGCACCATCATGAAAATAGGCTCGGAATATCGACAGTACGAGAGCTTCGGCAACTGCTCTCGATTCGGCGAAGCGGATTAGGCGATGAGCATCAATGCTGCTTGGCGTTCGTCTGATCCGAGATCGG
>JAJZBH010000202.1 GCA_021799015.1 Pseudomonadota bacterium
CGGACCAGGTCCTGCGGCTGCACGTTCTCTCTGTTGCCCATACGTTCCTCCAATCGCCCGAATTGGGCGTGGCAGAAACGCTATCAATCCCGGTCCCACCAGTCACGCACGCGTGCCGGAAGCACACGTCCATCACTGATCTTGAAAACCGGTCCATCAAATATCGTGGCGCGTCTCATCTCCTTTGATGAACGTGCGGCATCCGTGTGCGTCGCACCGTCTGAAGCGGCAGCCGAGTCCCTTGCAGAGATCTATATCAATAGGACGAAGAACTTCTTGATCCATACGCGCCCCCAAAAAACTGCCACCTGTGCGCCGATAAATCGGCTTCGTATCTGTCAGCGCATGCTACGCGGAATTTTTTAAGAACGCAGCGACCAGCCCGGTCGGTGCTGATGCGCGCAAATTCACCCAAGGTGAACACGCCAGTAGCTCTCCTGCGTGGATTACTGGGGGCTGACGTCACAATGAATGCCGACACGGCGAGACTGCTGGTTGGCTGTCTCAAAGCTTTGGCAGCGCGCAGGCGTGACCACGCGCAAAGCGCCGCATCGTCGGGTGTACATACCGCTCCAAAGCGGTCACGTCGGATGCCCGCTTGGGGCAACTATCAGCCTCTCGGCCCCTGAGCGACCCGGTACGTCCACAGGGGACATTCGACTCGTGTTATTAGGACCCCGAGAGCGGCCGTTCCCTCGCCGCTGATTTCGATCGTCCGGGGACGCCTCAGCACTTTTAGGCGTAACCTAAACCCGAATCTCTCCCGGGGAGGCAGCGCGATTCAGGTGTCCGGAAACGGGATCATTCTGGGTAACCGCTTGGGCACGTGAGACCAACAGTCATCGCCGCTCCGCCTGATGTACCCGTTCGCGAGACGTAGATGCACTCAGTACGACGTACAGTCGTGTTCCGGTCGTCGGGTCCCTCATATCGAGAGCCACCAGTTGTCCTTCGCGAATCACGGTCGCGGGTTCGGCAAAGACTCTACCATCAACGCCGAGTTTGCAGCGAACGATCACGGTCGGTTCTCTGGGTGGGGTTCCATGTGGCAATGCGCGGGGAGTGCAGGCTACCTCATAATTCCTATCCGGCGACATTGACGCGAGTTCTTCGCCATCATGCACCAGCCGGTTGCTCACACTCACCCGTACGATGCGTCCGGGGAACCCTGGATCATGATCCGCGAACCAAATCATGCTCAGAACAACCGGCGATCCTGCAGTGAGGTTTTGCGGTTGCGCGGCCCATACTGCCGCAGATCCGAGCACGCTGATTGCAATCGCAACGGCCACGCCTAACTTCGTTCGCATATGCCCTGGCAATTTCTTCCTTAACATGGCGATCCTCTGCTTGAGTGGGTGGGCTGACTGCCAATGACACCCGACTGGCGCCGCGACCCTCATCTGATTGGCCATCTGAGCGTCGAGAAGCGCTGTTGCGTAATCGCGCCCACTGCCGTTGAATTGTGAAAGAACTGTGGCGTCGCAGGCCAATTCCTGATCGAATCGCAGGCGCGAAACAGCCCAATAGACCAACGGGTTGAACCAGAAAATGCATGCCCAGCCGGCGGCCAGCGCGGCAACCGGAGTGTCCCAACGTGCCAGATGCATAGCCTCGTGCGCCAGCATCAATTTACGCCGCGATTCGCTGTAGCGCCGCTCGAAGTCCAGTGGAATGATGAGCCGGGGCGGCCATGCCCCGATCACCAAGGGCATGACGATGGCGCCACTACGCAGCGTGCCGTCTGGACCCTTGGAAAGCGGAGCCAACGCGTGAACAAAGCGCTGCTGCCGGAAGACGGTGATACACAGCGCTGCCAGCACGCCGGCCAACCAGAGAAGAAGTCCGAATGTGGCCGGGACGTCGATGTGATTCAAAACTGTCGATGCGACCGGAATTACCTGCCATGCGTGACCGGTGGCACTGGAAATAGTTTGAGTCGTCTCGGCCGTGGCGAGATTGAGTCGAGGGGCGAAGAGACCCATGATGCTTGCGGGCGCCAGAAGCCAGACCCAGTACGCCGCACGTGCACCGAATGCGTGACGCAGTGGCGCCCGTAGCACGCCAATCAGAAGCAGTGCCGCACTTGAAATGAGCGTAGCAAGCAGTAGCATTGTTAATTCGCTAGCCATGATCGATTTCATCCAATAGCTTTCTCAGCTCTTGCACGTCCCTTACCGAGAGTTTCCGGTGTTGACTGAAATGCGCTACCAGCGGTGCAACGCGACCGCCAAACAGTCTATTTAGCAGCCCGGAGCTTTCCTGAAGCAGCCATTGATCGCGGGCCAGAATCGGGGTGTAGAGATATCGCCGTCCTTGCTTGCGGGCGCGAATGGCTCCCTTCCTCAACAGACGATTGAGCAAGGTTTTCACTGTCGCGTCTTGCCAATCCGTGACGTCTGCCAGCGCGTCAAGTACGTCTTCCGCTGTGAGCGGGCTGCGTGCCCACAACGCTTGCATGATTACGGATTCAGCTTCCGAAATCGAGGTGACTTTGGACATCAGGAACACACCAGTTACAGCCGTAAACGCTCGCATGATTACAGATGTGAACGTTAGAGTCAAGGGCTCGATTCCCCAAAGAGGCTTCAATTGCCCTCCGCAGAGCGATCGCTGGCCAGTGACGGCAATGCGGCCTCTCGGCTGCCTCATGTTCACTCGGGCGTAGCCCTGACCTTAGCTTCTTTCTCTCTCGACACGTTGGCGATGCACCAACACCAACAGGTGCACCGTGGCTGCCGTCGCCGATACCCCGGGGTTCGTTAACCCCCATTTCGAACTAGGCGACCATGATCGCGCGCAAGGCCTGCTCGATCGTGGCGCCGGAACGGTTCCGAGCCCGGAGCTCGGCCAGGACATAGAGCGTGGGATCGAAGAGGGGGAGTCCAGACCTCGAAACAAGGATGGGGAGTCGCTCGCCGGATTCGAGGCGAATCATCCGCACCGCGTACCCAAGGTTTGGTTTACGGATTTTATAGGTACTCCGTAGTACACAGAATGCCAAACCATCAAGAAAATGTAAGCAGATAAAAAAGGCCCGCAATCCTAGGACTGCGAGCCTCTGTATTTACAAGTTATTCTAGGTCAGTTTTAGAACGGTTATGCCTACCAAAAAACGTCAATAGCTCTTCGATGTGAGTGAATTAACGGGAAAATACTCGCCGACATAGCCTCTCACTCACAGTTTCCGTAAATAAAAGCGACCGT
>JAJZBH010000033.1 GCA_021799015.1 Pseudomonadota bacterium
CGACGGGCGATTTCGCTTGTCGACGTAGCCACGGCACGAGCCTGTCTGTGACATCGAGGCCGGGCTCACCTCGTTCGAGGTGATCCCGAAGCGGTCCTGTTGGGTCGCCCTGGATGGTACCTGCAAGCACCCAGCCCGCTGATCAAGCCGCACCGATCATTGCCGCGCACGTGGTCTTGTCGTTGTCAGGGTTCTTGTTGAACCGGCCATCCCATCTCGAAGAACAGCCGCCATTGCCCGGCAGCCAGCATGACCGCGCCGGTAGGCGGTGAGAGCCGTGCGAACCTAGGCTTCCCTTGCTGCCGTGATATTGGAGGAAACCAGGTCGGTGCGCACTACCGAACCTGGCCCGCCCGTGGGCTTTCGCCGTGCCATCAGGCCGTCTTCGCCGTCAGAAAGGCATAGTATAGGCCAACAGCCGACCTTCACCATTGCAGATCATCCGCGCCATGGGGTCGAGACAGGAGTCTGTCTTCCGGTTCAAGCGAAATGTCGCGTCTCCGGTATAGTGCCCGGGATGCTTGACGGAGATGGAGCGAAACACACCCGTCACTACACGGCGCATGAAGAAACTGAACGATTCGACCCGGTTGACGTGAACCTGCTTGCCAGAAGGCCCATCCGTCCGGGCATATTCCTGCGCCGAACGATTCACCGCGAAATGCGGCTGCATCCTGCCGGTGCGCGTTAGGGCCGTTTCACCTGCCGTCGTCGGCTGCGCGGAGTCGGTGGCTTCGGTAAGCCGGGACGCTCACCAATCGCGACTATGTGTTTTAGGCCCTGCCGAACCCTATGAAGGAGACCGCTATCAAGATGCTCGGCATAGACAAGATATGTGGAATGAGAAAAGTCGGGTGCATTCTTGACGCGTCGTAGACGGCCGCAGGTTAAAAACGGCTCCACGGCGCTAAATCGGAAATAGCCGCAGCCACCCACTGTCAGCAAATAGGTCAAAGCCAGAGGACCAAACGAGATCGACACGGGAGGGCTGCTTAATTCGGGAAAGGCACTCTGATGGCTGGTTCCAAAGACTGCACCCCAGTCCACGTAGACATAGCTCTCAGGTACGAGAGTTGTATCAACTGAGGTCGTAACCAAGACGAGCTTCTCTTCGAGCAACAGTTCCGTCACCAAATTCGGGTATGAAGGCGGATTGTAGAGAACGACAAGATCAAGCGATCCGTCCTGCACACGCATCAACAAACTGGCTGGGCTATCGATTTCTGCCCGCAGCGCAATTTCCGGACATTCCCGATGCATCCATACGAGCCAGTCGGTGAGCAAAGGGTCCCATAGGCTTGCCTCACCACCGATGCTGATGCCGTCCCTGCGGCCAGCAGGCAGAGCAACTTGCTGTCGCGCCCGTTCCCAGACCTGTGTCATTGTCATCGCGTGCCGGACGAGCCGTTCGCCGGCTGGCGTCAGCCGTGCGCCCGCCTTGTTGCGGATGAACAAGCGGCGACCTAGCAAGTTCTCGAGAGCTCGGATGCGAGCGCTTACCGCCGTTTGGGTTATATGAAGCCGTTCGGCGGCAGCGATAAAGCTGCCGGTATGGACTATTTCGAGGAAGGTGCGGGCTTGATTGATGTCCATAGTTTGTATGAATAAATTTGTATTTAAACACAATCAAATGAATTTGTTTAACGCCAATTAGAGTATTATCATGCGTCTGCCCTTAGTCGTAGGGCGGATAGATTTGGCCACGGCGGGTGGAGTTGCTCCATATGGCAATCAGACAACCGAGCATCGGTCTGAAATGGGCAGCATAAGGTCTTGTGCTTCCGGCCGCCCTCCAGGCTCGTCTTTGCTCAAGGGGCAGCCGGCTTCGCAGGCGCTGTTACCCCCCGCGGTGTTTTGATGAGAGACAGTGTGCTTGATAGCTTCCGGAGAGCGGCGATGTCGGTGGGGATCTTTGCGAGAGCTTACCCAAAGGACTTTCTATGACACTATCCGCGAGTACAGACTTTGCTGGTCGGCTGGCGCACGAACTTGTTCGCACACGTTCTGATGCTATTTTGTTTACTGACCGTCATGGCACTATTCAATTCTGGAATCCCGGCGCCGAACGCATCTTTGGATTTCCGGCGGATCAGGCAGTTGGTCGCTCGCTCGACATCATTATTCCGGAATCTTTAAGAGCCCGTCATTGGAAAGCCTGGGCGGGCGCCATTGAAACAGGTCGGACCCGATACGGGGAAGGGGACCTTCTGTCGGTGCCTGCCATCATGGGCAATGGCAGACGCATCTCGGTCGAGTTCACGATCGTGATGCTACGGGATAATGACGGCTGCGTTGACGGGGTTGTAGCAATTCTGCGTGATGTGACCAGTCGTTTCGAGGAACTTCGCGAGCTGCGCCGCCAGCTGACAGCAGCACGCGGCGATGCGAAAGACTCCGGTGGAGTAGACACCACAATGTCAAGGGATTGAGCGTGTCAGGTTTGAAGCCAGAGGAGCGTTAGGACGGTTCCGGCAGAAGCTGTGTTTTGTGCCGAGCACGCTCAACATTTTCTGTGGATTTCGTGGACCGCGGCACCTGTCGTTGTCCCCTTAAGGAGGAGAACCACTATGGGACTCATTCAGGAAATCGACTACGGTACGAAGTTGGTCAAAGCTGAAAAGTTGGTAAAGTTAACCATCGACGGAGAAGAAGTTAGTGTACCTGAGGGCACTTCGCTGATGCGGGCGGCGATGGAGACAGGTATAAAGATTCCCAGGCTCTGCGCTACTGATTCCCTTGATGCGTTTGGTTCTTGCCGGCTTTGCCTGGTCGAGATTGAAGGACGCCCTGGCACACCAGCTTCCTGTACGACGCCGGTCGTTGAGGGTATGATCGTTCATACCCAGACCGATTTTCTCGCCAAGCTGCGCCGCGGCGTGATGGAACTCTATGCTTCGGATTACCCTGAGGACTGGCTTTCTGATCCGAAGAAGGGTGGTTCCGAGTTCTTCGAGATGACAGCTGCTGTCGGATTGAAGGAGATGCGCTACGGCCGGGATGGGGCCAGCCATGTTGGCGCGGTTATCGATGAGAGCAACCCGTATTTTGCTTATGATCCATCCCGTTGCATTGTCTGCTCACGCTGCGTACGCGCCTGCGATGATGTGCAGGGGACTTATGCCCTGACAATTTCCGGGCGGGGGTTCGACTCTCGAATGGTCGCCGGCATGGATGAACGCTACTTCGACTCTGAATGTGTCTCGTGCGGAGCCTGCGTGCAGACATGCCCAACGTCTGCGCTAACCGAGAAGTCACTGATTCAGATTGGCCTGCCGGAGCACTCGGTTGTTACGACGTGTGCCTATTGCGGCGTAGGCTGTTCCTTCAAAGCCGAGATGCGCGGTGACCAAGTCGTTCGTATGATGCCGTATAAGGATGGCAAGGCGAATCATGGTCATTCGTGCGTGAAGGGCCGGTTCGCCTGGGGCTACGCAACACATCCGGACCGGATCCTCAAGCCTATGTTACGCAAGCTGATCACAGAACCATGGCGGGAAGTGTCGTGGGATGAGGCGATTGCCCACGTCGCCTCAGAATTCAAGCGCATCCAGGCCAAGTTTGGAAAAGGGGCTATTGGCGGCATCACGTCATCCCGGTGCACCAACGAGGAGACGTTCCTCGTGCAGAAACTGGTGCGGGCTGGGTTCGGCAACAACAATGTCGACACCTGTGGCCGTGTCTGCCATTCGCCGACAGGCTACGGCCTCAACGAGACTTTCGGTACGTCAGCGGGCACACAGGATTTTGACAGCATCGACCACGCAGATACGATTCTGGTAATTGGTGCGAATCCAACAGACGGCCACCCAGTGTTTGCCTCACGCATGAAACAGCGGTTGCGCGATGGCGCAAAGCTTATTGTCATCGACCCCAGATCCATCGATCTCGTGCGCTGCCCACACGTTAAAGCGGATGTCCACCTTCCTACGCGCCCGGGTACCAACGTTGCTATCCTCGACGCACTGGCTCACGTCATTGTGACAGAGGAGCTGGTTGATGAGGCCTTCGTCCGCGAGCGCTGTGAGTTCGACGCCTTCCAAGTATGGCGTACCTTCGCCTCCGACCCTAGTAACAGTCCTGAGGTGGTCGGGCCACTTACGGGAGTAGAGCCCGAACTCGTGCGTAGGGCCGCGCGGCTTTATGCCACGGGAGGTAATGCGGCAATATACTACGGGCTCGGCATTACCGAGCACAGCCAAGGCTCCACCGCGGTGATGGCTCTCGCCAACTTGGCAATGGCAACCGGCAATATCGGCCGACCTGGAGTTGGTGTGAATCCGCTACGCGGCCAGAACAATGTTCAGGGAAGCTGCGACATGGGGAGTTTCCCGCATGAGTTCTCCGGCTATCGGCATGTCGGCATTCCTGAGGTCAGGCAGCTTTTTGAGGAGGACTGGCGCGTAAGTCTTGATCCGGAGCCGGGACTTCGCATCCCGAACATGTTCGATGCGGCAGTCGACGGTACCTTCAAGGGACTCTACATTCAGGGCGAGGACATCGCCCAGTCCGATCCTGATGCCAAGCATGTGGCCGCCGGTCTCACGGCGATGGAGTGCGTCGTCGTGCAGGATCTGTTTCTCAACGAGACTGCGCAGTTTGCGCATGTGTTCCTACCCGGTTCAAGCTTCCTCGAAAAGAACGGAACTTTCACGAACTCTGAACGGCGCATTCAATCCGTCCGCAAGGTGATGGCTCCCAAGAACGGGTATGAGGACTGGGAGATCACGCAGCTGATCGCTCAGGCGATGGGCTGCGACATGCGCTATACTCACCCTTCGGAGATCATGGACGAAATCGCTCGCCTCACGCCGACGTTCGAAGGTGTTTCGTTCGCTCTTCTCGACCGCGTTGGGTCGGTCCAGTGGCCGTGTAACAACAAGGCACCGCTGGGTACGCCGGTGATGCATGTCGGCCGGTTTGTCCGTGGCAAGGGGCGTTTTTTCATCACTGAATACGTACCCACTGATGAACGGACTGGGCCACGCTTTCCGTTGCTGCTGACCACCGGACGAATCCTAAGCCAGTACAATGTTGGAGCGCAGACACGGCGCACTGACAATGCTCTCTGGCACCGCGAGGATGTGCTGGAGATCCATCCGCATGATGCCGAACAGCGGGGCATCCGGGATGGCAGCTGGGTCAGGGTGCAGAGTCGCGTCGGTGAGACGTCGTTACATGCCAAAATAACAGAACGCGTCGCGCCAGGTGTTGTCTATACCACGTTCCATCACCCACTAACGATGGCAAATGTGTTGACCACCGATCTTTCCGACTGGGCGACCAATTGCCCAGAATATAAGGTAACTGCCGTGCAGGTCATGCCTGCCAATGGTCCGAGCGAGACGCAGATCGAGTATGAGAACTTCGGCCGGCGCACGCGGAAGATCGAGTCCCTCAATGTCGAGTGACGCTGGGGTGTGACGAGAGGTGAGATCGGGCTGACCGCAGCGCCACCGTTATGGCGTACGCTCCTGTTCGAATGCGAGTTCGGCCCGCAGGCTGTCGCGGTCGCGACCGACGGTAGCAACGGCCAGTTTTTTGCCGCGAAGCCAAAAGCTGGCAATGCAGTCATGCGCCGCCGCACTTCCCTCGATATCCAGCCGATCCCACTGCTCGGCATGGCCCACGTAGGAGATGGTGACGTCGTAATGCTGGCTCCAGAAGAAAGGTACTCCGTCAAAGGGGCGCCTTTGACCAAGTATGTTGCGTGCGGCAGTTTGCCCCTGGCGTTGAGCCACCACCCAGTGTTCCACCCGGATGCGCTGTCCGCTTCGGCGATCTGGCCAGCGGGCGATGTCGCCAGACGCATAGACATGCGGGGCGCTCGTCTGCATCAGTTCGTTAACTGTTATACCTTGATCGATGGCAATTCCTGCGTCCTTGGCCAGAGCGACTTCGGGTTGAACCCCGATTCCCGTAACGACGAGATCAGCGGGCAACCGCTTGCCCGAGGTGAGCGTTACGCTGTCGTCCGTGATTGTTGCGACCGTGGTGCCGAGATGGAATATGACCCCGCGCGATTCATGGATCGTGCGAATCATGTCACTGAGCGCAGCTCCGAGGATTCGTTCCATGGGGCGCGTGCTGGGCGACACAACGTGCACTGACAAGCCGCGAGTTCGAAGGGAAGCGGCCACTTCGAGTCCGATGAAGCCCGCCCCGACCACGACGCAATTCCGTGCGCGGGCGGCGCATGCAATGAGCCTTTTGGTGTCGTCAAGTGTGCGCAACACATGCACATGCGATAACCCAGCGCCGGGAACAGCCAGCCTGACTGGCTGGGCCCCGGTGGCAAGCAACAGCGCCCCGTACGAAAACTTGCGTCCATCTAACAGGAAGACGGTTCGGTCCTCAACGTCGATTCTTGTGACCGGGGCTCCAATTTTAAGGTCAATATTGTTCTCTGCGTAAAACTCCGGTGGCCGTAACGAGATCCAATCAGGCTCTGCGGTTCCGGTGAGGTAGTCTTTCGAGAGGTTGGGTCGGTCGTACGGTGGCGAGGAATCGGCGGTCAGGAGCGTGACCGGGCCTTCGTAGCCTTCACGCCTCAGCGTTTCCGCTGCTGCGTGGCCGGCGGCACCTCCCCCAACAATGATCACGGACGCGGGCAGTCCTACCGCCGATAGTTTAGGGCGTGACGGTGCGGGCAATGCCTTGCGTACGAACGCTCTTCCATGGCACTGTTCAACTTTCCAGGTCTTCAAATTCTGCATCGCAGGTGGTTGTAAAACCTCGCCTGTACGGAGCTTGAAGCAAGCATGGTGCCAAGGACAGCGGATGGTCTCGTCAACCAGAAGACCATCGACCAGCGGCGCACCGTAATGGGTACAGATAGCGCCAATAGCAAATAGCGTCCCGTTCTGGCGCACGAGCAGGGCGGGGTCATTGCCGACTCGCCCGAGCAACATCCCGGCTTCCGGGATATCCTTGAGCGCAATGCCATTGCTGAAATCTAGACCAGTCAGCAACTGTGAGCTCTCATTCATGAAACGTTTCCCTATGTCATCTATTGGTGCACCTTGCGGTCCCTAAAGCCGTCTCGTCTGCTGAACCTGTCAGAAGCGGGCATCAATCACAGAGCCATTTCAGCGAGCGTATTCCGGTCGAGACTAGCGAGAAACGCTTCCTTTGCGTGGGTCAATGCACCCTTCAGGCGACACGACGGCAATAGGTTGCAGCAGCCATGGTCAGGACGGAAACATTCAACCAGAGCCTGTTTCCGCCCTAGGTAGCGGACGACCTCGCCGACGCGAATCTCTTCAGGTGGTCGTGCCAGCCGTACTCCTCCCGCTGGTCCACGAAGGCTCACCAGATAGCCTCCAGCAACGAGGTCGAGGAGAATCTTCGCAAGGTGGTGACGGGAGATGTCAAGGCGGTGCGCCAGTGCTGTGGCCGACTGCACGCGATCAGGGTGACCAGCAAGCAGCATCAGCGCTCGCAGACCGTAGTCCGTATAACTGGTCAACTCCATCACGCAGACCTAATCAGAAAATACGCATTAATGATACCACTTTCATGTCCACGGTGATATTAGTATTTTGAATACGTATTTTGGCGTCAGTGGTGCTATGTGAAGCATGGGCCCTTGAGGAGCGCGATCTTGCAACAGACAAACATTGACGAAGACATGATCAAACGGCAGGTGCACTGCTTTTATGCGGCCGCACGCCGCGATCCACTCATTGGTCCCATTTTCAACGCAAGCATTGGAGATTGGGGCGAGCATCTTGCCCGTATGTGCGCCTTTTGGTCATCGGCGACACTGATGACGGGGGCGTATAGCGGGACGCCGATGCAGGCTCATGCAGCGCTGCCAATCGGCGATGACCACTTCGCCCGCTGGCTCGAGTTGTGGGCGACTACCGCTTACGCTCAATGCCCATCCGCAGCGGCAGATCGGTTCGTCCTGCTTGCACGCCGTATCGCCCAAAGTTTGTCGCGCGGCATTGCCGTCCATCGAGGCGAACTCCCGGTCCGGCAACCTGCTACCAGGTCGTCTGTCGATGCTTGATGATGCGTCAACGCTGGCATCAACCCCCTCTCATCGATTGGTGCCGGTTTCAGCGGGAACCGTTGAGTGTGTTCAGGGAGTTGCCGTGGACTTTTGTCGCGATGGAAGCCGCGTCCTCGCTACGGCTTCTGCTCTCGCGCAGGCGCATTTTGTTGCTTCATCCTCGTCGAAGTGTGTCCGTCACATGCTTCGTGTTCCGGAGTAACCATGGCGTACGTTGTCACCGAAAATTGTATCAAGTGTAAGTACATGGACTGCGTGGAAGTCTGTCCGGTTGATTGCTTCTACGTTGGTGAGAACATGCTTGTGATCCACCCCGACGAATGCATCGATTGTGGGGTTTGTGAGCCGGAATGCCCGGCTGAAGCGATTGTGCCGGATTCGGACCAGAAGGCGATTGCCTGGCTGGAAAAGAACCGTGAGTTTGCTGCGGTCTGGCCCAATATTACCCGTAAAGGTGAACCGCCGGCAGATGCTGATGAATGGAAGGATAAGCCCGACAAAATCAGGCTGCTTTCCGACAAGCCGGGCCAACCCTGAAAATGCAGGGACTGGTGCCCGTATATCGCGAACTGTTGGCAGCGCACGTCTTTTTTGTCATTGTATGGATGGCTGGGATGTTGACGATGCCGGCCATCTATCTACGTCATTGCACCCTACCGCTTACCAGTGACGCGGCCAGAGCCTTTGTTGCCCTCGAGCGTCAGATCTTCAAGCGCATGATTAACCCTGCCATGTACGCGGCTTGGGGGTTCGGCATCCTGCTAATCCTAACTCCGGGCGCCATTGCATGGAACGCGGCGTGGTGGCTAGTCAAATTTGCCGCCGTAATTGCACTATCGGGGCATCACGGCGTCCTGTCCACTTGGCGCCGCGCCCTGCGTGACGGCGACTGTCCGTCAATAGCGGCCCTCCGCCTCGGGATTGCCACGCCACTTGTGCTCGGGGCAGTGATCGTCGGGATGGTCGTGATCCAGCCGTGAGCAGCCTACCCTGCACTGCAGCCTATCGGGTGATAGATCTTCACGAGTGGCACGGCTCCTGGAGGTTTCTCCGGCATTGGGCAGGACACGTAATGCGGGCCTGCCTGCTGGCGATGGGCCACGAGCCTAAGTTCCGTCCGCGTGCTACGCTGGGCTCCTCGGCGTACAGCTTTGGAAAGCCTTCCGTGACGTATCGCTTTCCGACGTTTATGACGGGGCTCAGTTTTTGGACTGGAGACCCCGGATCCGCGGAAACGTTGTGTGCCAGCCTTCGTTCGATCATCGGACGTGTCCGGCGCAGGGGCAGGACGCCAGATACATGGCTTGGATCAAGATCAAAGAAAGGAGTTGCTAAATGGAAGTTGAACGTCCGCCGTTGCCGCCCTTCACCACAGTCGAAGCGGCAGCCCGAAAGGTTAGATTGGCTGAGGATGCCTGGAACAGCCGCGACCCCGAGCGCGTATCACTTGGGTACACCGTCGACAGCCACTGGCGGAACCGCGCCGAATTTATCAGGGGACGCAACGAGATCATTGCGTTTCTTGCGCGCAAATGGGTTCGAGAGCTAGATTATCGCCTCATCAAGGAACTGTGGGCCTTCCGTGAAAATCGAATCGCCGTTCGCTTTGCCTATGAATGGCACGATGACAGCGGCAACTGGCTCCGATCTTATGGAAATGAGAATTGGGAATTCGGAGAAAATGGTTTGATGCAGCGACGGTTTGCATGCATCAATGATCTTCCCATTCGCGAAAACGAGCGGAAATACCACTGGCCTTTCGGCCGACGTCCGGACGATCATCCGTCCCTAAGCGATCTCGGGTTATAATGATACGTTAGTCGTTGATGACGGCGGCGGTCTTGTAACGCGGCGACGGGCTCTGTCATGACATTTACAGAGTTTATGTCCAGGGTTCCAGATTACGATGCTGCTGCTTTTGCCCGATACGAGGCTAACCCTCCGCAGTTGGTCTTTCTATGATGTGCAGATATCATGTCGTGCACTACAAACTGTTTTCCGTTGTGGCACGCTTGGGGCCATTCTCTGGTAGTTTTTGCCAAAATTGTTTGGAAAGACAACCTATTTTCCGTCTAGCCTTTCCCAACTGAATACTCTTCCCGGACAACGATAGATGAGGAACACAGCCTGATCGCAATAGTTAGTGGACCTTCGTTATGGCGCTCGTTCCCCGTTTGGCGCGATGCGACCGACGAGACGGCGCCTTTGCGCGGCCGATAGACCGCGGCATATCGGCGCAATATCGAGAGATGATACGGGAACTACCAAAAACCGGTTTGCACTCCAGCAGAAGAAGCGAGTTTCGGCGAGTCTACAGCACCGAATGCCGCATGCTAGCCGACGCCGAATTCAGGGAAGATTCGAGATCGACCAATATCGGTCGGCGCTGCTACGCTGGAATACGATGCTCGCCGATCGCTGGGTCGTTGCTGAACTACAGTTAAAGGTTTGGTCCGATATAGCGAGGCTTGAGAAAGGTGTGATCGAGATTCAATGAAAAATTTCTATTTTGCTCCCGGAGTGAGTTCTAAAATCTGCGGCATCATGTTATGCCTGTTGGGTGATGGGGAAGCTTCATCCAAGGAGGACCAGTGCTGACGTCCCGTGACCACACAGCTGCTCTGGGTAGGGATCGACATCGACGGGTAAAAGCAGAGCGCTCGATCAGCCGCCTTTGGTCGACTGCAAAAAACCATGAATGTTTGCGGAGCGGTACGCTGAACCGTTGTGGTCGTTCGGGCATCATGACTGGTTTGCTTGTTGTTTTGGCGGTAGGCTCTGCGCCGCTGGCAATAGCTCGTCCGACCACACCAAAGCCGCCAACCACCATCGTGAAGCTGCAGGCTACAGGTACTGTTCGCATCATGCCCGACCTTTTTGAGTCAACGCTACGGTCGCAACATCGGGCCGAATCTGCGGCCAATGCACAGGCGCTTGTGAATAACGATATTGTGGCGGCGATTGCCATGGCCAGGGACGTCAAAGGGATTGTCGTCACGACTGGCGCCTATAATGCTTGGTATCTTGTGCGGCGTGGTGGGGGCATGTGGCAGGCCGTCCAGACTGTCACGCTGACCGGAGCGAACGGCCCGGCGTTAATGGCGCTTACAGGCAAGCTGCAAAGTGCCGATATGGTGGTTTCTGGCATGCGCTGGTACCTGTCTCAAACGCAGCGTAAGTTGGCCAAGGAACAAGCCACCGTTAAAGCTTTGGCCCGACTGAAAGCCGAAGCTCTCTTGGTTGCTAGAACTCTTCATGCCCGGTTTGAGCTTTTCAGGAAAATCGAGCTCGGGATGCCCCCGATTCCGGCACCAGAAGCCGCGACGCTCATGGCACCTGCAGCGGAGAATGCAGGGCCTTTTGTCGCGCCGATTTCGATTGCTGGGGTTGACACCGTCATTGTCAGGGTTTCGGCGGACGCAGTGCTTACCCCATAACGGAAATTATAAACTGGTCTGGCCATGGCCAGATGAAGCTCCTTGTATCATACTGCTCCAACCACGCGCTTCACGCTACCAGACGCCGCCAAACACGCGACGCAGTTGCGTTCTTTTTTAAAAGACGCGAAGCTATTCCAATCGTGGACGGCAACCCGGACGCGCAATTGGCCCAGAATATTGTTCTTGTTTCGCAACGAGAGTCAGAATAGCTGGTCGTTCTTTGTGGCGTCCTTTTCTTCGCTGCGTCCCGAATCGCGTTGGCTGCCACGCCAAAATGCCAGTTCTCGTTCCCATAGCAACGGGCCCGGAGAATCTCGCGCATCTGCGGCAAACGTGACCTCATCCAGCTTGCGCTTACGCTCCTTTAGCCTACTTGGTCGCAAATCCGCCGAACTAAGGCAGCGACAAGAGCCGTGCGGCCACGTTGAAACAACCGAGGCGCTTGCGCGGGACTGCCGCCGCTACGCGCGTAGCCAACAATGCGCTCGCGTAAATCAATGCTATAACTCATGACCAGTCTCCATCAGCAAGCCAACATCAGAACGGCCCGTTATTAATTTAAACGGCGAAATATTGCCCGTCGTCCGCGAAGTTTTTGGCAATTGAGAGCGGTGCGGCACCGGGCGGTGCTCTGTCTCGATATTAACGACCGGACATGTTGGTCAAGCGCCGAAACGGCAGAATTCCCGGTACCGTTGACGATAGATGTTCTCACGCGGCGGCTTGGCACGCGTTCTTCGAGGGGCGGCGTTTGGGTACCATCTTATGAGCGTAGCGGACACCAAATCTGGTGCTGCGGCGTGATCTGACATCGGAGCCGCGTTTGATCCCCGCTGAAGTAAGGATTTGATATACGCCGGTCAGCGGTGAAATGCCCCACCGTATCGGGTGCTACGTACCCGTCGCTCGCCGAATCGGCGTATCAGTTCAGCGAAGACTGACACCTTCGACTGGAGCACGAAACCGATGGATAACGTACAGCGCCGTCCGAAAGTCCGAGCCGCTCGGACGTCGGCGTGTGTTCTGGTGGCACACCGCAGGCAATGAAGAATGCCTTGTGGTGGACGATTTCGTTTTTCCACGCGAGCCGCATCACGCGCAGGTCCGTGATGTATAGGGTAGTTTTACTTCGTCAAAGGCAATCCCGAGGTGACCCTGGAAGCCGACCACTTCGGCACGGAAGACGGCTTGACCCAGTTCCGGACGATGCGATTGAGATAACGAGAAGACGCCGGGTTTTGAAAGTTCGGTGTCAATTAATCGCTCTACGGTGCTTTGCTGCTGCGCAGGTGCAAGGCCGAAATTCCGGTGGCGATGATGAGGTCAGAAGGCGTGCTCAGCTGAGATGGCCGCTTTTGCGATATAATAGTGCGCCGCCTTGGCTCGACACGGCCAGTACACTGCCAGGCGGTCGCCGGAGCCAAGTGCCGGCATTGCATGGTGTGCCATTAATCTCGATCTTGCCTTCAATCACGAAGATTTCGACACCATGCGGCCATTTCTCATCTACTCCGATGTAACCCGCCGCAAGGCGCAACATCACCACCCGTTCCCACGAGGCCTCAAATAACAGGGCCTCCTGCCGGTGTTCGTCACTGTCGTGCCAAAGCGTCGGGTCGCGCGTATTTAGGCGGATCGCCCGCGTTTCTTCGGGTGGCATCTGACGAAGTTTGACGAACATTACCGCACCAGACGCACTTCGTGGCTGATGACGTGAGCCCGGCGGATTACGCACATAGTAACCGGCTGGAAAATCTCCGGTCTCGTCAGAGAACACACCATCCAGAACTAGGAATTCCTCCCCCGCGCCATGGATGTGTAGAGAAAACGATGATCCCGGCGCGTAGCGTACCAGCGAGGTTGCACGAGCCACTTCGTTGCCATTGCGCTCCAACATGCGCCTATCAACTCCCGGCATCGGCGAGGCTACCCACGCGAGTGCAGCGCTGTCGACTGTTGCGGGGCAGGAAAGATCAGCGTTCAGCTCCATTGATAAGTGTCCATCGATTCAAAAACGGATCGAATTGCATTTGCGCAAAAACGGTCGCGGTGCATCTTCCGCTAATCCGCTAATATGCGCATGGTAGAAGCGTGGCAACGACCATGCGTTCGTGTACTCCACTATAACTCTTCTTGGGTCTCTTCGTGCGTGTTGCCATTCCCGAAAATTGCCCTGTTCTCGCAGGACAGGTCGGTTGCATCCGGCATTCGACCAATCAACGCCGGCTCGCACCCCAGTGCCGAAACAGGGTATCGGGCGTACCGCGAGAGTGCCCTCGCGAGCGCAGAATGTGCAGGAGTCCCATGCGACTCGGATGCCTGAAACCAAATAGGCTTCTGGTGTCCCGGTTTCTTCGGATATCTGCTTGGCGCCTTCGGCCTAGCCAGTTGTCCCTAAGAGGGTGGATGCCTGCTGTGCTCGCGCCCTTACCAGCCGTGAACCAGTAGGACATTGGGCGCGAACAGATAGAAGCCGCCGCCGATCAACATGAGGTACAGCAAAAGCACCAATGTCCAGCCGAAGTTGTGGCGGATGACCTCACCTTCGTTACGGACGAATCGGCTCGTCGAGACGCCCACACTTGCCGTCTGCGGGGCGACGGGTTTGCCGATTTCCGCGCCGACCGAATTCAACGACGGCAGTAGGACGGGGGGTAGGCCAAGTATCCTTCCCACCGTAAGCTGGAACCAACCAAACATGGCATTGGTTGACGTGTTCGAACCCGACAGGGCAACGCCGATCCAGCCGAGCACAGGCGCGAGCAGGACGAACCACACACCGATCCGCGAGAACCCGTAAGCTAGTGATCCTGCCATGCCTGAATAATTGAAGTTAAACGCAAGGCCAAAGATAAAGAAGCCAACTAGGCAGGCCCCCCACATTTGGTGCCACGTTTTACGAAAAATTTCCTTTATCTGGCTGCCGTTTACCCGGAAGAGGAGCGAAATCGCGATCCATGACGCGGCAATTGATGTGCCGCCGATGGCCGGCGCCCACGCGAAGGCGGTTGTGACTGCGGCGCCCGTCTCGAGGGATGAGCCGGCTGACACGGCGAGCTTGAACGGCACATAACTTGGTAGAGGCGACCAAGGGCCGGTCCACAGTACCACGATGATGATTAGCAGGAAGAACGGCATCCAGATCCAGAGGACTTCGCTTGCGGAAAAGGTGTTGGTCATGGCTACACTGGCGGCTTGTTGCTCCGCAGAGAGCGGTTCGCCACCATAGCCCCGAACGATTTTAGGTCGCCAAACTTTCAGCAAAAGCAGGAGAGCGACGAAACAGACGATAGAACCGGCGACGTCCGGTAGGTAGGGGCCAAGAAAGACCGCGACCGGAAACTGGCCGGCGATGTAGGCTACTGAACCGACGATGGCGAGCGGCCAAGCCTCCACCATGCCTTGCCAGCCGCTGACCAAGTATAACAGGACCCATGGCGGCAGCAGGGCTAGGACGGCAACGATGTGGCCGACGGCGCCCGACAGGGTTAGCAGCGGCAAGCCGGTAACCGCAGCAAGGGCAATGATCGGCACACCTAACGCGCCATACGACACAGGGGCATTGTTAGCGATTGCCGCGACGCGAATTGCGTCGAGGTCGGGAATTCCAAGCGTGATCAGGATTGGTGCAACGAACGCCCATGGGTAACCGAAGCCGACTAGGCCCTCAAGTAGCGCGCCGAATGCCCAGGCAAAGAGAATAGTCTGGACCCGCACATCTGCAGTTCCTTGGTAAACCAGCCATTTCCTGAAGCGTTCGAACGCGCCGGTCACGATGAGAGTATTGAAAATCGCGACTCCCCAGAAGGTAATCCAGTCGACCGCCCACACGCCGGTTGCTGAGCCGTAGAGATAAGACAGAATGCCGTCGCCCACCGGCATGTGCCACACCCACACGCCGAGCAGATACGTCACGACCGATCCGATCAGCACCGAGAGCCAAGCCGTGATCCTGAAAACCGCAAGCAAGACTAGAAGGATTAAAACGGGAACGAGCGCTAGGAGCCAAGTGGCAAACATGCTCCCGGTCGGATTGAGGATTTGATGAAACATGGGCTGATTTCACTCCGCATTAGCGGCCATTCCGCATCGGCGGAAGCGACTTTTGTTTTATGCTCGTAATCATGCATTGATCTGGATCAAAACCGGCGATGTTGCTGTCATTTCTCAGACCGACCCAAAGGAGCCGCAGCCGTGGTGGTGGTCGGTGCTGTAGGGGTCGCGGTTCCGGGAGGTGCATGATGAAAACTCACGTTGATGTTAGGACCTTCCGACCTAAAATCCTGATCGGCTGAGAATGGCACAAAGCGTGGGCACGGTGGCACTTTTTGCCCTTTGCTTGTGGGGAAAAAGGGCTGCTGGTGAGGGCCGTCGCACATGTGTATTCTCGGACTTGACGATGTGCGGGGCGCGTCTTGACATACCCCGAAAATGTGCGGCACGTCCCTGTTTCATGGGCTTTACGGGTCCCTTGGGCCCCTGCTTTTCCCGACCGCGCAATGCACCGGCACGTAACAGCAAACGAATGCCTTAGGTCTCGGCCATCGAAAATCCTTGACAAAGGTCAAGGATCGCACAGCCGCTTTGGCTAATTCTATCGGGGGAAAGGACGCCAACCACGTGAGCCAGCCCATACCCCGCAACCCCGAGTCCGCCGCCTGTCCTCTTGCGGTCGAGCAACTCTATCGGCGGACAGAGTTGTCTGGGTTCGAATTCAAAACGACGGTCGATATTGCGCCGCTTAACGGCCTCGTGGGTCAGTCACGGGCCGCTGATGCTATTCGTTTCGGGGTGCATATCGCGCGGCGCGGGTTTAACCTCTTCGTCATTGGCCCAAACGGCGGTCGGATGCAGGAATCCGTCAAGAGCGTTCTTGAACTGGAGGCGACAAAGAGGGTGACACCTGACGATTGGGTATACGTCAACAATTTCACGCAAGCCGACCGACCGGTCGCGATTCCGCTTCCCGCTGGACGTGCGCGAGCTTTTCATGATGCAATGAAAAAGCTGGTAGATGACCTTACGACAGCCCTACCAGCAGTTTTCCAGAGCGAAGACTACCAGACACGCCGGGGGGCTATTGATGAAACATTCCACAAGCGGCAGAGCGAAGCGTTCTCGGAACTGACCCACGAGGCAGCGGAAAAGCAGATCGCCATTGTTCGCACGCCATTCGGGTTTGCGGTCGTGCCTACGCGTGACGGTCAGGTGATACCGCCCGAGGAATTCAATAGCTGGCCCGAAGAAAAGCGCCTGCGAGTGCAGGGCGAGATTGCTACGCTTGAAAAAGAGCTTGAGCATATCGTGCGGCAGGTACCGCAGTGGGAGCGAGAGCGGCGTGATGCGGTGCGCGATCTCAATCGCGAGACAGCCCAGTTCGCCGTGGGCCAGCTGATTGAAGAAGCGAAAACAAGCTTCAGTGACCTGCCACGGATCATCGACCATATTGAACGGGTTCGGGATGATCTGGTCGAGAATGTTGGAATTTTCATCGTCAAAGGGGATGAGCATGAAGGGGAGGCCACTGACCTTCCGCCGGGGAGCCCGTTCGACCGATACACCGTGAACGTCTTCGTGTCGCAAGACCGCGATCGCAAAGGGGCGCCTGTGACGGAAGAGTTGCATCCGACCCTCGGCAATCTGATCGGGCGCATAGAGTATTTGCCGTTGCATGGTGCGCTGGTAACAAATTTTCAACTGATCAAGGCTGGCGCGCTGCATCGCGCAAATGGCGGTTATCTCCTCCTCGATGTGCGTTCACTCTTGATCGAGCCTTTCAGCTGGGCGGCGCTGAAGCGCGCACTCAGACAGGGCGAGATCAAGATCGAGGACGTCACCCGTTTTTTGGGATTGACGAGTACTGTTTCGCTACAGCCAGACCCCATACCACTCAACGTCAAAGTCGTTCTCTTTGGCGACCGCATGTTCTATTTCCTGCTTGCCGCTTACGATTCCGAGCTTGTCGAGCACTTCAAGGTGCTGGCGGACTTCGAGAACGATTTCGAGCGGACGCCAGAAAATGAAGTGCTTCTCGCGCGCCTCATTGCGTCCATGGCTCATCGAGAGGGACTAAGACCGTTCGATCGCGATGCTGTCAGCCGGGTTCTCGAACATGCCGCCCGACTAGCTGATCATTCCCGTAAGCTCTCGCTTGTAGTCGAGCAGTTCCGCGAGATTTTATTGGAGGCCGATTTTCTGGCTGGCGAGGCGGCTCATTTAACGACGTCGCGCCAGGATGTTGAAGCGGCGCTTGCCGCGCGCGTCCGGCGCGCGTCTCGGTTACGAGACCGGTCGCAGGAAGCCGTTATCGAGAAAGTGGCGCTAATAGACACCGAAGGCAGCAGCAAAGGGCAGATCAATGGTCTGAGCGTAACCGAACTCGGCGGCTTCACCTTCGGGCGTCCAGTGCGAATTACCTGCCAAGTCCGCCCCGGAAGCGGCAAGGTGGTGGACATCGAACGTGAGGCAAAACTCGGAGGGCCGGTCCATTCCAAGGGCGTGCTCATATTGTCCGGATTTCTCTCGGGACGCTATGCGCTTGATACGCCCATGTCGCTGCTCGCAAGTCTTGTCTTTGAGCAATCCTACGGCGGGGTGGAAGGAGACAGCGCGTCTTCCGCAGAACTCTACGCAATTCTATCTGCCCTCTCTGGCTTCCCGCTGCGACAGGACCTCGCCGTGACGGGCTCCGTCAATCAGCAGGGCCAGATTCAGGCGATTGGCGGTGTCAATGAGAAAATTGAAGGATTCTTTGACATCTGCAACGCGCGCGGGCTGACTGGCACGCAGGGGGTTCTAATTCCGCAAGCAAACGTGCAGCATCTCATGTTGCGAGCCGACGTGGTAGAGAGCTGTTCCAAGGGACATTTCGCCGTCTATTCGGTGGCAACGATTGATGCGGGTATTGCCCTTCTCACGGGTCGATTGGCTGGAGAGCGCGGCGGCGATGGGCAATTCCCGGAAGAAAGCGTGAATCGCGCGGTGGAGGACAGGCTCAGGATATTCGCCTCAATCCGTAAAAGCTTCACAACCGAATCGCCCGGCGAGGGAAAAGGTAACATCCATGATTGATCGAAATCCTCCCTTCAAGCGGGTGGTGGTGAGCGTGGCTGGAGCCTTCGGATCGCATGGTGCAATCCGCTTTGCTGCCGGTTTGGCTCGTCAACTAGAGCTTGAGCTGTTTGGCCTTTACCTTGAAGACATGCGCCTTCTTGAACTCGCGCCCCTTTCCTTCCTACGTGAATTCAGGCCACTCGCTGGTGGTTGGCACTCGCTTGACACCGTGCGCCTAGGTGAAGAGCTGGAAACGGCCCGTCGGATGGCGCAACGGGCATTCACTGAGGCTGCCGTTCAATTGCCCGCAGCGCCTCATTTCGAAGTAGTGAGTGGCACGACGGAGCAACCGCTCGCGGCCTTTTCACCATCTGGCGATCTGCTGGTCATTGGAATTTCGGCACCTCCGGGCTTTGAGACGGCTCTTGCAACGGGACAGTTGATGAATCAGGCGTTCCGTTCGGCCGATGCTGTTATGTTGCTTCCTCAACGGATCGTTCGTAGGGCGGGTCCTGTTGCCATCATCGGTGAGGCGGAAGACGATCCTGTTTTTCTCGCAGCTTCGGATATCGCAGAAGCGCTTGGCGCGCATACCGTTCTGGTCGATTTGGTGAAAAAAGCTGGAAAAGTGGAAGGGCACGCAGCTGCAGCGGTTCGTACCTGGGGCTCTATGCGTGAGCGGATGATCGTGCTGCGGCACCAGCATGGTGGGGCGATGCTGGCACAACGTCTTGCCGTGACCCGAGGCGTGCCAGTTCTCATTTTTGATCACGAGAGAGTTGTCTGACGCCGGGTCTTTCTGAACCATCTGCCCCCGGTATGCCACGCGCTTCTTTCATGAGGCACGAGATCTCGGGTCTGTGCGTGCGGCTCTTCTTTTACGGCTGGCCCACATCTTGTCGCACCATCGGGCCAAGAAGAGGGAGGCGATCTGAGTAAGCAAATCCGGCACTCTCGAATTGACTAAGCGGACCACAACATGTAGAACAAATCATGAACCTGTCGCTGTGCGCCTTCAACGAAATGTTCCCGACGAGGATGCTGCACGGGCATGGTTTGAGAAGGCGCGTTGGCCGAGCG
>JAJZBH010000034.1 GCA_021799015.1 Pseudomonadota bacterium
GCGGCGAAGATTGCTGTGCCGAGCATCTCAATGAAGTACACCCCGAGGCTTCGCCGTGAGATAGATTTTCTGTAGCAATAGGATTGTTCCCGCGATTTTGAGGCGAGGAGGCAAGGTCGTCTAGATGTTTGATCCCGGGCTTTAATGGTGCGATATTTTCCAGTGACTGGAAGGAGGCGCTATGGTCCAGGTTCTACATGGGCGCGCCACGACAACAGAGGCGGTGCGTCGAGCGACACAACATAGTCAAGAGAGCCTGAGGGTCCTGGCCAAACGCTACGGGATCAACCCGAAGACCGTGGCCAAATGGAAGAAGCGAGAGTCTGTCGCCGATCTGCCGACGGGGCCAAAGGACGCCAAATCCACGGTGCTCTCGGTCGAGGAGGAAGCCATCATCGTCGCCTTTCGCCGGCACACGCTACTGCCGCTCGATGACTGCCTCTATACCCTACAGGCAACCATCCCGCGCCTGACCCGCTCCTCGTTGCATCGCTGCCTGCAGCGTCATGGTATCAGCCAGTTGCCTGATGTCACCGGCGATAGGCCGGCCAAAAAGAAATTCAAAACCTATCCCATCGGCTTCTTCCACATCGACATCGCCGAGGTTCAAACCGCCGAAGGAAAACTCTACCTCTTCGTTGCCATAGACCGGACCAGCAAATTCGCCTTTGTGCAGTTGGTCGAGTCCGCCAACCGCGTTACCGCCTCAGCCTTCCTCATGGCCCTGATTGCCGCCGTACCCTACAAAATCCACACGGTGCTGACCGATAACGGTATCCAGTTCAGGCTGCCGCCGCGCTACGCCAACGGGCCAACCGCACGCTTTCTCACCCATATGTTCGAGATGCGCTGCAACGAAAACGGCATCGAGCACCGCTTCACCAAGATCAACCATCCATGGACCAACGGCCAAGTCGAGCGAATGAACCGCACCATCAAGGAAGCCACCGTCAAACGTTATCATTACGACAGTCATGACCAGTTCAGCCAGCATCTCAATGACTTCATCGCAGCCTATAATTTCAGCCGTAGACCTCACGAATCCCCTCATTTAAGTTGAGCTGCGACTGGACCCGATTCGCTTTGCCTCCTTATGATCGCAGCGGGTTGTTTTGGGAGATGGGATGGTCACGACAGGGCTTCGGCGCAAGCGGTTTGGGGATGTTCGGGGGTTTATCGGCGGGCTTTATGGGCATGATCTGCATGCCAAGCGGATCGAGGCGCTGGCTGGTGCGACCTTGGGTGTGATGACGGGCGCGTCGCTCGCGGTGGCGACCATCGGTCAGGCTCTGGCGCAGGCGCGCGGGCTGGTCACCAAGCATGCGGTCAAGCAGGTGGACCGGCTGATGAGCAACGCCGGCATCGACGTGTGGGACAGCTTCGCGCGCTGGGTGCCGCATCAGATCGGCGGGCGCCGCGATATCCTGGTGGCGATGGACTGGACCGACTTCGACCATGACGGCCAATCGACCTTGGTGCTGAGCCTGGTGACCGACCATGGCCGTGCCGCCCCTCTGCTCTGGCTGACCGTGTGGAAGGAAGAGATCGCGACCAGGCGCAACGATTTCGAGGATGCCTGCCTGTGCCGCCTGGCAGAGACGGTGCCGCCAGGTTGCCTTGTGACCATTCTGGCCGATCGCGGCTTCGGCGACCAGAAGCTGTTCGCCTTCCTGGGTACGCTCGGCTTCGGCTACGTCATCCGCTTCCGCGGCAACATCGGCGTGACCGATGCAAACGGTACGGCTAGGCCTGCCTCCGCGTGGGTGGGTGCAAGCGGTCGGGCGCGCAAGCTTCGCGATGCAAAGGTGACCGCCAAAGGCCAGCAGGTTGGCGCGGTCGTGTGCGTCCACGCCAAAGGCATGAAGGAACCGTGGTGCCTGGCGGCAAGCGATCCGGAGGCGTCGGCGGCGATGCTGGTCAATCACTACGCCCGCCGCTGGACCATCGAGCTACAGTTCCGCGACACCAAGGATCTGCGCTTCGGCATGGGGCTGTCGGCCACGCGCGTCGGCGAACCGATGCGACGCGACCGCCTGCTGCTGGTCAGCGCTTTCGCGGTGGCGCTGTTGACGCTGTTGGGCACCGTCGGCGAAAGCCTCGGGATGGACCGGTTGCTCAAGTCCAACACCAGCAAGACCCGCACCCACTCGCTGTTCCGCCAAGGCTGCATGCTCTACGAATTGATCCCGAACATGCCCGAACACCGCCTGATCCCGCTCATCAACGCCTTCGCCCAAGCCACGGCAAACGCACCCGAATTCAGCAAATTGTTTGCCGCATGAAATGAGGGGATGGCTGAGGAGCTTTCCCTGCCAGACGATGGCCCCAGGCCCAACCGCAAGCTCACAATAGATTTCCTGACGCAACTCGTCCGCGATGCCTATGCGCGCTAGGCGCGCCTCGTTGCCCTGCCGCCCCCCGATCAAGGCGACACGCATTCCGGCACCGGCACGAATTATCGCCCTTGGGCTCGACCTCGCGGTCACGATCGCGCTCTGCATCGGCGGCGCCCTGCTCATAGGTTATTCTATACCAGCCGGCGCCGTGATGACGGCGCACCGGAGGCGCCGGCGCAGGCTGGGCTGCCCCTGCCGGAGTTCAGACAGCCGGCTCAGCCCAGCGCCTCGGACACGCCGGTGGATCCGCTGGTGTTCGGGAGCCTCGAGTTGGAGGCCGACGAGCCGTCCCGGTCCCGTCGTATATCGAAGAACCGGTCCCCCCTCTTCGCCGGAGACCCGGCGCCCTCGTCACTGCCATCCATCCCTTCCGATCTGCTCGCGCGCACAGCACTCGCCCGAATTCGCCGCCTTCGTGCTCCGTGTCAGCCAGAGTAGGGAAATCGATCGTGTTCCTGTGCTTTGTCGGCGGCACGATACAAAGCAGACCTATGCCCACTGATCGCGATCCCGCATTGGCTGCTAAGACTGGCCGAACCATTCTCGCCGCAGGAACTGATGCTGCCGGCAAGAACTCGATCGTCGGACGCGCTTGACATGCATATGCTCACGGCGATCAATGGCCCCCGGAGTGGAGCCGTCATGAGCCATGCGCCCGAATATCCGGTGACTGAATATCAACCCGCACCGGCCATCGATCTGTCGGACCCGAACGAGCGTCGCCGAATCGGTTCCGGAGCGGTACGAGCGTTCCTGAACATTGTGCAGGCGTGGAACGTGCGGGACGAGACGGCGCGGCTGCTTCTCGGCGGCATGTCGAACGGCACCTATTACGCCATGAAACGGGCGCCGGACCGCCTTCTCCGCCAGGACTCCCTGACCCGGGTCTCCTACATCATCGGCATATACCAGGCTTTGCATGCGCTTTACGGCGACGCGCTCGCCAACCGCTGGCCTCTGATGCCGAACGAGAACGCCATCTTTGGGGGCGGAACACCGATTGATTTCATGGTGAAGGGCGGCATGCCGGCATTCCAGACGGTGCGGTGTCTTCTGGATTCCCGGCGCACGGGAACCTGACTTCCCCTCCCCACGCTGTACGGCAGATCGTGGAGAGACAGATGGCGCCCAGGGCGAGCCCGCATTCGATCCCGACAGCTTCTGGCTATTTCAGGCGCCAGGATCGAGTATCTTCAGCAGTTCGCATGGGGGATACACGATGACGCGCGGCCTCGACGTTGCTGCCACACTGCAGGAGGAACTGAACCATACTGGCTATCCCGCGCGGGTTTTTTGCGCGCGAGACCTGGCTAATGCGGCGAAGCGGAAAGAGGTTTCTGCGGCACTGCGAGCCGGCAAGGCAGCACTGATCGCGCCGCGCGTCTATGCGACACCGACCGCGCTTGCGTTTGCGATGGCATCGGTACCCTGGCAGGCAGTGCCGCCTCACATGGTGGCGGTGGCCTTGGCGCGGCAAAATGGCTGGACCCTCGGCCTCCCGTTGGAGATGGCACGTTTTCTGCTCATGATGGCGATCCGACCGGAAGAATGCGGCGAAATTCCCTATGATCAGGGAACCGCTCGGACCTATTCCAAAATTGGTTTGACGCTGATACCGGCGTCACCATCACGTCTCGACCTGTCTGTCGCCGGGCAGGCACTCGCGACCGGGTTGCCGATCGATTGCAGTGGGGAAGGCTTGTCGCGCATCGGTCGGTACGCTGCCTTTGGCACGCTTGGGGCCGACGTCTCGGTCGGGGATCTGGCCGACGATCTCGCAGCGGGACGATTGAGCGAGCCGGCCGCGATCGCTGCAGGATCCTTGGTCGAGGCGGTCCGATGCACCGAGATGATCGCCGATCGGCAGGCACCGCCCGATTTCGTGCCGCCGGAGACTGCTCAGCACCTGGAGGGGTGGGAGATCAACGGTGACCGCGGACGGGATGGCGTCTTCCGGGAGTGGCTGCGTGCCGCATCGTGGACCATGTATCCGGGTGGATGGCCACCCAATCGCCTGCGGCAATCCTCGCCGCTGGTCTGGATCGATGAGGGCGTCGGCTATGCCCGCACGGTATCGCGCGTATATCGGCTGGGAGAGAGGCGCTGGTGATCCGTCTCTGGGTGATGTCTGACCTCTATGCCGAATTGATCAAGAACGCCGATCTGCTGGACTTACCACGGTCTGTCGATGGCGGCCGGACTGGAGATGGAAAGTGAGTGTTCATGTTTCGGATTGGGTTGACGTTCCCGGCCTTCAACCCGCGGGACGCGAATTTGCTATTGGCGATGTTCACGGCTTTTCAAAGCCGCTCGAGATCGTGCTTCGGGCCATGGGGGAACGCGCCGCGGCGACTGGGCATGGTCATTTGACGATTCTCGGAGACCTTATCGATCGAGGCCCTGACCATCTTGGCGCTCTGAAGCTTGCCGTGCAGCCGGTAGATGCATGGGGCTTCAGTGGCAAGACACTGCTTATCGGCAACCATGACCTTTTCCTCGCACTCCTTCTCGGCGAAGGCCACTATGACACCTCGGCGATCGCGCGGACTTGGCTGATGAATGGCGGCCATGGGCTGCTCGATCAGCTTGGCGCCGTTCTTAGCGAGGATATTCAACCGCGTTTGGTCGACTGCCTGGGCAACGACGGCGTTGTGCAAATCAAAGGGATGAGCGGCTCACGTGTAAGCGGCAATGTCAGAATGTCGCATGCCGGGCCAGGCTGGTTCTATGGCATTGCCGCAAAGGAATGGTACGCGGCACCGACGCTGTTCACCGGCTTTCTCCGCGGATCGCTGCGTCATTATACCTGGACGCGGGAATGGTGGACACGACCGCCGCTTGACGACGGTTTCTTCGTCCACGGCCATACGCCCGAGATTTTTATCCGCGAAATTCAGGAATGGAACCCGGAGGTTCATCGCCTTGATGGCCCGCGCCTGGGACTCGACGGCGGTGGCTTTGAACAAGACGAACGCCATGTCGTCGGGGCCGAACTCGAACCTGGGCGGTACCGAATTTACGCCGCTAGATGATACACTCGGTAATGATACGGGTGGCGGTAGGCGAGGGTGCCCCCAATTCGTCGACAAAGTCATGTACAAACTTTTTTGTTGCAACATCTTGTTTTAAATTCTCAGGTGCTGCGAATATGTACAAACTAATTTTTCGGAGACCAAAATTTAACGACAGCTTTTCAAAACGTTGAGAGGCATTTATGTACAAACTTTTTTGTTGTCAAACATTTGTGTGGCGTGATAAAAAAGTTTGCACATGCATAAAAAAGTTTGCACCAACTCGACGGCAACTGAACAAACTTTGTCATCATATTGGAAAAACTAGGTAATTTCTGCCGGTGACCTGGGGTCAAAGGTTCCCTTATAGGGGATTGCCCTCAACGTCGCCCACAAATGCGCCTCGGCTTGCGCCCTGCAAGCGCTCGAATCCTTTGGCTGTCTGATAGGACGTCCTGCCGCGCCGCTCACCGCCCGCCGTCATTTTGTGCCTCCACCGGGCGTGCGGAAGGAAGCCGCTCAATAGTCAAGCCCAAGTCTGAACTCGCCCATTTTTTATCGCATTTTGGCAGAGTCTTTGTTTGAAATTCCGCTTTGGGGGGGGCGGGGGAACCAACCCGCGGCGGCTGGCTGGACTATGGGGCTATGGCGGAACGGTTGAGTTTAGTGCCGACACGAGCATAGAGCGCGGTGGTGTCGAGCTTGGAATGGCCGAGCAGCCCGCGTAACGGCGAGGAACCGCTCAGGCACGGGAAACCCCGAGATGATGTATAGACATTGTTGACACACAGGCCGCCCGATAGTATAAACATTGTAGAAACATCCACTGGGGAGTACCTTATGAAGGTCATCGTCAAAAAATGGGGCAATAGCGCGGGCGTCCGCATCCCGGCGGCGGCTCTGTCCGCTAGTGGCTTGGAAATCGACCAAGCTGTTGACGTCCGTGCGGAAGATGGCCGCGTCATCATTGAACCGGTGAGGACCAGGGAATATGATTTGGCGGCTCTGCTCGCGGGAATCACCCCGGAAAATATTCATGGAGAAATAGATTTCGGGGCCGTTGTAGGGCAGGAATTGATTTGATATGGCTTATGTGCCCGAAGCGGGAGACATAGTTTGGCTCCAATTTTCGCCGCAAGCAGGCCACGAACAAGCGGGGCATCGGCCTGCCGTTGTTTTGTCGCCTGCTACCTACAACCGCATCGGCCTGATGCTCTGCTGTCCGCTCACTACCAAAATTAAAGGCTATCCCTTCGAGGTTTTGTTGGCTGGCGACAAACCCGGTGCCGCGCTTGCGGATCAGCTTAAGTCCCTTGATTGGCGCGCACGAGGGGCACAACGGAAAGGAAAGGTGACGGACATCGAGCTTGCCGACATCCGCGCCAAGGCACGCTCCCTGATCGGCAAATGATCTGAGTGAGCAGGAAACAAAATATCATGACTGACAACCAAACGACCATAGTGCCACATGGGAGCGCCGCGTGACGCCAGAATTGGAAGAGAGATTGAAGGCGGTGGATGCGGAGAAAGCAAAATTGGATGCGGCACGCCCACTGTCTCCTAATACTATCGCTTCGCTGCGAGATAAGATGATTTTGGAATGGACCTATCACTCGAACGCCATTGAAGGAAACACGCTAACTCTGCGTGAGACCAAGGTGGTACTCGAAGGCATTACCGTCGGTGGGAAGTCATTACGTGAGCACTTCGAGGCGACTAACCATCGCGACGCAATCCTTTATGTCGAGGAGATTGTCACCCAAAAAGAGCGGTCGAGTGAATGGCAGATTAAGAACCTACACGGCCTGATCCTCAAAGGGATCGATAACGATGAGGCCGGTCGCTACCGCCGGGAAAACGTGGCCATCGCGGGAGCAAGCACGACACCACCTGATTTTCTACACTTAGACGAGGAGATGCGCAATCTAATCGCATGGCTTGAGTCGGCTGAACGAATGCATCCGATCGAGCGGGCGGCCGAATTGCACACGCGCTTCGTAAAAATTCACCCATTCGTAGATGGGAATGGACGTACAGGCCGCTTGCTACTTAATTTGGAGTTGATGAAGGCTGGATATCCGCCAGCCGTGATTCGCAAAGAGGACCGTCTAACGTACTACAACGCATTGGATGAGGCTTGCGTGACAGGTGTGTATGATAGTGTCACGAGACTGGTGACTGACGCAGTCCAGCGTACGCTAGAGGGGTATCTGGCTGTGCTTCACCCGCCCCCTAGATCTGAGCCGACAAGCAAACCTTTGCCGGGTATTTACTTTGACACCTAAAAAGGGGCGGCGGCTGGTCGAGTGCGATCCGTGGTTCCCGTCCAGTCAGACGTGCACGTACACGTGACCGCACAGAGGCTATAGGCAGCTTGTGTTTGTGTCCGTGACTTCTTGCGCGCGGACAGAAGCAGGTTCTCATAGCCGGAGAGCGAGCCATCGGCGGAGAGAAGCTGCGGCACGTAGCCGATATGGCGCCTGACCTCGGCCGGCTTGGCACCAATGTCGTAGCCGGCCACCACTGCCGTTCCGGAGGTCGGCGGCAACATGGTCGTCAGCATCTTGATGAGCGTACTCTTCCCTGCCCCATTCGGGCCGATGAGTCCGAAGATCTCGCCCTGCTCGATCGTCAGCGAGATCCGGTCGACGGCGGTCATCTCGCCGAACTTCCGGGTGAGTGCCGTCGTCGCGACCGCCGTCTGCAAGGGCCCGGCGTCCTTCTCCGCAATGATGCTTTCGCCGCTTGCCATTTTCATCGCTCCAGAAGCCTCATGAGCTCCTGCAGCGGGCGCGTGTTGAGGACGTCCTTGGCCTCGATCCACCCGCGGCGGGCCTGCCCGATGCCGTAGCGCATGGCCTTGAGCCCCGCCGTCGAATGGGAATCGGTGGAGATCGCGATCTTTACGCCGAGTTCCTTGGCATGCCGGCAATGGACGTCGTCGAGATCAAGCCGCATCGGGTGGGCATTGAGCTCGAGGAAGCAGCCGCGCTCCCTTGCCCCCTCGATCACCCGGTCGAGATCGATGGCGTAGCCTGGGCGTTCAGTGAGGAGCCGACCCGTCGGATGGGCCAGGATCGTGAAGCGCGGATTGTCCATGGCGCGCAAGATCCGCTCGGTCTGTTCCGCCACATCGAGCTCGAAGCGGTAGTGCACGGCGCAAACCGTGAAGTCGAGGCGCTTCAGCATGCGCTCCGGCAGGTCAAGCGTGCCGTCGGCCAGGATGTCGACTTCGCTGGATTTCAGTAGCCGGAAACCGTCGAACGTGTCGTTGAGGCGATCAATCGCGTCGAGTTCGGCGGAGAGACGTCGGGGGTCAAGGCCGTGGGCGACAGCGGCGTGCTGCGAATGGTCGCTGATAGCGAGATACTCGTAACCGAGCGCCCTTGCGGCCTCCGCCATGTTGGCGAGCGTACTCTTGCCGTCGGAGGAAGTCGTGTGAGCATGGAGGTCGCCCCGGATGTCCTCGAGCGTGACGAGCTTCGGCAGCGTGCCGCGTTGGGCGGCTTCGATCTCGCCGCGATCCTCGCGGAGCTCCGGTTCGATATAGGGCAGGCCAACCGCCGCGAAGACCTCGCCCTCTGTCTTTCCGCCGGTACGTTTGTCGCCGCGGAAGATGCCGTACTCGCTGATCTTGAGGGCTCTCGCCTGAGCTATCCGGCGCACGGCGATGTTGTGAGCCTTGGACCCGGTGAAATAATGCAGCGCTGCGCCATAGGTCTCCTTCCGAAGGACGCGCAGGTCGACTTGGATACCGGCCCTGAGCATGACGGTCGATCGCGTCGGCCCTTTCGAAACGACTTTGGCCACCTCGTCATAGGCGACGAAATGGGCGATCGCGGCCGGCCCATCCTCGCAAATCGCGAGAATATCGAGATCGCCGACTGTCTCCCGGCGGCGCCGGAAACTTCCTGCGACGGTGACTTCTCCCATGTCTGGAAAGGCCCTGAGATATCTGGTCAGCCCCTCGGCAAAGTCCTCGGCGGTCGAGATCTTGAAGCGCCGCTCGATCATGCGCTTCTTCTCAATTTCCTCTAGAATCTTCGCCTCCGTCGCGGCGCTGAAATGAGGAACGTCACGGATCCTGCCAACCCGTGCAGCTTTTTCGAGATCGGCGAGCGATTTGATGCCAAGAACCTCGTGAAGCGCGTGAACGCGCTTCGGCCCGAGGCCAGGTATGCTGGTCAGAAGCGCGAGCGTCGACGGCGTGTGCGCCTCGACTTCCTCGAGCGCTCTAAGGCGGCCGGTCCGGATAATCTCGCCGATCTTGTCTGACAGGTCCTCGCCAATCCCCGGAAGATCGGTGAGAGCACGACCGGCGGCAACCATCTCGGCGACGTTTTCCGGCAGGTCCTCGATCGTCAGCGCCGCCCTACGATACGCGCGGATGCGAAAGGGGTTGGCGCCTTCGATTTCCAGAAGGTCGGCCATCCGGTCGAGCAGGAGGGCAATGTCAGCGTTGTGAACGGCCATGCGGAAAGATTTGCGCGTATCCGCAGGTCGCACCTTGAGGCAGGTCAATCACGGGCGTACCGGGCGATGCTTCATTGACCGAGGTCAATGAAGGCAAGATCGGTCTCCTCGGTCTTTCGGCCGAAAGGACCAAAATCGTGAGCTCAAACTGTTGATTTCCGCTCGGGATTGACCCTTTGTTTCCATCGGATAGTTGCCCATGCGACGGGTAAAATTCCCTGTGCGAGCCACGGCTATGCAGTCCTCTAGCGAGGTAGGGCCCAATGAAAAAATCAGGCTCTTTAGCAGGCGCTTTCGGGTCGCATTTTACTGAAAGTCAACAACGCACGCCTTGGATGAGGATCGGTCTACCTTGAAGGCCCACTTCTCAGCGGAAATCAACCTCTGTGCATACCTGATTGTAGGCGATGGGAAGACGGACGGATTGCTCAGACAACACCGTGCAGACGGTTGGTGGTGCAATTAATCACCCCGCGCTGTAAATCCGGTATCGGCCGGTCTCTATTTCAACCCCTACGATAAAGCGCTCGCTTTGCCCGCGGCCTAGGCCGTCAAGACCGAGACGTTGTCTGTCGATCCGGTGAAGTTCGGGTCGCCATACGCTTTCTTCCCTTATCATCCGTTCCGGCGTGTGACCATGGATAAAGAACCCTGGGTCGAGCGACTCACGTATCCACCAGAACCGCGTCCACGTGTAGTGTGCTTCGGAGCCATCGATGAAGCCACGGAATCGAGACGGCTGCATGAACCACTGGTCAGCCCGGATGCCGTAGGACCAACCGGGACCGGCATGCGACATCGTGACGTTGCCGCTCTTGCTGACCCCAACCATTCCATTAATCTGGGCAACACCGTCTTCGCCGAGCAACTCGATCAGCCGTTGTGGAAGATCGGACCGATCCCAGACGCCGAGCTGGCCGAGAGTTTTCATGAAACCATCGGATGCCGCTATCTCAAGAAACGCCATGCGCGAACCTGTGCCCGTACGGAGATCATCCAGCATCAGAAGCAGGAACAGATCGTGATTTCCGGTGAGCAGCGTCTTCCCGGTGAAGCCCCATTATTCAGCCGGAATCGCCGCCAGCTTTAGCGCTCCCGCCGGATCTGGTCCCTTGTCAATGAGATCACCGAGGAACGTCAAATGCCCCTGTCCTGCCTTCCCAGCGCTCTCGCCCATCGCGCGCAGGATTGCTTCAAAAGGTCTGGCGAAGCCATGCACGTCGCCAATTGCGTCCTCCCGACCCTCCGGCTGTAGTTCTGGCGCATTGATCCACTCCGAGACAAGAACATCCATTGGCTGAACCTCGTCTAAATCCACTGCTTCGTCATGGCGAGCCCACGAGTCAAAATCATACCATCGACAGTCTTGCCGTTATAAGCACGGTGCTGATGGCCCATGGACAACGAGCTGGACCTGCATATTACGGGCGACCTCTTCATTGGTGGCGGAACCGTGCCGGTAAGTGGAAGGCGCTTCATGGGTGACCAGAATCTTGGCATGAGTTTTCCTGAAGGCTTCGTGACCTTCCGAGAAAATTTGAGCGTGACAGGAGCGCTGCACGCCAACCTTGAACCTGTCAGCTCGCGCGATCTGCCAAATCATGCCGTGACCGGCCACGCACTTCGGAATTTTGCCGTAACCATTTCCACGCTTCGGCACCACACGCATGCGCTACATGTGCCGCCCAAACCCGCGATGAGACGGCCGAGGACCCACATTCGAAAAACAAATATCACTAGAGGTCAATTTCATTTTTATCCATGTTGGCAAAGCGGATCCTCGTATCTCTTGTCCTCTACTCCGCGCATCGCCTCGTTTGACTCATAACCGTTACGAACCCTCAGCTCTGGACACAGCCACATTAGGTGTTCCATAGCGACAACAACCTGCAATAGTATAGCTCGCGTGCCGCCACTTATAATAGAGCGCCAGGTTTGTGGGTCTTTACGAAATATCCTGATTTGGCAGCTGTATTTTCAGTTTCTGGATCAACGCTTGGGGAGAAGGTCAACAGAACCATGATCAAAGCGGCAACCACGTCCAGTTCGATTGGAACCGCCGATTCGTATGATTTCTTACATCACCAAAAAAACTCACAATTCCCTTTGAATTGGCGTGGTTATTTTTTGTTGCCGAGCTTGTCGTCCGGAACACTCAGGAGAAACCTGTGGTTAATGACGCATCAACTTCCAACTCGGTTCGGACTGAAGCCCGCGTGACTTCCCACACCATAAAAATTGCCACCTAAACAATACCCTTATCCTGTGGGAATAATTTTGTAACCAACGCCTGCTTAGGAGAGGTCAATACAGGCGATGATCGATGCTCCAGCAACTTACGACCAGATGCGGGCAGCTCCCTCTGCCACAGATGAGCATTCCTACGCCATTTTTCTGCTTTTGGTAGTTCTATCCTGCACATTGGGGTCGGTAACGATTGCACTGCACTGTTGCGCGGAGTTGTTGCCAAAGCCTACACTCTCTGGCTGTGGGCGATTGCAGTTAGCTTTGCAACGACGGTGTGGACGGCACATCTTCTTGCCTTTCTTAGCATGTACCAGAAGACAGCGGGATCATTAACGTATTAACCATGCTCAAAGGAACGCCGGGATTACATCATGATGTGACAATTTAGTGCAGGTACTCTCCAGAAGTCGGATAACATAACTCCTGTTTTTGCATACTAGACTGTCAGCTCTCTAATTGCGTCAATCACTTTTCAATTAGCAACAACCGGAAAATTTCCGGCGCCATCATTTGGCACGTTTAGGGTTAAGACAACGAAAGCTTGAAAGTTCACAAATCCAAAGACGGACGAGTTTATCGCGCTACCAGCCGGAAAGACGATCCAGTTCAAATCCTTTCCTGTCTTAAAGGAAAGACTGGCACAATGCTGCGACGACCCGATCGACGAAAGCACACGCGAGGCCGCGCCTTCGCCTCGCTAAACGAGGTATCTAGTGTTGACAATAACCTATTCTTACAAAGAATATTTTGGGTGAAACTAAGCCCTATTCGTATCATTTTTCTTTGCAGCCAGCTTTGCACTGTCGTTTGGCAGGGTGGTGGTGTAAATGGCTTTCGAACGTTGATCCTCTTCGTCTGCAATCCAAGGTTATCAAAGCGATCACTACATTTTCAAGAGGTCCTAGGATCACCCATGGGGCGAAGTCTACTAGGAACCATCAGGGTTTGAGATATTATGGATATACTACTGTTTATTCGCTGCGGCAGGTCTCCTTAATGAGAAACCTCTTTACCTCCTTCGCAAAAATTTTTGTGATGAATGTTGCGGACTTGGGCGAACTGAAACTCACCGCGTAAATTCTACCATTAGGCCCGTTAAAAACAGGGGGATTACCTGACGACCATCTCGTATTGCATCTACTTCCGCTACGCGGCACTGACGTTTCTCTCTTTGTCCATGACGTGCAGATCGTCATCAGCTTCTCGAGAGCCGAAAACAACTCAGTTCGGGGCGAATATTCGAAGCTTGCCATTCGCTGGCTTCTTGTCTACGAAAACGATCAATCTTAGCGTGGGATTTGTGCTAATAGGTGAATGCTCGGGTCATGAAACGGGCTCATTTTGTTCCTGATAATAATTTTCTCGATGATGTCCGTTCCATTCGGACCAAGGCACAAGAGTATCTGCTGTGCCAAACTTTCCTGAATGAAGGGGATAGGGACCCACAGCTGGCCATTAACCTGCTACAGGGTGCTCTTGCAGCTGAAATTCTCTGTATTTGGCGATACACCATGATCTCGGTGTCGCTAGCGGGCCTTGAAAACCCCCGAATCGGCAAGGAGTTCCAGGAACAAGCCAACGTTGAATCCAAACATATGCGGATGATAGCCGAACGGATCGTGCAGCTCGGAAGTATTCCTGATTTTTCTCCAACAGGACTCTCGTCGCGATATGGGGAGTATGGTAGCCAAGCAGACTTTTCTGGCTTGGTCGCGCAGAACCTTATTGCGGAGCAAGAAGTGGCGCAACATTACCGTGACCTCGTTGGATATTTTGCTGGCCGAGATCGCATCACCTGCGACATGCTTGTCGACATCCTGGAAGACGAGACGGACCACATCACCGATATGCAGGATCTTCTGGCTTTACGCGATGACCAAGCGCCTAACAGGACCTAACCGGCAAGCACGATGGTGCTATTGGGGCAGTCGGCCCGATTCATCATGTAACGAATGTCGATCAGGGGTACAAACTACTGGATGCGGGGATGCTCAAGCGATCAGGGCAGCTTCTTTGCGGAGCGATTACGAATGCTCTGGAAGATGATACTTTGAGCAGTCTGTCGCGCATGCCGCAGCGTCCGTTTCGATCTGCATGGTTACATGATGGATACCAAATTTTTTCTGGATCGCGCCTGTCAGGCGCGCGGTGAAGTCGTCGCCGGGATGGCCACCTGGCATGACGACATGCAGGGTCATGGCATTTTCTGTCGTACTCGTTGGCCAAACATGCACGTCGTGAACAGCGGACACGTCCGGCCACTCCAGCACGAAGTTGCATAGCGCTTTGGTGTCGATACCTTCTGGAACGCGATCCATGGCAAGCGCGATTGAGTCCTTGAGCAACTCCCAGGTGCCAACTAGGATGACGCCGGCGATTGCGAGGCTGGACAAGGGATCGATCCGCTCCCATCCGGTCAGGAAGATGGCTGTACCAGCAACGACAACGCCTAGGGAAATCAGAGCGTCATAAGCCATATGCTGGAACGCTGCACGGATGTTGATGTCTGATACCAACACTCCCTGATCAGAACCCCTGTGCCCATGTGCGTAGTCCGATGGACGTGATGCGCGATGGCTGATCGGTGAGCTTGTTCCATGCGTGGCAGCAATGGCTGACAATATCGTTGTAGTTTTTGAACACGCGGTTCGAGAGCCAGTTGTCGCGCATGAATTGCCAGACATTTTCGACCGGATTGAGTTCGGGGCATTTGGGCGGCAGCGGCACTACGGTGATGTTTGGTGGCACGGTGAGCTGACGCGACAGGTGCCAGCCGGCTTGATCCATCAACAATGCCACGTGGCGGCCGGGCGCCACACGAATGGCGATTTCAGCAAGATGCAGGCTCATCATTTCCGTGTTGCAGCATGGCAGGATCAGCCCAGCCGCCTTGCCCTCCACGGGGCAGATCGCGCCAAAGATATAGGTTGATGCTGTGCGCTGATCCTTGGGTGCCGCCGGGCGTGTGCCGCGCCTGGCCCAGCGACGTGCGATCTTGTTCTTCTGACCGACCCGGGCCTCGTCGGCGAACCAGATCTCTATGGCGCTGCGGTCGATGCCCTTCTGCTGCGCGATTTCATCCAGACGGGCGGGGAGACTTTTTTAAAATGTTCGATCGCACCTTCGGCTTGCGCATGGTGGCGCGGCCGGGCGGTGAGCTTGCGGTAGCCCATGGCGCGCAGCTCACGGCTGAGCGTCTGCTTGGCAACGGTAAGGCGGAATTCCTCCCATATCCATTGGCAAAGATCGATGATCCGCCAGCGAACCACGCCGTGAACCGCCGGTATCGGGCCGCGTTCGATGATCGCCTTCAGCGCAATGCGGTGCGTGTCGTTCAGTCGTGAGGGCTGACCGGGCGGCTTGCGGTCGATCAAGCCAACAGGTCCGTTTGCATTGAATTTGACTACCCAATCACGCACGATTTGTCGGGTGACACTGCCGATCGCCGCTGCTTCGGCCCGGGTGGCGCCATCATAAATCGCCGCCAAGGCCAATAATCGTCGGGCCTGCGCCGCATCCTTCGCTCTCCTGGCCAGCAGCCGCAGCTGCGCCGCATCAAAATCCTCTCGCAGAGAAATAGGCATGGCAAACTCCCGTCGTTCGCCATGTTGAATCAGATCCCGACCGCTTTGGGAATCCCCCGCGAGTCATCCCTTCAGGGACTTGGTATAAGGCGGAGATCGCGGCGCGGCTAAAAGACGCGGCGGAAAACCCAGTCCTGATCCATCCGAACATGGCGAACTACTACCGCGACCAGATCGCGGCACTGCGCGAGGCGCTGGCCGCCGAACACGCACAGGCGCAGGCGTCGGACCTGATCCGGAAGCTCGTGGACAAGATCGTGCTGACGCCGGTGGAGGAGGAAGGCCGCCGAACGCTATCGATCTACCTGCACGGCCACCTCGCCAGCATCCTCTCGCTGGCTACAAAAGCCAAAAGGCCGCTCAGCGAGAGCGGCCTTGAGGTGGGGTATATGAAGTTGGTTGCAGGGACCCGCAACCACCGAGAGTTGCGTCTGGTCGTTTGTTGACGGTCAAAGCCCCTACGAATTCGTCGCCTCTGTGATTGACAATTTCCGCTTTGGGCCGAAGAATGAACCCGGACGTCAATACCCGAATTCGGCGATCCCAGAAGCGGATGTTCGCATGCACGGAGTTTTGCGCGACGTGGCGCCATAGTTCATCCCAGAGTACTCACGTGACGGCGTGCGGGGCAATTTCGGATTCTGACGCTGATCGTACTCTAAATCGCTGGTTGAACGTGTTTTCCTGAAGTTGTTGTGTAACACTGGCCGACAGCCGAGCAATTTCCGAAGTGGGTCGCGCCGAATTTGCCAAAGGCTTTGTATCCCATTTAGGGATAGATCAACGACGAACCTAGGCGGTTCAACTTTGTTTAGCTAAGTAATAAGCCGGTACCGACCACGGGCCATGTGCTCGAAGTATTTTCCATTCCCTTCGCGATAGTTATCAGACGTTGGGCAGTGCGCTTCAATACACTGTCGGACGGTTGCACTGAGAGACTTCGGAGTTGTTCTCCCGCCATTCCTACGGATTTGTTCAACCACCTGATAGATTTTCGTAAGGACAGCCTCTCCGCCTAAATCTAGTAACGCCTGACGAATATCGTCGACCCAACGAACCTTCCCCAATTGAGGCGCGTTTTGCATCACCGCCATTTTGCCCTCTTCCTCATGTCGCCCTCGCCCGTATGTATCGTATTTATTTTCCTCTTTTTTCTCATCGATTTTTATCTCTGCAACTGTTCTGAGTACGGTGTTGATGCCGGTTGTCTTTCCTTGAAGGTTGGTCAAGACCCGCCGCAAGATCGCGTCTTCGTCTGGGTCTCCGTCCTTCCACAACGCCCAGACTCTATGAATGACGTCTGGGCTCAACAAGATGGGGCGTCTGACCATATCCCGAACCTCCTAGTTCCCATATTGGCAGAATATTATATTGGGTGCAGCGTCGCAGGTCAAGAGGTATTTTAATACATCCCTCATTCCTCACTCCTCTTTTTGTGCCTCAGCGCCATGTCGCTGCCCCCAAAAAAAGGCCCAAATCAACTCCTTGGAGTGCCGAATGGGTTCCGGCCTTCTACATCGATCAAACGACGTCTCCTTGCCGGCAATTTGCTTCTAGGAGCGAACCAGCGGAAATCAACAGATCCAGTTGCTCAAGTGCGCAGCAATCACCGGTTCATCCCCGCATGGGCGGGGAACACCCCTCCGTTACCGTTGAGGGTCTGTGTACGTGATGGGACTAGTGAGGCAATCCTTTGAGAAGCAAATGGGTAACGGCGCGGAAGGATGATATGGGGTCATGGCTCGGTTCAAATAGGTTGAGGTTTTACCCCTTGAGGCAGAACCTCTGTCCGTCGGCGCGCCGTTGATAAAAAGCGAGAGCTTCAGTGAGGCGCGTGACAAGTGCTTTCCGATCGACAAGCCCTACATGAAATTCCGAAAATCGAAAACGCTGTCGACGATGTTGGGGTTTTGCTGAAGGATGTCGGCAAACGCTTTCGAGTAGACGAGTGTTACCGGTAACTTTTTGTAGAGTGTGTTGTTGTTCCAATCCATCTTAGTCAGCCCAAGGATGCCGGAACAGGTTTCATGCCAACCGCCGGCACCCGTAAACCGGCGAACCAGAAGCGGTGACGGGGTAGGCTTCAAGGCTCCCTCTTTGTAGACATTCCACTGCGGATTTGTGACGTGAACGCCCTGGACGCTCCCTTGAGTCCACAAGAGGGCTTCATTGGTTTTCATGGGCAGGTAGGTCCCACGCGCTACGGGATAATTGTAGGGTCCCAGCGGTGACTTCGTATCGAACCGAATCCCTTTCCAGCTCACGCCCTGCACGATCTGGACAAGCTCGACTTCCGTATCGGACCGGAAGCTATCGAGCGCACCCAGGATTTCCTCTTCCTTGAACGCCGTATTTTTGTGAACGGTGATCTTCTTCGGTATGCGACCGAAGTGTCCGCGTTGATAGATTTCGAGACTGCGAGAGAGGACCGATTGCATCTCGTAATATGACAGATACGGGTTTCGCTGTTGGTCCTGCGTAAACTCGCGCGCATCGTATGCAACGAACTGAAATCCGGTGCCGTCCGGATCGAAGACCTGACTGCAACAGGTGCTGTAAAGCGTACCCGCCGGATCGGTTTTCATCGCGTAGCTGATGCCGATGAAGGCTTCGTCGCCACCGAGCCCGGTGAGCTTCCACGGAATGCCGCCCGCTTTGGCGTAGAGCGCGACGCTCAAACCCCACATCACGTTCGCACGGCAATTGCGCTCGAAGCTCGCTTGGCGCACGATCTGAACCGGAATGTTCGACGGCGCGCAGTAGGCTTTCAGGTAGTCGTGAAAATCGAAGTTGTTGCCTTCGAAGCACGCGGCCCAGCTAGGCGGGAGATAGATCAGGGCCACGTCGAAACTGGCGCGAAGTGTTTTGAGCTGAGCGATGCACTGAAATAGCGCCCTCGCCAGGTCCAGCTTCGAACCGGCTTCCGCGCAGCGATCCAGTTCGTCCGGAAACGAGATGGCGAGCTGATCATCCAACAGAGCCACGGGAATCCTGAATAGCTGCTCGAACCCCGGATACTCCGGATAGTAGTTCTTCGCCTCCTTGGGCTGTGCGCGACGGCCCAATTCGGCGACCAGATTTTTCAGCCGCGTAACGTCGCGCCCCGGCGCGAGGATCGCGGGCCGCAAGCGGCTCGGTGTTCCGAACCGCTGGCCATATGGTCCGTTCTCGATGAGACCTGTAAGTGGATGCTTGTGGGTCTTGTTGCCTGCGAACACGAGATCGGGTTCGGGCAAGGTCGTATAGCCACAAAGCTCGCTGCCGACGCCACTCATGATGCGAGCCTCCTTGCGAAGGCCGTGCGCGAGCCGATGCGGAACGAGGGGTTCTCGTCCTCGTCGCCGTCGTCAAACGCCGTCAGCGTGACTTCCGTGTTCCGCTCGTCGGTGCCGAGCACGATACGGACCCACGCATCCAGCAATGCGTTGTATTTGTCATTCCGGCGGTCACCCCGTCGCCTGTCGAGGAAATCGGTGGCAACGCGCCGGGCATACTGCGGCCAGACCCAGATATCCGGATCGAGTTGCAGCCATAAACGATCGTTCGTGACATCGACGGAGACCGAAAGCGCCTCGGCCCAATAAACGCGTTCAGGCTTGGGATGATCTTCAGTGACAGGCGCGAATAGCCCGGCGATCTCACCGAAGGGCTTGCCGACAACGCTATGCAGGGGTTGTAGCGCGCCCTGTGCTTCGGCACGGGCATCCGCGATCAGGAACGAGCCCGTGCGGTTTGTCCGGCACAGCAGGGGCTTACCGCGTGCCAATGCCTTGGTTATCGCCTCTTCGATAAATCCCTTGAGCCAAAGATTTTCGGGGGCGCCGATGTCTTCGGGCAAGTCT
>JAJZBH010000035.1 GCA_021799015.1 Pseudomonadota bacterium
GCCGGTAGATGACATACAGCATGTGTTTCGCATCGGGCTCGGGAGCGCTGCGCGTCACCACGTCATCAAACTCATTGATGCGATTGCTGATCCTGGATTCACGCTGGCCGACAACCTACGAGCGGCGCATCTGGACGTGGGTCGTTCCGCCAGTCACTGCAGCATAAGTGACTTTGTCCTTGTCGTCGTTCTTGTTGGGCCGGCCGGTCTCGAAGAACTGCTGCTATTGCTCGATTGCCATCATCATGCCCGTATGCAGCAGGCAGGGCGCGGGCCTGCGCCCCTTGGCTGCCGTCATGTTTCACAGCAAGAGATCGGTGCGCACCACTGAACGATGGGTATCTAATGCTTGTTTTTGTTGCGTACCCCGGAGTGCACTATGCCTCTGAATTTCCGGCATCGCGTTGCTTTCTAATTCAGAAGCCCGTCCAAAACATAGGAGGATGCTGTGTCAAGCCAGATGATCGAGTTCTCTGTCTAACTCGGGGAGAATAGAAAAGAGGTCGCCCACCATCCCGTAATCGGCGATCTCAAATATTGGCGCGTCTTCATCCTTGTTAATGGCAACGATGATTTTCGAGTCCTTCATGCCGGCTAAATGTTGAATCGCCCCTGATATCCCTATTGCCACATACAGATCGGGGGCAACAATCTTACCAGTTTGGCCGACCTGGTAATCATTCGGCGCAAAGCCAGCATCCACTGCAGCACGCGACGCTCCGACAGCAGCGCAGAGTTTGTCAGCGATCGGGTAAATCAGTTTACGAAAATTTTCCCCGTTTTGTAAACCGCGACCGCCAGAGATAATAACACGCGCCGCAGTGAGTTCAGGGCGCTCCTTTTTTGGAACTTCAGCCGAGACAAACTTCGATTTTGTATTGGCGATAGCAATATCAAATACCTCAATAGGTGCAGCTGAATCGTTCGGAGGAGCGGGGTCAAAACTGGTGGCACGGACGGTCATGAGCTTCCTTGCGTCCGAGGACCGGACGGTCGCGTTGGCATTGCCGGCATAAATCGGCCGAACAAAGGTGTTTGCGTCAATAATGCCGATAACATCGCTAATTGGCTGAACATCAAGTAATCCGGCAGCTCGAGGTATGATGCTCTTACCAATTACCGTGGAAGCCGCTATAATGTACGAATAGATCGGTGCAAGAAGAACCAACAGGTCGGCGAGCGGTTCAGCCAGAGCGAAGGAAAATACTTCGTTATCAGCCACGACAACTTTCCTAACCCCGGAAATAACAGAAGCGGCTTTGGCGATATGACCTACGTTATAACCCGCAACAACCGCTACGACATCGCCAAGTTTATTTCCCGCCGTGATCGCATTACGCGTTTGATTTTTTATTTCTGTTCCGTCGTGTTCAATAAAAACCAGCACTTGCCCCATGGTCAGATCACCTTCGCTTCGTTACGCAGTCTCTCGACCAGCTCTTGCACTGACTTCACTTTAATGCCTGCCGCTCGCCGAGCCGGCTCGGTTACATTTATTACAGTGAGTCGAGGGGAATGTTCGACGCCCAACTCATGGGGGGAGATCACCTCAATCGGTTTCTTGCGCGCTCGCATAACATTAGGCAAGGAGGCGTAGCGCGGCTCATTCAGACGTAGGTCCGTAGTAATTACTGCGGGTAGAGCCAAGGCAACCGTCTCCAGACCACCATCGACCTCTCTAGTGACCGTCGCGGTATCCGCAGTGATCGCCACCTTGCTCGCAAAAGTACCTTGTGGCCAGCCGAGAATGCCGGCCAGCATCTGACCGGTTGCATTCATATCGTCATCGATGGCCTGCTTGCCCATCATGACAAGCCGGACTATCTCCCGGGCAACCAAGGCCTTGAGCAGTTTGGCTACCGCGAGAGGCTCTAATGTTTCGGTTGTAGCGATAAGGATGCCGCGGTCCGCTCCCATCGCGAGCGCGGCGCGGATCACGTCTTGGCATGCAGTTATACCTAGCGATACTACGATTACCTCTGTGGCAACGCCCTGTTCCTTGAGCCGCACTGCTTCTTCGACGGCTATTTCGTCAAATGGATTCATTGACATCTTGACGCCAGCCGTATCGATCCCGGAGCCGTCAGATTTGACATGCACCTTGACATTATAGTCGACGACGCGTTTGACTGGGACAAGAATTTTCATGATTTCACCGTATGGTCTTTTGAGCCAGCGTCTTTGACCGGAGCGCGAGTTGCAGGAGACGGATCGGTACGCCAATCATTGGGGAGTCTTATTAAGATTTGCAGGACGTGGCAATTCTGGAGCAGCCGGGCCGAAAACATCTCGCAAGATTCCCGGGGTCAAAGCTGAAAGCGGATTCACCGAAGCATTGGGATTAGTGAACGTTCCGGTTAGGCTATAGCGCGCTGCAAATAGCCCGTCGCCTTTGTCGCTACGGAAAAGTTGTCCGATCACTGGGATTTTTCCTGGCAGGGAATTTATTGCATACGCGGGGACGATTGTGCCGCCCAGATCGTAACGCTCGCGTTCCAGATCAACAGTGCCAGAGGTAGTTAGGCCCAGCGAAGGAGACTCTGCCCGACCGCGAACGATCGATAGCACACCGTTTCCCAGCCCCACTTGCGCAACTAATCTGGAAAAACCGAGACCTGGCCCTGAGGCGGCGGCGGGAATTCCGTAAATCGTTAGCGCCTGAAGCAGCTTTGCTGCAGCGGGAGCTTGCGGTATGCGAAAATCCTTAATCGTGATACGACCTTCAATGCCGGAGGCGGTATTGTGACCGATAAAATGCAGTGTGCCTCCGGTGATTATGTTAGGTTCGCCGACCGCAGCTAATAAGGACGAGGCATCGCTACTGACGAGATCAATATTAGATTGACCTGATACCCGGTTGATATGAAGGGTTGCTTTTCCTTTATTGGGTGCTTCAGAAACCGCGCTGAGTCGATATAGGGTGGTACCGGCACCAGTAGCCAGGATGCTGGTCGAACCAAGACGCTTTGCATTAGGACCGTCGTCCAGCGCTACATGCCCAAACTTCGCAACAATGTGCCACCGCGGATCCAGCGCAAGATAGTGTCGCGGCGGCCCCTGAAGCGAGACAACTCTCGTCTTGGCTCTGGCGTGCCCGAGGGCACTGCGGGTGGGCTGAATGGCGGAAGCGATGTCGAGAACGTTGCCTCGTAGGGACACTGTCCATGGTGCATCCAAGTCTGCCGGCGGTGTCACAGTTCCTGTCGCGGTAGTCATGCCGATTCGCGCCGTTGTAATGGCGAAACTACCGGCTTTCCGGGTGCCACGGAAAGATAAGCGCGGCGCTACGGCGGTGGCAGATAGCAGGCCGCTTAGTTTCCCGGAAGCGAGGGCAAGGGTTAAGTCGATATTGCTGGGCGCGCCAGTGGCCTTGTTCCAGCCAACCCCCGGCAGCGCTAGACATGTGCCGGTCAGATCGAGGGTGAGATCGAGTTTTCCAGTGCCTTTCGTCGCTTTGTATGTGATGCTAAGCGGTGCAGAGCCACTCTTCCAGACGCTACTCGGCACTCCCAGCCGCGTTAGAAGACCTGAATTTAAAATTGCTTTCCCAGAGAGATGAACGCGATTTTCGGGCAGACCGATCGTGGCTATGAAGGACGCCGGTCGGTTGCCCAGCGTGCCGGTGCCTGACAGGCTGACGCGGTGGAGGTCTGCCTGCAGCTGCAGATGCGCCTGCTCCAACGCCAAGTTTACGAAAGGAAGAGGCACCGCTCCATCGGTAAGCGTGGTGTTGATGGCTAAGGTTAGATCATGGCGGGTAAGTTTGCGAATTAGCGGAAGCTGGGCGACGACAGTGGCTTCAACATTGCCAGTAGCGTGGGCCAGCTTGATGCCTTCGGCCGCAAGGCGGAGAGGTGGCGCGTTCAGGGAAGGAACGGCATCTGGCAGGGAGCCAGAAAGGCGAGCTGCAATCTTGGCGACCTGCATATCGCTATCGAGGCCGTCTACCGCCATTGTGCCGCTCAGTGCGAGGCCACCGAATTTACCGTGGGAAGCGCTGATCAGAAGCTTGTCAGAATCCGGGAACAAAACCGTGCCAGCAAGTTCGGTCATCTTTGTCGCGCCCGGGAACCAGTTCAGTGTGATGCCACTAGCCACGAAGGTACCATGGAAACGGGTAAGTGTAGGCGAAGGAGAGAGGTGAAATCCTGCCGAGAAATCGCCGCCGGTCGCGATGCCGTCTGTAATGTGCTTTGTGACGAAGCGTCGTGCATCGGGTGCCAGGCGGTTTGGCCAGTAGATCGGCAACGCCGATGCAGTAACCCGGTCTACCGCAACACGTAGTGCTCCAGCGTAAGGAGGCGCTAAACCGAGAGCCCCCGTGGCGGTTAGTGTCGGGTCGGAACCGTTAATCTTAGCGAGATGGAGTTGCGCCTTTTTGAGCCGTGCACCGCTTTGGCGGACGTCTATGTCGAATGTGCCATTCTTGACCGGAATCATGCCTCCGGCGAATTGTATCGATCCAGCACCGAGGTCTGCTGCGACATTAATTGGTTGGGATGGCTCGTCACGTCGAATGGGTAAACCGATATTGAGCGTTGTCGGGGTATCGAAACGGCGAAGCCAAATACTCTTAGGCGCTATGCGGGAAGGATAAAAGGGACCAAATTGCGCCGTGACGGAACCTTCGCCATGACTGACGTCGACCGTCAGATGCACGGCAACAGTGTCCTTACCGTGAAGGAATAACGCACCGGCGTTACCGTTGATCGTGCCGACCTTTGTTTGCCGGATTTGAAGTGACGCACCATTCGAAAGTAGATGAACGCCACTGGTTGGATCAATGACGGAAATTTTTAGGTCACGGATGCGGATTAAACGGAAACTGGCAAAATCGAGCGCGTGTTTGCGAGGTGGTCCCGCGGCGAGCACTGCAAAGAGAGGACTCAGCGCTGCGGGTGTCCTCACCCTCGTAAACTCGAGTTGAATGGCCGAACTGCGCGCAAGAATGAGAATGGGTGCAATGCGTCCGCGAAGTAATGCTATTGGGCTGAGTGTGACACGTAGCCGGGAGATAGAGCCGTCCATGCCACCGCTTCGAGCGTGCATCACGATGTCATTGAGGCGCAGATCGAGAGGTGCCCCTCCTTTGTGGAATCCTTCCCACGCGAGCGCAGCACTGCCGATTGTTACGTTGAGGCCAGGTAGAGCGGCACTGGTAGCCACGCTAATTCTTTGGGCGAGGAGTGGCACGACAACAGGGCCGCGCGAGAGTCGCCACGCTATCGCGCCAAAGCAGAGCAAGAGCAGCAAGAAGGCTGTTCCGACCAGCCGTGCAAAGCGGTGCGTCGTTTCGCCGGCTTGACGAAGCAGGTTCCTCATCGAAGGATCCTCCTATGAAATCCTCCTCTCAAAGAACTCAGCGTGGACGTTGGCCACAACCTGGTGATCAGGAATCGGCCACTCGGTTGATCACTGATTTCGCAGCCGTTGGACATGCGGAGATGCTGATTACGATCCGCAAGGAGGGACGCGCTGCACTCGCCGCTCTTGGAGGCAATGCGCCGTATCTTGCTGGAATCGTGCTTCGTGAGCCGGATGTATTTTGTAGCGTACTGGAAAAGGGTGCCGACGCCGTGGTGGCAGCGGAACTTTCCAGCTTGCGAACCCTCCGGCCGGATATTCCACGAAGCACTACCTCGGCAACGCTTCGGAAGAAGAGGCAGCGCATGGCTTTGGCCATAGCGTTGGCCGATATCTCCGGCGCTTGGCGCCTTGAGCGGGTGACGACAGCCTTGTCCAACCTTGCGGAATTGTCGTTGCAAGTTGTCGTCCGGCATCTCTTGTTTGGATTGCACGCGCGTGGGGCAATTGTACTGCCTAATCCCGGAGACCCCGAAGCTGGCAGCAATTTCACAGTGATCGGAATGGGAAAGCTCGGCGCGCGCGAGCTTAATTATTCTAGCGATATTGACCTCATCCTCCTATTTGATCCCCTTTCTCCCGTGTATCGTGACGAAGCGCAATCCGCCATGGTGCGTCTAGCCCGAGACCTCGTACCAATGCTTGCTCAACCTGACGAGGGCGGGAGGGTTTTTCGGGTCGATTTGCGTTTGCGGCCGGACCCAGCGGCTACCCCACCGGTGATTTCATTGGCGGGTGCGCTAGCCTATTACGAGAGCCAGGGGCGAACTTGGGAACGCGCGGCATTCATTAAAGCGAGGCCAGTTGCTGGTGACATCGCGTTAGGAAAGCGATTCCTTGATCAGATTAGGCCGTTCATCTGGCGGCGGCATCTCGATTTTGCCGCGATCACCGAAATTCGTGAAATGAAACGCCGAGTTGATGAGCATCAAAATGATGTGGCGGACAATTTGCTGGGCCGCGATGTCAAATTGGGTCGAGGGGGGATCAGAGAGGTCGAGTTTATCGTTCAGACGCTTGAATTGGTTTGGGGAGGACAGGACAGGTCGCTGCGTGTGCCGCAAACTTTGAAAGGGTTGTACCGCTTGTCGCGGGCGGACCACATACCTTTCGAAGACGCGCGCACGCTGGCTGCAGCCTATCGCTGGCTCCGGCAAATTGAACATAGGTTGCAGATGGTCGAGGACCGGCAAACCCATCGATTGCCGCTCAAGCCGGACGCCTTCGCGCGCTTCGCCGCTTTCATGGGTGAGACCGACCTCCAAAGGTTTTCTGCTCGGCTGAGCACAACCTTCGAGCAGGTTCATACTGCGTTCCGGGGGTTGTTCGATGCTGGTGAAAGTGCCCGGGATGCGGGTCGCCTTAACCCTGGGGAGGAAGGCGCGATGCCAGTGGCATTTACGGAAACGCTACAGAGATTGGGTTTTCTCGATGTACAGCACGTTGGCATGCGGCTTCGCGAATGGCAGCGTGGGGCATTGCCTGCATTGCGCTCTGAACGCGCTCGTGCCCTTCTTGACCAAATACTACCAAAACTGATGGCTGCTTTGGGGCGCCAACCTGATCCCGATCGAGCGTTCCGGCGGCTTGATCAGGTACTCAGCCGCCAGCGGGCTGGCGTCGTCCTACTTTCCCTATTTCAGCATAATCCCGCCTTACTCGATAGGCTCGCAACTGTTTTGGGAGCAGCACCACCACTTGCCGACCACTTGGCGAACCATCCGGGCGCGCTGGACGCGCTGCTCGGTCCGCCGGATCGGATCCCGGCGCCCCAGCGAGTCTTGCGTGGGCTCTTGCGTGATGCGCGTAATCTTGAAGAGGCGCTAATAACCCTCCGTGGGTTTGTCCGGCGCGAAGAGTTTCAACTTTCCGTGGCGATGCTGGAACGCCGCCTTGGCGTTGACGAAGCCGGTATGCAACGCAGTTCATTGGCTGATGCGGCGCTGAGTGCCCTACTACCACTTGTAATGGCGTCCCATGAGGCGAGATACGGGAAACTCCCCGGCGGCAAGGTTGGAATCCTCACACTTGGGCGAGCAGGCGCCCAGGAAATGCTACCTGGTTCTGATCTTGATCTGATGGTGATTTACGATCATCCGCCGGATGTATCGGTGACGCAGCTTGCAGGAAGCCATTATTTTTTGCGCCTTGCGCAAACATTAATAGCTTCCCTGACTGCACCGGGAGCAGAGGGACCCATCTATGCGGTTGACATGCGCCTTCGACCTTCCGGCAACAAGGGCCCAGTTGCGGTCTCGCTGTCGTCATTTCAACGGTACCACCGAGAAGAAGCATGGACATGGGAGCGCTTGGCGCTGACCCGCGCGCGCGCAGTTGCAGCTACGCGGGGCTTTGGGCCAGTGCTAAGTGCTGCGGTCCGGGAGGCTTTGTGCCGTCATGTCGATGAGGACACAGTCCGTTCGGATACGAGGGCAATGCGCGCTCGTCTTGCCCGAGATGCTGCCCCAAGCAGTGAATTCGACCTTAAGCATCGCGCTGGCGGCATGATGGAGCTGGGTTTCATTGTTGAAGCATTGCAATTGATCCACGGTCCTGCTCGCCCTGCACTTTTTGTGCCTAGGACCGTGACGGCACTCAATTGCCTTGCCGATTCAGGGCTTTTGGATCGGAGGACGGCCGATCGGCTGATCGCGGCGGATCGCCTGTTTCGGACTGTCCAAGGAATGTTTCGTATCACGGGGCTTCACGTGCCGTTAACGGATTCATCTCGCGTTATGGCTGCCCCCCTACTTGCTGCTGCAGGAGCGGTTGATTTCGCCGATCTTGCGGCCAAGGTTGACGCAGCCGCGGCCGAGGTTCGTGCTGCATTTGTTGCCTTGCTTGGCCCAATCAAAGAAGGAGGAATTGGATGACTCTTACAGAAGGTGACGCTGCCCCGGACTTCGCTTTGCCCGCTTCGAAGGCGCGGCACGTCTCACTACAGGCGATGCTCGGAAGCCCCTTTGTACTGTATTTTTATCCTAAGGTGGATACACCCGGATGCACAAAGGAGGCATGTGCGTTTCAGGAAGCACTGCTCCAGTTGGGCAAGATTGGTGTGGCGGTAATTGGGGTGTCGAAGGACAGCATTGGTGCAATTGATAAATTTGCGAATAAATACGGGTTAGAGTTCCCGCTTGCTTCGGATGAAACCGGCGAAACGATTAGATCATATGGTGCGTGGGTCGAGAAATCGATGTACGGGCGCAAATATATGGGCATTGAGCGTGCAACATTTCTTATTGATAACCAAGGCAAGATTACTAAAATTTGGCGTGCGGTAAAAATTCCTGGCCATGTAAGCTCCGTAATATACGAAGCCGCACGATTGTAACAGGCAGTTCGGCCCTGAGGCCTTGCGTAGCGGCGGCTTGGTAATCTCGGAGAGGCAAGCGAGCTTTGTCCGTTTTTTCACCCGGGATCTCTGGAAGCGAGATTTTGGTCTGGGGTTGTCATCACGATGAAAGTAGACCGACAATACGCTCAGCTTCTGAGACGATCGGCTCGGCAATTGTCGCAGCACGTCCGGCCCCGGCGTGCAGGATGCGGTCGATCTCGATAGGATCTGCTGCATATCGCTTGGCGGCGTCGCCGATCGGGACAATCCGATCGACGAGGATGTCAGTTAATATCTCCTTGAAGGCAGAGAACCCTTTGCCCGAATGTTCGCGCAAAACGTCGTCCGTGCTGACGCCGGATAGGGCGGCGTATATTCCAATAAGGTTGCGCGCTTCCGGACGGTTGTCCAAACTCCCTGCACAATCAGGTATAGGTTCTGAGTCAGTCTTCGCTCGGCGGATTTTTTGTGCAATGGTGTCGGCATCGTCCGTTAGATTGATCCGACTCTGATCCGAGAGGTCAGACTTCGACATCTTGCGAGCACCGTCACGTAGGCTCATGATGCGCGCTGTACTTTTGGCGACTCGCGGGAAAATCTGCGGGAAAAAATCCACTCCATAGTCGTGGTTGAATTTCAGCGAGATGTCGTTGGCTAGCTCAATATGCTGTCGCTGATCCTCGCCGACCGGTACTTCGGTTGCATGGTACGCGAGAATGTCAGCGGCCATCAAGTTCGGATAAACGAATAGGCCCGTCGAGACGTTCTCACGGTCCTTCCCTGCCTTATCTTTGAACTGTGTCATTCTGCTGAGCCAACCAAAGCGTGCCACGCAGTTGAAGATCCATGCTAGCCGAACGTGTGCGTGCACTGCGGATTGGTGAAACAAGATAGAGTGCCGCGGATCGATGCCACAGGCCAGCAAAAGGGCCGCGTTAAGGCGAGTCTGGTCCCGCAGTTCCACTGGATTAACCCAAACAGTGAGGGCATGGAGATCAACTAGGCAATAAACTGGTTCATTTCCATCCTGCATTGCAACCCAGTTGCGGATTGCGCCAAGATAGTTGCCAATATGCGCGACGCCCGTCGGCTGAATGCCGGAGAAGATTCTTGTCATTGGGATCTTTCAGCCCGTGCCTCGCGCCGGGTCAAGTTTTGTTTCTCCCAGCTTTGGTCGTCGAGAAAGGAATTCGGTAAGTTCGTCGATGCGGAGCGCACCAAGAGCGAGCGCGGCGCCACTAAAGCTCGCGAAGCCAGCTAATATCAGGATAATTAGATTGAGATCATGAACTGAGGTCCCACCTTCCAGACCGTGCAGTAATAGCAAGACAATTGTCATAACCAAGCAGGCAGCTACGGTACGCAGCGTCCGACCAACGACACGCCGATCGATCACAAAATCACCACGCCGAGACAAGAAAAAACCAAGGAGGAGAGAATTGAACCAAGCCGCAAGACTCGTGGACAGTGCAATTCCTATCTGCTGCAATGGGTGCATCAACGCGAGGTTCAGCGCGAGGTTGAGTGCCACCGTCGCAAAGCCAATTTGCACCGGTGTCTTTGTGTCGCCGCGGGCAAAGAATCCGGGAGTGAAGAGCTTTATAAGGACGAATGCGGGCAAGCCGAACGCGTAGGCTGCCAGTGCTGCGGCGCTACGCGCAGCATCGACGCTCGTAAATGCCCCGTGATTGAATAGTGCCTGCATGATCGGCAGACCGATGATTGCCAGTGCCGTAGCGCTTGGTAGAGTAAAAAGGAGAGAAAACTGGATGGCGCGGTTCAGCGTTTCTCGGGCGACACCGTTTTCGCCGATGCGTATCGCGCGCGACAAAGTAGGGAGTAGAACAGTTCCTAGCGCTGCGCCGATGACCCCAAGGGGTAATTGGTTTACTCGATCGGCATAGTACAAGACGGATACCGTACCTGTCGGTAGGAGCGACGCAATGATTGTGTCGACTGTTAGGTTGAGCTGCGTCACGCTTGCGCCAATTAACCCGGGACCGAGCCGACGAAGTACAATTTTCACTCCTGGTGTCAGACGTGGGCGTAGAAGGCGTATTGTTGTGCCGGCCCGTAAGAGCGCCCAGCTGAGAAGCAGTAGTTGGAGGATGCCAGCCAGTACGACGCCGTAGGACAATGCATCTGCGGGCGCTACCCCTGCTCGGTAAAGCAGCAGGAGGGTGCCGATAATACATATGTTAAAGAGGATTGGTGCAGAGGCAGCAGCGGCGAAATGCCCCCGGGCATTAAGTACGCCTGCGAAGAGTGCGGACAGGCAAATCAGCAGCACGTATGGAAATGTGATCCGAGCAAGGCGGATCGTGAGGGAAAATTTTGCCGGGTCTAGGGTGAAGCCGGGAGCTAGTAAATGAAGTAGCAAGGGCATAAAAATCATCCCTGCTACCGTAATTGCGATTAGCCAGACCGCCATGAGCGCGGTAATTTCTTCTGCTAGGCGCTGCGCTGGTACTTCGCCTGCCTGGGCGAGTCGACCGGTATATTCGGGGACGAACGCCGCACTGAAGGCGCCTTCCCCGAACAGCCGCCGGAAAAGATTGGGAAGCCGTAGGGCAACGAAGAACGCATCGGCAGCTGGTCCGGCACCTAGCATGATGGCGATCAAGATGTCGCGCACGAAACCAAGCAGGCGGCTGCCTAATGTCCACATCCCAACAGTCAACGCGTTGCGAATCATAATCATGGCATAGCGTGGCAATCGCCCGATGGCCATCGTTCGTTTGCCCGGTGGCGACACTGTGCTGCGGAAAAAGGGGTGCTACCGAGTTGGTTCAGCTGGCACAGGATTTGCGGGCGGCCTTAGTTTTCGACATCCGAGCCGCTGTGGTCGTTTGCCCACGATTGGTCAACCGCGGGTCGACCGTGAGACCCCTCCCACCGGATCGGGAGCCGAGCAGCCTTCACTCGCCTTCGACTAAAACATGGAACCGATAGGCGATGCACGGCGTTACCCGATATTCCGTGCCGCATTGACATCGGCCTGCTTTGCGTGGCTGCACCACCGGCAATGGAAGATCGTCTGTGACGGGCTGTTGCGCCAGTCCCCATACCCCCGCAGCACGAGCAGGTCTGCGACGTGTAGGCCGGGTTCATTCTTCGGGCACGATTCCGAACCGCTCCCGGAGATCGACCAGTTTGCCGTGGAGCTGATGCCCAAGATGCCGTGGGGTCTGGTAATGTCTACCCACCATCTCACTCGGCTTCGCGAGTGAGATACCCCGGGGCGCGGCACGATCCTGTGCCCACGTCAGCATCGGCAGAGGGGAGCGCTGCATCGGCGTACCGGCGGTGACGCTGAACTCCGCTTTGCACGTCTTGCAGTGCCAGAACCTAGCCTAGGCATGTAGACCGCTTTGCCAACCAGTACCAGACTGGGAGCGCTCAGGCCGCTCGGCCATCGCGCTTTCTCAAACCACGCCGGCGCATTTTCGTTAGGAAACTCTCATTAAAAGCACGAAGCGTTATGTGCGATCTTTGTTCTCGATGGTGTGGTCCGCTCAGTCTATTCGAGAGTTTTGCCTAATTTTATGCCAGAGAAGCGTTCGGATGGAAATTGGATTTGCCTTACAACGGGTGCCACGCATATTGGGCGGGGAGCCAGATGGCGGATGCGTGGTTCGGACCGTCGGCAGCCGATTTGGTTTTGGCGAGGGAACGCTGACTCGCGTCGCAGAGGCGGTAACATTATTACGTCCATCAATTTACGAACGCCGATGAACTTTAAACCTTGTCGGCTACGCAGCGCGCCGCCCACAATGGAGCATGCGATGGGTTGGGAGCTTCCCGTGCCACGGCAACAAAAACGGACGATCGAACACCCCCCGGATTGGCCACTCCCTATTACTTGTCGCATTGATTTGCTGTGGTACGCTTGCCTCGCATGCAATCTCGCCACAAGCCTGATCTGACCACCGACCAGTTAATTTGGGCCCAGTACGTGGCCGATGTTCGGCCGCTCAAAGGGCGAACTCCAAAACGCCTGGTCGGTGCGGATCCGATCCTTCCAGCGACAGAACCTGTCGTGACCGAGGCTGCTCCCGCACGTTCCCTAGTCGGTGTGTCGCAGGTGTTGCCCCCTCCTGTCGTCATTGGACGTCCACCTGCGGGGCTTGATCGTGTGACATGGCAACGCTTCCGAGGGAATAAGATTCCGCCGGCCAGGGTTCTCGATTTGCACGGGATGACGGTTGCGCAAGCGCATTCGGCTGTGAGTACTCTCATCCAGAATGCTGCCATACGCGGTGATCGTTGCGTCGAGATTATCACTGGTTATGGTCGACGGGCAGGCGGCAGCGAGGGCGGAGCACTGCGCCGCGAGGTACCGTTGTGGCTTAGTATGGCCCCGCTGCAGGATCTGATCCTAGCTCTAGTGCATCCGCATTCAGGAAATCCTGGTGCAATCCGAATACTGATCCGGAGGCGTCGTGCACGTTCTGAGGCGCGTTAAAAGAACTGAAGTCGGTGACGTGGATGGTGTGGAAAATTGCCGGTCTGGTGGTGAAAGAGCGTAGAAATTATGATTCCTTCATTGCCAGAATAGGCGTGAGAACTCCGGTGTTTTATCTAATTGTCGTTAGTGAGCATATCAAAAAGTTTAAATGTCGTAACTGCCATTCTAACGTGCCGCATGCCGTGGCTAAAGAAAATGGAAATTCTTTTTTTGTTGTGTTTTGATCGGTAAACAGAACGTCTTTCGCGACTCCAGCCAAATTTTTCACGAGGTCTTTCTTGCGCTTGTTGACTCTAACGTAATGCGTGGACGTTTCAACTTATACCAAGCGGCCGTGGAAATATGACTTGATTTCCGTATCAAAAATTGATGAACGGACTATGTCGAGAATCAGAAAATCGGGGCCGTCTATAACGTCAAGCTGTATGATATCTTCTTACATAGCGCCCTTAAAACGGTAGTACGCGACGAGCGATTCGCATGCATGTGGAGCCTTGGCAAGGCTTTGCCAAAATTTATGCGCGTCCAGCTTTGTGATCAAAGGGGTGCCGCAAAGGATGTGCCGCTTCGGGTTAGAAACGGCAGAATGCCAAAGCGGGGCTTGCCGGCCTTTGGGCTCACGAGGGTGCCTACTTTACCAAACAGGTGAACCCATTAGTGATCGGATAGCGCCTGTCCCGCCCGAATGCTCGGGCGGTTATCTTCACGCCTGGAGGGGCCTGTCGCCGCTTGTACTCAGCGCGATCCAACATCCGCCATACCCGCGCAACGAGCGCATGGTCGTAGCCAGTCGCGACCACTTCCTCGATCGAAGAGTCTTGCTCGATCAGCAGCTCAAGGATAGAGTCAAGTTGACCGTAGGGCGGCAGCGAATCCTGATCCGTCTGATCGTATTTCAATTCGGCGGACGGTGGTTTATCGATCACTCGCTCGGGCATTACTGCCGCGTCAGGACCCAACAAACCGCTTGGACGCTGGGCATTCCGAAACCGTGCCAAATCGACTATTGTGCTTTTATACACATCCTTGAGTACAGAAAATCCCCCACACATGTCGCCATATAGCGTTGCGTAGCCGACGGACATCTCGGATTTGTTGCCTGTCGTCAGCAACATATCGCCGAATTTGTTGGACATAGCCATCAAAATCAACCCTCGCGATCGAGCCTGAATATTCTCTTCGGTCGTATCTGTCCTGAGGCCCGCAAATAACGGACCCAATGCAGATTCGAATGCTGCCATCGGCCCTTCTATCGATATGGAATCGTACCGGACGCCTAACATTCTTGCGCACGTTTCCGCGTCTTCCAAGCTGTGTACGGTGGTGTACCGACTCGGTAACATCAACGCCCGAACTCGCGACGGCCCTAAAGCATCGACTGCCACCGCCGCTGATAGTGCACTGTCAATTCCGCCGGAAAGTCCCAGGATAACGCCAGGGAATCCATTTTTGTTGACATAATCTGCAAGGCCCATTGCCATGGCCCGATAGATTAGTTCGAGTCTATCGGATTGCGCAGGTACGATTTTCGGCTCTGCGACCAGTCCGCGATGTGTACGTTCCCAAGCGCAGTCAATCTGTGCTTCGACAAAATACGGCATTTGCAGCGCGATGCTTTGGTCGATGTTCAGTGCAAAAGATGCCCCGTCGAACACGATTTCATCTTGCCCACCCGTCATCGCCGCAAATACGAATGGTAACCGTGTTTCTACGACCCGCTTCTGCGCAAGCTCCAAACGCTGTCCTTGCTTACGATCTTCGAATGGCGAGCCATTGATCGTAACTAAAATCTCTGCTCCTGCCCGTGCGAGCGCTGCTGGAACAGTAGGAAACCACCAGTCTTCGCAGATCATGAGCCCGATCCGGAAGCCGCGTATCTGTACCGGCCGTGGGACAGGGCCTGGTGCAAAGACACGCTTTTCGTCGAACACGCCATAATTAGGCAGTTCATACTTCTTCCGTACGGCGGTGATCTTTCCCGCGTCAAGGACACAGGCTGCATTGTACAGAGCTACGCCCTCTTGCCAGGGCAGCCCAATCACGAGCGCCGGACCGCCGTCGGCGGTCTCAAGTGCAAGGCGTTCGGCGGCTGCCCGGCATGCGGCGACGAAGGCTGGCTTCAATACCAAGTCCTCTGGTGGATAACCAGAAATTCCGAGTTCCGGGGTTACTAGGAGATTAGCTCCCGTTTGCCAGGCGTTTTTCCGCGCGGCGATAATTTTCTCGACGTTCTTCTCGATCGCACCCACGTGAAGATTAAGTTGGGCGATTGCCATGGTAAGAGTGTTGGTCATAAGATTCCTCATAGGGCCGATCATCAGCCCGTGGCAGAGTCGGACGCCGTGACACAGCTCGGTACATTATAAGTATATTACTTCGTAGGTCTAACTCCAAAGAAACGATCAGAATCTGACCTTGGTTCGGAGAGCGTCCGTAACACTCTGCGCCAATGTAGAGGGGTTGTGTGCTCGCAAAAAATGCCGTTATACAAAGAGGCTTAATGTCTCCTGTGTATGGGTGATGAAACATTCTGCGCAAGGATTGTGCGGCTGTTTTGCCGGGGGAGGCTACCGTAGCGGTCGCGAGCGCCATGGTTGTGTTTTTTCTAAAGGCGGCTCGATTTGATTAATTTGTGGCAGAGCTTATGAAAGTCGTACTGTGGAGACAGCGACGGTTCTCGGCGTGCTGCACAGTTGGCGCCGCATTTTCAAAGGGCCCATCACCAATAGACAGGTTTTGTGTACCAAATTTCTCCCCATCACGGAGCGAAGACGCTTGTCGGAGTGACAGTGTCGGCCTGCGCTCAGGAAACGACTGTGACCGGCGTAAGCGCTTAGTTGAGGGACAGACTAATCAGGGCCGTAATGATTGTGCTCTCGGCGTAATGCACAATGCTAAATCGAGCGAGAACAGGACGCCAGTGTGAACACGCTGCTGTAGAGGTGGCCACTACCGGCTTCGGAGCGGCCGTGCAAAATCTGTTGTTCGGTGTCCAAGGTGCGACAACTATACGCTTCGTCGGAGATGGGAGATAGGACGGAGTGGCACTAAAGCGTGTTAGAGTTTGTGGAACCGCCCAAAGCACACTCAGCCTTAGATGCTACAGGTAAAAAGAAGCACTATAGGTGTCTACTGTCCTATGTGGGCTATACCTCTGGCCTTGAACCATCGCCAGATGGCCAGATGTTGAACACGTGCTTCACGTGCGTTGTTTGGCGCTGCATTGGTGGTATGGAATGCATGTGTAGGCGTGGAAGGCAGCAAGCAGTTTATTGTAGGCAAATCTCGAAGCATCAGGGCTGAAAAGCGTTACTCCAACGCAGGCGTTGGAGTCGCTATTTCGATTAGGTCAATGATTAGCTGTGCATATCAGGCGCTTTTGCCTCGGCTTTTAATATTTCTACTGCGTCACTGAGTGACATCGTCGTTTGCGTGTCATTACCGAGGCGGCGAATCGAGACACTGTGCTCGTGTGCTTCGCGCCGCCCTACGACCAGGATATATGGTATCAATGAGAGAGATAGGTCACGGATTTTCGCCCCGATTTTTTCGTTGCGCATATCTCCAATCGCCGAAAGCCCTGCATCCTTGAGCGCGGCAAGGACAGTTTCGCCATATTCATTTGCGTCCGTTACAATGCTTGCAACCGCAACTTGCGTTGGTGCCAGCCACATTGGCAGGCGGCCGGCGCAATGCTCAATTAGGATACCAATAAATCGCTCAAAGCTTCCAACAACCGCCCGATGAAGCATTACCGGGCGGGCCCGGCGACTGTCAGCCGTAATGTAGCTTGCGTCAAGCCGCTCTGGTAAAACAAAGTCTACTTGGAAAGTTCCGCATTGCCAATCTCTTCCGATCGCGTCCCGCAATACAAACTCGAGCTTTGGTCCATAAAAAGCACCTTCCCCGGGGTTGATCACATACTCGACGCCCGCTTCTGCGCAGGCCAATTTTAAAGCTATTTCAGCTTGATCCCATACTTCATCCGAGCCCGCACGCAATGCCGGTCGATCAGAGAATTTAACGAAGAACTCGTTGAAGCCAAAATCCGAATAAATCGAACGTAACATTTCCACGAATGTTAAAGTTTCCGATACGATTTGTTCTTCGGTGCAGAAGATATGTGCATCATCCTGGGTAAATGCACGCGTTCTCATGATTCCATGCAAAGCCCCTGAGGGTTCGAAGCGATGACATGCACCGAATTCAGCCATCCGGATCGGGAGTTCTCGATAGCTCCGCAAGCCATGTTTGAAAATTTGTACATGGCATGGGCAATTCATGGGTTTCACTGCCAAAACCTTGTCTTCGTGCTCAACCTCAGCAATGAACATGTGTTCCCGGTAATTTTGCCAGTGGCCGGATTTTTCCCACAACGTTCTGTCGAGCAACTGTGGTGTTCTGACCTCCGAATAGCCAAACTGCTGTTGTCGCCGACGGATATAGCTCTCGATCGTGCGATAGAGACGCCAACCCTTTTCATGCCAGAAGATGCAACCAACCGCTTCCTCCTGGATATGGAATAAATCCATCTGCCGCCCGAGCTTGCGATGGTCGCGCCGTTCTGCCTCTTCCAGCCGACTCAGGTGCGCTTCAAGTTCCTTGTTATTGCGCCATGCGGTACCGTAGATTCGACTGAGCATGGGATTGCGATGGTCGCCGCGCCAAAACGCTCCCGCCACTTTCATTAGTTTGAATGCATTGCCGACATCACCGGTGCTGCGTAGATGAGGGCCACGGCATAAATCGAGCCATTTTCCTTGCCGATACACAGTAATTTCCTCGTGGTCAGGCAAGTCACGGATCAATTGAACCTTAAATTTCTCGCCCCGCGCTGCGAAGAAGGCAATTGCCTGGTCACGCGACCACACTTCACGAGCAAATGGTGCGTTGCCAGCGACGATTTCCCGCATCTTCGCCTCAATCGCCGGGAGGTCATCAGCGGAGAATGGTTGATCACGATAAAAATCATAATAAAAACCGTCCTCAATGGCTGGGCCAATCGTGACCTGCGTGCCAGGATACAAGGCTTGGACTGCTTCGGCCATCACGTGCGCGGCGTCGTGACGGATTAGCGGCAGTGATTCCTCATTTTCCCGCGTAATGAACCGCACGTGCGCATCGTGGTCAATTTCGTGGGTGAGGTCGGTCAACGCGCCGTCCAACACCATTGCTATGGCGACACGAGCCAAGCCTGGCCCGATTGATGCCGCAATCGTCGTGCCGGTGACGGAGCCCGGATAGTTACGGACGGAACCGTCAGGCAACGTGATCGCGGGCATTTCTTGCTCCTCAAATTGTCAAAGACGAGTGCTTATGCCGCCCAGAATTCGCCGCGACAACCCGGTCGACGGGCAGGTCCGCAAGGTTCTGCGCGCGGATCACGGTCGGCCAATGGCCGTCCGGATAGCGAGGCGCTGTCAATTTTGGGTCGCTGTCTGGGCCAAAGAGAACGATGCTCGGCACGTTGAAAGCGGTTGCAAGGTGCATCAGCCCGGTGTCATTGCCGATTGCAAGGGTTGCGCGCGCAAGCACCTCCGACACATCTGCAAGGGTGGTGCGGCCAGTAAGATCAACCGAATCGGGGGCGTATCGCAAAATCTCGCATGCCAGCCTTTGTTCGTGAGCTGTTCCCAAAATGACCGATCTCATTTTGAGAGCGGCTGCTAGCGCGGCGAATTTCTGGGCCGGCCAGCGTTTTTTTGGTCTGTGAGGTGCGGCTCCTGGCACTAATGCGATGAATCGTTGCGGAAGCGACATAGAAAACTCGGAGCGTAGCCAAGACAGGTTTGGCGGTTGCGGTACAATTGCAACCGTACTGAGTTGGTCGGCGAGACGTTCACGTGTGTGCATCGAGTCGCGGCGTGGATTTGTATGCCGATACAAACAGCCGCGCGCAATTCCAGACCAAGAAGGGGAGCCGGCGAGGCAAAAATAGTACGATGAGCGACGAGATGTCTGGAGATCAACAACCAAGTCATGTCCAACCAATTGCTTGCGCAAGCGAAGGACGCCAGGGACATTCCACGGCGCTGGTTTTGCGTCAATCAGCACCTCGTTGAACCAGGGCGCTTGGCTCAGCCAAGCGGCGAAAGGAGCAGTGGTGAGAAGTGAAATTTCGGTATCTGGATGCGCTTGCCTGATACCGGCAAAAGAAGCAAAACTTAGGGCGATATCCCCTAAGGCAC
>JAJZBH010000036.1 GCA_021799015.1 Pseudomonadota bacterium
GGCCGGGTTGGGGTGGTGGTATCCTGAACTATACAAACGTTCAGGCCTATCTCCGCAAAAGCGACACGCTCGGTACGGTCAATTCGAAAGCGAATACAGTGACGTATTCTGGAACTAGTATCGTAATCGACATGGTGGCTGTGCAGCCTGGCCATGACGATCAGACCTTCGAAGTTCATGGCCTGACAAATCCTACCCTTGTGGTCCCAGACGGGGCTGTCATCCATCTAAATCTCGTCAATATGGATTACGGTAATACGATGGAGCACGATGTGATTATCACGCCCTTAGCTCCACCCTACCCGTGGATGGCAATGATGGCGGCGGGGCCGGGACTTGCAGGCATCAGACCGTTCTTACCTTGGCGAAGTACGAAGGACCTCCGGACCGCAGAGTATGCGGTGTTAGGGACCACCTTCGTCGCGAGGCAAGCGGGCGTATACTGGTACCTGTGCCTGACGCCGCGGCATGCCCTGAAAGGCATGTATGGAAAATTCATTGTGCAATGAAAGAAATTTCATGCGCCACCAGCCCCAGAAGAGTCCTATCGCACCTCTTCCCTGATGCAGACAACCACAAAGGCTGGTTGTGCCGATCGCGTCATGAAACAAGCAAAGTTTTAAAAAAGTTACGGTGGACTTTCCTTGCCCCTACAGGAACGCTGATCGGAGTTCCCACGAACTGTTCCCCGGGCTGGACTCCATCCAGCTCCTGTTCATTTTCCGCCTTGTAACGGGACCGCCCCCATGTTCCATCTCGGCCAACGCAAATCGATCGAAGTCTTCAGCGTCACGGATCTTTGCCATAGGGTTTCGCCGAAAAAAGGGCTTGCCGCTCCTTGCATAATGCCCGGTTCTCACAAACAAATCGTCGAAGACCGGCTTGTCCTCGGCATTAATCCTCCTAGAACCAGCAACATATTCCCTTTTTGGCCACACCGATACATGAAACATCGCGACCGGCAAGACAGAAGCCCAAACATAAAACCTGTCGGCACTATCAAATTCAAGTAGCTCATCAATAGACCTGGTTGGATGGTCGTGGGCCGCCCGTTCTGGTTCCTGCATGCGTATAACAAGCTGTTTTCCGATGAACACGCTGCGCGTGTTTGGCTTGAAGACGCGCGCCAGCTTCAGCTTCGGAATATCCGAAATGCGGTTCAACGGCCATTCGTGTTGGCGCAGGAAGCACTGACACTGGACCTGTAACGGATGCCTCACCGTACCGCATCCGCGCCGTGATGGCCGGGACCAGTTCCCTCCTCGCTCGCGATGTCGAAATCCGCGAGATGTATGTGGGCGTATTACCTCGGAAGCAAGCGAAGCCGTGACCGAAAGACGGCGACCACGGAAACCGGATGACCGCGATCGCCGAAGACGAATCCGGAGGAGCAATACAAAGCTGCCGCCGCTCAGCGCGGCGTCGACGCGGTAGCGAACGTCATTTGAACCCACGATAAGCAGCGCCTTCTACTGCTTTGGATGGTGCCGTCGATCAGCATGTTACCGTGATGCCCGATGGGCTTCCGGCCTACAGGTCCGTCGGAAAGACATCGCCGCATCTAGCAATCAACCATTCGGCTGGCAATATGCTGGCACTAACGCCGCGATCGATCACACCCGTCCATGTCGATCGCGTGGAAGTTTCACCGGTTTCATGCACCGTGCCGTAGCCAGCGTGGTTTCACTGGATTTCGGGCAAGAACCGTGGGCACTATACGGGTGAAGCGGCGTTCCGCTGGAACAAAGAGACGGACCCTTGCCTTTACCGCAGGGCCGGGGTTGTTCGCAACGGAGAGGATCGTGTACCTTCCCACACCTTTCTCGTGGCAGAGGCGGCTGATTGTTATCCGCCGGAAGCCATCCGCTGCGCCTTCTTTGGTGATCCCCACCGATCATCCTTGGAGATGAGCGCTCCTGATGCCACTGGATTTCACTTCTTACTAATAGTCGGCGGCCGCGCAAACGCCTCATCGCGGGTTCACGGCAAGAGCCAGTTGCTCTGGAACACGGTCAGTGTAGCTGGCGGCAAATGTTGGGAAGGAAATCCTTTCTGAAACATTCCGATCGAGCCCAGATCATGATTTTTGGTTTGCCCGGCGCCAAACACGTTTGCACCAGTAACGCGCGCCGCGCAGCGCACGGATCGTTGTACGTCGAACAAACGGTATGTCTTCGCCCAGCAGCAACGCGCCGGCGGGGAGCATCCAGAATCCGAGCACTGGCAAAAAGCCGAACGCACCACCAACGATCAGGACGACACTCAGCGGTCGGCGCACCCATTTTGCTTCAGGCCGGATTAGCCAGCCAAACACTCTGCGCGCCGACGGCGGCAGAACGTGCAGGAGACGCGCCACGTAACGCTCGTGCTTCGTTTGATCGGAAGGCATCGGATTTCACCTCTGTCACCGCTCAGCGTCATCTCACGTGGACACTAATCGCAAAACCGCCTGAAACCGTCCTTAAAAAGACCGGACCCAAAGCGACCAGCATGGTCGCAGGCAAGCTGATCGACACATCCTTCCAGAAGTGGGCTGGCATCAAATGGTTGCCCACGTGGAACCTACGCAGTTCACCGAGCACTCGGCTCATGGTTCGTGACTGAGAATTTGGGCCGAAATAGACTGGTTGCAAGGCCGAACAGCGGAATGTTTGAGGGGCTCGTCCAGCTTGTTTGTGGTCGAATACCAACCCTATCAAAAAGGCTGCGGCCCATCCGATCTACCGCACGCCGAGGCAAGCGACAGGCCCAATTACGGCCAGAATGTAATGAGTTATTCCGTCAACATCACATAGCCCAGTACCGCACTCGGTACCCTGGACACAGGCGTGCATCTACCGGCGCCGAAACGCCTATAGCTATTAGCCTGCCGGGGCAGACCGCATTGCTCCATGATCGCCCCGGCTATTGATTTCAATCAATGCAGTACCACTGCCCGCGCGAGAAATTGACGCTGCATTGTTGGGTTGTCCGAACATTGACCATAACCAAAGGCAACGAAAGATCGGCGTGGTGCGCCAATTCCAGGCTGGCCCGATCGGCACAGACCACTTGGTATCTCCTGTGACGTTCGTACCCTTGACAACGGGTGCCCAGACTTGGTTTGCTTTTGCGATTTGCCTGATTCTGATCGGTAGCGCCGGAACAATATTGTCGCGCAACGGCGACGTCATTGCCATGAAGACAGGGTTAACGGGCGGTTGGGTCGGCCTGGTGCTCGTTGCCGTCGTCACCTCACTCCCCGAGCTTGTCACCGGTATCAGTGCTGTCACGATTGCCAAGACACCAGATACCGCAGTGGGGGATGTCTTCGGTAGCTGCGTCTTCAACCTAGCAATCCTGATCGTGCTTGACTTCGTCGAGCGTGGCGAGAGCGTGTATCGGCGAGTGCGGCAGGGGCATATCCTTTCTGCAGGCTTCGGCATCATCCTTATCGGTTTCGCCGGCATGAGCCTTTCGCTGCATGGCCACGGTATCGCATTGTCATACCTCGGAATCGGCATCTACACGCCGATCATTTTCGTTTTCTACGGGCTCGGAACCCGAGCGGTTTTCCAATACGAACGTGATCATAGGGAACCCAGGGTCGAGAATATCGAAGATCGTCACGCCGGCATCACCCTGTACACCGCCATCCGATCATACGCTCTGGCAGCGATGGTGGTGATTGCCGCGAGTACGGTGTTGCCGTTCGTGGCTGTGGCGCTAGCAACAACGATAGGTTGGCGACAAACATTTGTCGGTACGCTGCTCGTCGCCACCGTCACGTCGCTCCCGGAATTAGTAGTCAGTGTCGCCGCAGTTCGTATCAACGCCATCGACATGGCGATTGCAAATTTACTGGGCAGCAACATGTTTAACATGCTGATTCTTGGTATCGACGATCTGTTGTACCGGAAAGGCCCGATTCTCTATCACGTCTCTTCCGTGCATATTGTTTCATCGCTGTCTGCTGTCGTGATGTCAGGACTCCTTATTGCGGGAATTCTCTACCGGCCGCAGCGCCGGATTTTCCGGACGGTCGGGTGGGTCAGTTTTGGACTTTTTGCAATATATCTACTGAATTCCTATGTACTCTACCTCCATGGCACGTACTGAGATGAGCCCGCCCGCAGGTACAACATGATCCTGGATAGCAGGCGTCCACTCCCGTGGCATGCACTGGACACCGATGCCGTGCTAACGCGCCTCGACAGTGATCCCGCACGCGGTCTGACGAAAGAAGAAGCGGCTATAAGGGTCACCTACTTTGGGCCGAACGACATCCGCGAAAGCCGGCAGCATAGCCGGATCGCTATGCTGATTGCCCAGTTCAGAGACTTCATGATCCTGCTCCTTATCGGCGCTGCAGTTTTATCAGGTTTCATTGGCGACCTTACGGATACAATGGCAATTTTAGCGATTGTCGTCCTCAATGCCATTGTCGGCTTTGTGCAGGAAATGCGAGCAGCGAACGCTGTGGCCGCGCTCAGGCGCCTTGCATCGCCTACATCCTTGGCGATGCGTGATGGTTATCTAAGCCGCATGCCGGCTCAGGCGCTCGTGCCAGGGGATGTCGTCCTGATCGAGTCCGGTGACGCTGTACCAGCCGATCTTAGGTTGCTCGAAGTCAACAACCTGCAAGTGGGCGAAGCCGCTCTTACCGGAGAATCCATTCCGGTCATCAAGGTTGTTGATGCAGGTATCGAAGATCAACCTGTGTCTGAGCGCCAGTGCATGGTCTACAAAGGCACAGTCGTCCTAACCGGACGAGGTCGAGGCGTGGTGGTTGCAACGGGAATGGAAACCGAGCTTGGCAGGATCGCCGCGATGCTCGAAAGCGCTTCGGTCCCCCGCACGCCTCTGCAGCAGCGGCTGACCGCCTTCGGCAGACAAATCGCGATCGCTGCGATGCTTATCTGCATCCTGATCTTCGGTATCGGTGTGCTCCGGGGGGAAGCGCCGCTGCTCATGCTGCTTACAGCGCTGAGCCTCGCGGTCGCTGCAATTCCGGAATCACTGCCGGCGGTCATCACAGTATTGCTCGCCCTGGGTGCTTCACGTATGGCAAAAGCGAAGGCCCTGATCCGCCGTTTGCCAGCAGTGGAAACCCTTGGCTCGGTTACCACGATCTGCTCGGACAAAACCGGCACGCTCACACTCAATGAAATGCACCTGACCGAAGCATGGGTCGGAGGACAGCGGCTGGCGGGTGAGGCACTAGATCCGCAGGACCGGGTTGCGGACCTGCTATTACGAGCCCTCACCCTATGCAACGATGCAGTTCCTGATGTTACGGGACAGCTGGTAGGCGACCCGACTGAAGTCGCCTTGTTGCGCGCCGCGGCAGCGGCCGGAGTCGACAGAACGCGAGAGAAAGAACGTGCGCCCCGCGTTCTGGAACTCCCGTTCGATGCGGTACGGCGTCGAATGACAACGCTGCATCGTGACGGGAGCGATCATTTCGTCGCCTTTACGAAGGGCGCACCTGAATCGGTGCTGCCTCTTTGCACCTCGATCGCCGTACATTCGGGTTCTACCCCGATCGACCATGGAAGGATCCTGCGCGCAGCAACAGAAATGGCCCAGAGTGGTTTGCGCGTTCTCGCATTGGCCCAAGGCACCCACACGGGCAAGGCAGCAAACACCACTGAAGTGGAACTCGAGCAAAATCTTCAATTCCTTGGCCTGGTCGGCCTACTCGATCCCCCTCGGCCCGAGGCGCGTGCAGCGGTCGCCACGTGTCGAACGGCCGGTATCAGGGCGATCATGATTACCGGCGATCATCCGGTGACCGCACTCGCGATCGCCCGTTCGCTCGGGATCACCGGTGCAAAAGGCACTGCGATGACAGGCCGTGAGCTGCAGGCGCTGGACAAGGAGGAACTGCGTCGCCGGGTAATGCGTACAAATGTCTATGCCCGAGTCGATCCCGCACAAAAAATTCGTATCGTCACGGCCTTGCAGGCCAATGGCGAGATCGTCGCGATGACAGGAGATGGGGTCAATGACGCTCCGGCCCTCGCCCATGCCGATATCGGGGTTGCGATGGGCCGCACCGGAACTGATGTCGCACGTGAGGCAGCAAGCCTCATCCTTCTCGACGACAATTTCGCAACGATTGTGATGGCGGTTCGCGAGGGCCGTCGAATCTACGACAATATTCGTAAATTTATCCGCTTTGTTATTGCCTGCAACTCGGCAGAGATCTGGGCAATCTTTCTGGCTCCCTTTTTCGGATTGCCGGTGCCGCTCCTACCCATACAGATTCTCTGGATCAATCTCGTCACCGATGGAGTGCCGGGCCTCGCGCTCACTGCCGAGCCAGCTGAACCTGACATCATGATCCGTCCTCCCCGTCCACCACGCGAAGGGCTTTTTGCCGGCGGGCTGGCGTGGGATGTGATTTGGAGCGGCCTTGTCATGGCTGCAATCACCCTTGTGACGGAGGCCGGTGCAATCCGTTTGGGCAATACACATTGGCAAACGATGGTCTTCACCGTGCTCACGCTCGTGCAGATGTGGCAGATCATGGCAGTCCGCTCCCCGCACGCCTCGCTGTTTCAACAAGGGCTTCTTTCAAATACGCTCCTTCTCGGTGCTGTAGCCTCAACACTGGCGTTACAACTGGTGGTGATCTATGTCCCAGGCGTCAATGGAGTGTTCAATGCAGCACCGCTTGGTGCAACCGAACTTGCTGCCTGCTTTGTCTTTTCCAGCCTGATCTTCATCATTCTTGAAACGGTAAAATGGCGACGCCGGCACCGCAAAACGCCGGATATTTTACCGACAGCGTCTTCGTCCCAATTTTCAGAGGAAGGAGGTTGACGACGGTCGCCCATTTGCTCTGGGCAACGACAGATGCCGGCCAGCGCGCAATGAAGAGCAATACTATCAACCCGGCGGCCCGTCCCTTACCAGCCAAAGACAGAACAAACCAAGTCTAGCCAAGCATTTCGGGCAGGAACAATGATCGTCGGCTGATGATCCTTCCTGATACCATGAAGATCCCGTCTCCCGTATAGTGAAGTGTCTCGGGGTATTTGGGCGACAGCGCAGCGTGGGCTTTGACGACTTCAAAAATAAAAAAATTATAGCGTTGAACCAGTGCGTCTTCGTAAAGCCGACACTCGAAACTTGCATGACATTCCCGAATCATCGGGGCACTCACATCGTCCGCGTGTTCGGCTGTGAGGCCGAACTCGGTAAACTTGTCGATTTGCGCGCCGCTCGAATTGCCAATAGCAACCACAACTTCGGTCAGCGCTGTTGTCGGAAGGTTGATCACACACTCCTTGCTGTCGCGAATCATTTCGAAACTATAATTTTCTGCCGATACCATCATTCCTACCAAAGACGGTGAGAATTCCAGAACCGTGTGCCACCCAAGCGTCATAATATTCGTCTTGCGTCGCCACCGCGATGAAACCAGCACTATCGGACCTGGCTCCAGGTACCGACGCACCTTGCTTACCGGGAAATCCACCTTTTTCGGATATCTTGCCATGGCGGTACTCCAAAACACCGATGCCGACACGAGTGTGGCCGCTCGACCTGAAAATAACCGCAGGCGTCCGCGATGACTGCCACCTCCCGTGGCCACGGGCACGGGGATTGTACCCCGGACCGGCCCTGAGGGACAGTTCAATGCTCATATCGAAAGCCCGTAACGAGTACCTGAATCAGCGCATATGAGGACGCGAATCCCGCAGCGAAGACACTCCGGCTCACGCAGCACGAAGAACGGCCACCGGCAACGCATCAAACAAATCGGCCAGCAAAATCGAGGCGCCGGCAACAAATCTCCGACCCGTTAACAGATCAACGAATATTCGACCTTTATGCGAGCCGAGATCAAGGAACGTGCCATCCCAAGCCTGGGGGGGTACCAGCGGAACCGTCGCATCTACGAGCAAGCGTGCTGCGAGACGAGTCACCGCAACCACGAGATGATCACTTGCGCGACTGCGCGCAAAGGCAAGCACGCGGTCGGACTGCGAACCGGTTGCTTCAAGCGAACTGTAGGATCCCTGCTCGAACAACGTTGGTCGCTGCCGCCGCTCGGCAAGCAGGCGAGCGATGACGGCCTGCTTGACCCGACCGTTTTCCCAATTGAAGACAAGACCAGCCAACTCATCAGTTGCCACAAGTGAAACCGCTCGGGTGGTGAAATCAACTGGACGCCGATTGTCCGGATCGACCAGAGACAAGTCCCAGAATTCTGCGCCCTGATAAAAGTCCGGGACGCCGGGCACCGTGCACTTTAGCACGGTTGCCGCCAGCCCATTGACCGCGCCTGCCAAGCCGATTCGGCGCGCAAATGCCGTGATGTCGCCGATCACGGCGGTGGGGCGAGAAGCGTCGAACACACCGTCGAGAAACGATCGGCAGGCACTTTCATAGGCCTCGTCCGGCGCTGCCCATTCTGACCGCAGCTTGGCCTCTCGAATCGATTTTTGCCACCATCCCCAAACGCGCTCAATAAAGACATCCCTCGGCTGGGCCTCGCCGAGCGGCCAGGCGGAAACAAGCGTCTGGTATAGCATGCATTCGTCTGCTTCGGTGGGCGCCCGGCCAGAGTCGAGTTCGCGGACCAGCCCGGAATCCAACCGCAGCAAGCGGGTAAGCAGCACTTCCCACTCATCCGCAATTTCCGACAGCACGGCCAGTCGTAGGCGCGTGTCCTCCCCCCGCTTGTGGTCGTGCGTCGCGGTAGCGAGCATTGCGCGTGGAAATGTCGCGGCGCGACGCGCCTGTGCAGCATGAAACCCGGTAGGCGTGATTGCGAACTGAACCGGTGTACTGCCGACCTCATTGCGCGAAAGCAGCCTGCCATAGCGATAGAAAGCTGTGTCTTCGACCGCCTTCGCAGCGACGGGGGCAGAGAGTTGCTGGAAGCGGACCATAGCGCGTTGACGAAGCGGCCGACGAGCAATCGGTTCGCGTGCCAGTGGGCGATCTGCGAGCCATGTACGAACCTGGTACAACAACGACCGATCAGCCACGCGGAAATTTCCGAGGGCGCGAGCCAGCGCCCAGTTCATTGTCTGCTCGTCAAATGCAGAACTGCCAGCGGCACCGGCGTAGATCCTGTATACTGGGAACTGGATCAGGAGTTCGGCAAGGGCGCGGCGAATCGCAGTAAGCGTGATATCGCGTGTGGCAAGGTCAGCACCAGCCAAGCGATGTAGAAGCGCAGACGCACCGTTCCATTCGCTGGTCAAATTATCCCGCAGGACTTGGCGGCGAGCATCGCGTTCCTCAGGTTCGAATTCAGCGGACCGTCCCGTGAGCCGGTGCCAAAGCGAGGCGAGAGGTTCAGCACCAAATGGGTCATGCAAGACGCCACCAACCTCATTCATAAAATCATAACCGGTAGTGCCGTCGATGTGCCAGTCGGGCCGCAACCGCTCATGCAACGCGAGGATCTTCTCAACGACAATCCAAGGAGGCCCAGGTAGCGCGTCCTTGGGCCGATCATGCCCGGCGGCGGCCAGCACGCGACGAAGTTTACGACAATACGCGCGTGGGTCAGCCAACCCGTCCACGTGATCGATCCGAACTCCATCAATCAACCCGCGCCTATAAAGATCTACAATCAACGCATGACTTGCGTCGAAAACCCACGGGAGTTCGACGCGAATACCGGCAAGCGTATTGATATCAAAAAAACGACGCCAGTTGATTTCATCGGCTGCCGCCCGCCAGAAGGTCAGCCGATAGTTCTGTGTCTCCAGCAAAGCGTGCATCCGGGCACGGGCAGGCTCGTTCACAGTGTTGTACCGCGCAAGCACACTGTCCAGAGAGGCCTTACCCGGCTGCGTCGCAAGTGCTGCCACGAGCTTGCTTCGTGCAGTCTCCGCTAATGGGCGAGCAATTTCCTGTCGGTCAGCCAAGTCTGCAGCGCCGGTGAAGTGGGCGATCGCCTCGGCGAAACGTCGCGGTGCCGCCTGAAGCACAGCAGCTGCTCCGGCAGGCGACAATGGAAACTCGTTATCAAAATACCGAACAAAGAGGCGGCCCGCTTTCGCATCGCAGTCAAGGCGAAGGTTTCCGCCCTCGAGAGCAGCGCCATAAGGCTCGCCGAGAAACGGCGCCATAACTTTCCCACGAAGCGCCGGGTCCGGTGGTGACCAGTCAATGTCGAACGCATCAGCATACGGGCTGACATGACCCCATTCGAGGACATCCATCCACCAGCGATTGTCAGCGCCGCCAACCCCCATGTGGTTGGGTACGATATCAAGGATAAGCCCCATGCTTGCAGCATGAAGTGCGGAAACAAGCCGGAGCAGCGCGGCCTCACCACCAATCTCTGGATTGATCGAACCGTGATCAACGATGTCGTAGCCGTGGGTTGACCCCGGTCTCGCGGTCAACAGGGGCGAGGCGTAAATGTGACTGACGCCAAGCGCCGCAACATAGGGAACAACAGGCACTGCATCGTCGAGCGTGAAGCCTCGGTGAAACTGAAGCCGAAGGGTTGCGCGCGGCGTGCCCATCAGGACTGGCAACCACCAATAAAAGCAATAGTATTCTGCCGGCGGCTGCATACCCCCCATGGACGCGGTTGGCGCTCTCGCTGAGTATTGAGCAAAAAGCCACCGTGTCCAGATATCATGGCGCAGCCAGCCAAGCAGTCGCGCTGAATGGTGGGATGGTGCCCGTCAGCGGGCGCCCCTCGGGCACTGCCGCGATAACCTCCCCCCGGCCATGCACGCAGGCCAACGGAGCGTCTCCGAAATTCGCTGCAATTGTCAGCATCTCGCCTGTTCCAAGACGCCATGCTGCCCGGATACCCGTGGCGCCAAGCGCTTCGGCACCAGTAGAGGATGCTCCCACGATACCGGGTCCAATCCGCATACGACGGACAGCCAGAAGCCGGCGATATAGCGCACGCCAGGCCGTTCCATCCTGTCTGCAACCGCTCGCGTCGAATATCGAGGCATGGAACGTGGCAGGATCGTTCGGGTCCGGAATCATTTGTTGACCACCACCAGGGGCGGTAGCGTCGAAGTCGGCAAACTCCAAGCGCCGGCCATGCTTCACGGCCTCGGCCAGATCAGACGAGAGATGGTCCGTAAAGTACAGGAACGGCGCCGTCGTCCCGCAGTCCTCACCCATAAACAGCAACGGGATTTGCGGCGACAATAATACCAGCAGGATTGCAGCCCGCAGCGCAGCGGGATCGGCAAGGGTGGTCAGCCGCTCGCCGAATGCGCGATTACCAACCTGATCGTGATTCTGCAAAAAAGTTACAAATGCCGTGGGCGGCAGATGCCTAGTGGGCGTGCCGCGCGGCCTACCGTTGCGATAGGCCGACGCTTCTCCCTGATACGCAACCCCCTCGGCCAGGCATCGCGCCAATTTAACTGCGGCGTCGGGATAATCGCTGTAGTAGCCGCTCTGCTCGCCGGTCAGTAGTACGTGCAGGCAATGGTGTGTGTCGTCTGCCCACTGGGCGTCGTAAAGACCGTCACCGAGTAGCGTGCCATCATTTTTATCGTTCTCCAGTACCAGGTGGATATACCGGTCCGGTGCCACAGCGGCGCGGATCTCCCGCGCCATGCCGCGAAGGAAAGCATGGTCATTGATTGCATGCACCGCATCAAAGCGCAATCCGTCAAAATGGAACTCGTTGAGCCAATAAATCGCATTGTCAATGAAAAAACGGCGCACTTCGGGTCGGCGTGTGTCGATGGCACTGCCCCAGGGCGTGTCGACGTCGCCGCGAAAGAAATCTGGCGCGTAGCTTGGAAGGTAATTTCCATCGGGGCCAAAATGGTTGTAGACAACATCAAGAAACATCATCACCCCAGCCCCGTGAGCGCTATCAATCAAACTCTTCAGCGCATCGGGTGATCCGTACGCAGCGTCTGGCGCGTACGGAAGAACTCCATCGTAACCCCAATTGTGATTCCCGGGAAAATCCGCGATTGGCATGAGCTCGACCGCTGTGACTCCAAGGCGCACGAGATCAGGCAACATCGCCTGAATTCCAGCATAACCACCGCAGATTCCAGGATGAACTTCGTATAGTACGGTCTCGTGCCAAGGGCGTCCACGCCAGGTGTGAAATCGCCACTTGAATGTATCTGGGCCCACCAGCACGCTTGCGTCATGCACATCACCATCCTGAAGACGCGACGCGGGGTCGGGGACAGCAAGATCGGGGGCGATGCGGAACCGATATCGAGCGCCGGGCTGCGCCCGTAATTCGAGCACGAACCAGCCGCCAGCATGCGCCACCATAGGAACAGGAGGCGCACCATCAAGTTCAAGGCCGACCGAGTCCCTTCCTGGCGCCCAAAGTGTAAAGCGCGCCGTACCGGCGTCGATCATTCTGGCGCCGTGGCGATGCGTCTCGGTAGCGGTCACAAAGCGGAAGCCGCCGTGTAGTCCGTCCAAGTGGCAAGCACGTCAAAGACATCCATGATCGTTGGTTCCTTTAGAGCCTGACCAAAAAGATACCTGCCACTTTCAATAGCGTGCGACTTTGCTGGATTGCAACAGCCCAGTGGGTTACGACGTCTCAAACAAAAGATCCGGTACGATTTTCAGGTGCCCGCAGCACTGCGAGGCAAAAACTAACAAGTCCTTCCCAGAGAACCTACCGAGAAACGCATCATCAGCTGCATTTCAGATATCCAGACATGACTCTGGTGTCTACAATCTTGCCGCTACCTCCACTGTCATTACATAAATGACCCACACTGACGTTCCGGGGAGATGTTGTCGACAGGTTTTCATTTTCCTAAAAACAGATATCACTTAATGTACCGTTAACTTTTCTTCTTGGCCTGTTACCCTGACAGGACACTTCCCGAATTCCAAACAATGAAGATAAGGCTTTTTAACGTTTCAATGTTCTGGCTCAGAATGGTCCACTCCACGGCAAAGTACGCACTTACCTACGAAGCATAGGACGCAAACATGCGTTAACTCCACAGGCATTGCGGGCCGTTGACGCAGACTTCCGTCGCCTGGGCTTGAGAAACCAACGCATAGCACTTTTTTTGCTGACGCTCCTCGCACGCTGCAAGGCGCGACGAGCCTCACCTCAGGCCCTTCGGTCCCGAGCGCCTCAGGAGCGGTTCCAAGCGGAATTGAAACCAAACCGCCAAGCAAAACGGGAGCAGGCCAAACACCCCAGGCCGACGCCACCTGTCGCCGACCTGAGCGTCAAAATCATCCGAGGCCGGGGAGAAGGACTTTCAACCCCTCGACCACCATGCTGACAGCAATCGCGGCAAGGATCATGCCCATGAGGCGGGTCATGACGACGCGCATGCGGGCAGAGAGGAGTTTTCCAATGGCAGAAGCGAAGTAGAGGACGACGAAGAGTGCAGCAAGAAGGGCGATGAGCACAAGCGCGAAAGCAACGTAGTCGGGAGCACCACGGACCTGTCCTGCGTAGATAATAAGAGTCGCGATAGTGCCGGGACCAACTATGAGCGGAAAAGTCATCGGATAGAAGGCAATGCTGTTCTCAGCATCTTCCGCTGCAGTGGACTCGGCCGTTTTCTCGTGATCGCCGCGCTCATGCGCGGTAATGGCGTGCCCGTTGAGCATTGAGAAGGCTATGCCAAGGAGAACGAGACCACCTGCGACTCGGAATGAATTTATGGAGATTCCGAAGAAACCAATGATGGCGTTTCCCGCGACAGCAATGACGACACACATGATGGTTGTATAGGTCAGGACCTGGACTGCAATTGCCCTCTGGTCCGACAAGGACTGGCCCGTCGTCATCGCAAGGAAGATGGGCAAGTTGATGAAAGGGTTCATGATGGCAAAGAGTGTGCCCATGAATTTGGCGGCAAACATCATATCCAAGATTCTGCTCCCTCCTATGTTGGATCAGCCAGTTTAGCTGGTGCCTTACAGAACGGATTTCATCACGGCATTATTGGATTGGAAGCAAGTGCTGCGAGTAGAAGATCATGCGAACTTGATGGCAGGACGGCAGGCCGGAGCCCAGCAGACCGAATGTTTGATGTTTTCGGTGCGCGTATATCCATGTAGCGAAGCGACTGCAACGGTTTACTGCAGCCGAGCGGGTCGTTTTTGTATTTTCCCGCGCTGCAAACGGTGCGGTTGCACTATCCGGAAAGGACAAGGTCGCCGGCCCAAAAATGGAGTATACCAGTGTGGTGCCCGAATGCTTAAGGAACCGTGCCCCCCGTTTTCGACGTCTAATAATACCGGTCGTGAAGTGTCATCAGCGGCGGGCGCTGTTATCGAGACCTTTCTGTGAGAAGGCACTTTTTGGGACAATGTATCGATCAAGTCGTTATCACATCAGGACCGGTCTGTTATCGCATCACCGCGACGTCTAGGATTGTTGCACCTTACTTGAGTCTGCCAGAAGCGTTAGGGTGTCCAGCAAGCTCTTTCTGATTAGGGACGATCGTTGCGGATTGTGGCACACCGCGGCCTGGATAAGTAGATGGACTAGCGGCGCGTCTCCGCCTGAAAAAGAATTGTTGGCGGTATGTTTCGGCGAGCATGGCGTGGTGATGGACGTGGAGGAGGTCGGCGCGAGAGAGGATGCCGACGAGGAGGTATTCGGCATCGACGACGGGGATGCGTGGGGCGTGGTGGGTAAGCATGCGGGCGGCGACGGTATCGGCGGTTTCTTCGGGGGAAGCGGTCACCAGTATCTGGTTCTGGATCATGGTGGTGAGGGTCTGCTCGGGAGGTATGCTGTCGCGGATCCAGGAGAGGACGTCGGTGCGTGAGACCAGCCCGAGGAGGTGATATTCGGCATCGACGACGGGGAAGGCGCGGTGGCGGGTTTGGGGGGACAGAAAGTGCTGGATGGTGGCTCCGACGGTCGTGCCGGGGGAAAGGGTTTCGACTGCAGTGGTCATGATTTCCCGGACGCGGGTGACGGCGAGAGGATTGACGCTGTACTCCCGAGTGAGGTGATGCCCCCTGCGGGCGATTTTTTCGGTCAGAATGGAGCGTTTCATCAGCAGCACCGTGACGGCCATGCTGGCCATGCTGGCAGTGAGCACGGGGAGGAGGATGAGGTGATTGCCAGTGAGTTCGACGGCGAACAGTGTTGAGGTAAGGGGAGCGCGCATGGTGCCGCCCATCATTGCGGCCATGCCGAGCGCAGCCCAGAAGCCGGGGGCTGCGGCGGGCATGGCGGGGGCGAGAACGGCGCCGAGGGCACCGCCCATGATGAGCAACGGTGCGAGGACGCCGCCCGAGGTCCCTGAGCCGAGGGCGGCCGACCAGATTGCGGCCTTGACCAGCACCAGCCGGATGGCGGCGGTACCGACTAGGGTGCCGGCGAGGAGCCTGGCGATGTCGGGGTAGCCGACCCCGAGCGCGGCAGGATCGAGAATGCCGCCGATGCCGACCAGAACGCTGCCGAAGACCGGCCACCACATCCAGTGGATTGGCAGTTTCTCGAACCCGTCTTCGGCAGCGTAGACGAGAATGGTCAGCAGGGCGGAGCAACCGCCTGCGGCCAAGCCGGTCCCGATCCAGCCCAAGGCGTGCGCCGGGTTGACGGTCACCCCGCCGGCATAGGGAAACAGCGGGGCGGCGGTCAGGCAATAGCGGCGTTCGATGGCAGCTGTGATGCAGGCCACGGAAACAGGGATGATGCTTCGGGGTTTGAGTTCGAACAGGAGGAGCTCGATAGCCAGCATGACGGCGGCTACCGGGGTTCCGAAGACGGCTGTCATGCCGGCGCAGGCACCGGCGACAAGCAATGTCTTGCGCTCGGCGTTGGTCAGGGCAAAGCACTGGGCGAGCAGCGAGGCGGTGGCACCGCCGGTCATGATGATTGGCCCTTCGGCGCCGAAGGGGCCACCGGTTCCGATGGAAATTGCCGAGGAGATTGGCTTGAGAATGGCCACCCTGAGATCGAGACGGGCGCCGCCGAGGAGAATGGCCTCGATCGCTTCCGGGATTCCATGTCCGCGAATCTTTTCCGAACCATAGCGTGCCATCAGGCCGATGAGCAGGGCGCCGCCCACCGGTACGCCGATCGTCCAGAGTGCCGGATGGCCATGCTGCAGCACTCCTCCCGGCGCCAGCATGCGGACTGACCATGTTCCATAATAGGCGAGGTCATTGATCAGCCCGATCATCCGCAGCAGGACCCAGCCTGCGATTACCCCGAGCGTGCCTGCACAGATCCCAAAAACCACGAGCGGAAACAAGCGGCGATCCGTCGTAAAATCACCCAGGCGGACAGATCGCGGCGTCTGAACTAATGTGCGGAACAAGGGACTGGCGTTTCGATTTGATTTCACGCTGGCGCTATATCGTAATACGATATAGTCCGGCAACCTCTCGGCAAAAAGGAGTGTGCATGCCTGATCCACGGCTTGACGATGAGGACTACGAGATGCTCGCGTCGTTTCGGTTCGCGCTGAGACGCTTTCTGGCGTTCAGTGAAGCTGCCGCGCGACGTGACGGCCTGACGCCGCGCCAGCACCAGGCGCTGCTTGGGATCCGCAGCATGCAGCAGAGCCGCGGCGCTTCGAGCGTCGCCGACCTCGCAGCCTTCCTGATTTTGCAGCACAACAGCACAGTCGAGCTCGTTGACCGCCTTGTGGCTGCTGGCCTCGTGGCCAGGACAACCGACCCGAAGGATGGGCGTCGCGTGCTTCTCATCTTGACCGAGCTCGGCGAAAAGCGTCTGGCCAACCTGTCACAGGCACATCTGGACGAACTCGACCAGATCGGGCCCGAACTGCGGCGCTTGCTCACCAGAATCCAACGCTATCGACGCACCAGACGGAGATGAACCAGCTCTCCAAATGAGATTGTTTTGGTCGGGGTTTCTCTGCCATGTCGTCACTCCACTCGTCCGATGAACACTTGCGGATCCCCAGATCGACGCTGCAATTGCTAAATCCCGTTAAAACACCACCGTTTTCGGAAACAGATCACGACGTTGCCGCTAAGAAGTATTATATATCAGACAATATTATATATCTTAGATAACTTCCTACGAGCCGGAATCTATGTTACTACTTTAGGTAGTTCTCACGCCTGACAGCTATTTCTTTGAGCGTTAATTGAAAAAGACGAGGCTTGGCGCGCACATTTGCGGGGCGCGAACCAATGTTCCGGGAAGGGTGGCTTGGACATAGTCAACGTGATTGCGACTGATCGCCCGGTTCGAGCCATGGCTTTTGCGACGGTGGATCACATCGGCGCATTGCTGTTTGGCATGGCGCTTGTGACCTGTGTGGTGGGATCTTTGGTAACGGCGGTTCAGATTGGTCGTGGCATGGTGGTGCGGGGCCGGTTGCGCTGGCTGTGGGTATTGGCGGCATCGGGCAGTTTGACGACGGCGATCTGGACGACCCGGCTTCTGACATTGCTGGCGTTTGAGCCGTCCCGGGCGATCTTTCCCTGGCTTGACTATGTTCCGCTGCTGATCGGGTTGACCGTGCTTGAGGCGATGGCAGCGTTTGCGCTGCTGCTGTTTCGGCCCGGCTGGCGATGGAGCCCTGCCGTGGCGGGGGCAGGTTTGGGCTTTTCGATCGGCACGGCGCCGCTCTTCCGGATCTACCGGCTGTCGGAAGGGGCTGCGGGGGCGGATCATCTGGTCTTTATTGGCATGATGGTTGTGGTTGGGTCGATGGCGGTGGCGCTGGCGCTGGATTTTGGTCGCCGGTCGACGGGCAGGATGGCACGACGCCAGGCCCTTGTTTTTCTCACCCTGGCTCTGGGTGTGCCGATTGTGATGGTGATGACCGCGCTCAGCGCGCACCGGATGACGGTGGTGGCGGGTGCTCATCCGCTGGACGTGAGTATCCCGGCTGCATGGATGGCGGTGGCGATTGCTGCGAGTGGCGGCATCCTGCTGCTTCTTGGTTTTGTGGTGACGGTCCGTGAGGGGACGATGGCGCATTACGCGGAGCAGGCGCGGCTGTTCCAGGAGAAGGCGGCGCATTATGATGCGCTGACGGAGCTGCCGCGGGCTTCGTTTCTGGAGGAGCGGCTGAACCAGGTGCTGTCGGGTGCGTTGCCGGAACGCCGGTTTGCCTGTCTCTGCGTAGCCCCGTTCTGGTTTGCCGCGATCGGCGAGGCGTTTGGTCCGCGGATGGGCGACGCGGTGCTGGTTGCGGTTGCCGAGCGGCTGCAGCAGATGACGCGGGGCACCGACGTGGTGGGCCGGTTCGGCAGCGACGAGTTCGTCATCCTGCAGCAGCGATCGAACGATCCGGACAGCGTGACGACCTTTGCCGAGCGGGTGATCGATGCCCTCGACAGGCCGTTCATGATCGAGGGCGAGGAGATCGTCGTCGGCGCCAGCGTCGGCATCGCCCTGCACCCCGAGGATGGCGGCAACGCCGAGCTTCTGCTCCGGAGCGCCCACATCGCCCTGGGGTTCGCCAAGGCCGACGGCCGCGGACGCTGGCGGTTCTTCGAACCGGAGATGGACGAGCGGGTGGTCAAGCGCCGGACCCTGGAGCGCGACCTCGAGAAAGCCTTCCGCTCAGGACGGCTGACGCTGCAGTATCAGCCCCTGTTCGACTGCAAAACCCGGCAGATCACCGGGTTCGAGGCCCTGACCCGCTGGACGCATCCCTCGCTGGGCGAGGTGTCACCGTCCGAATTCATCCCCGTGGCCGAGGACAGCGGCCTCATCGGCAGACTGGGATTGTGGGTCCTCGAAACCGCCTGCGCCGACGCCACCCTCTGGCCCAGTACCATCGGCATCGCCGTCAATGTCTCCCCCCTGCAGCTCCGCACCGGCGACTTCGTCGCCGCAACCCGGGACATCCTCCAGCGCACCGGCCTCCCCCCAGAGCGCCTCGAGCTGGAAGTCACCGAAAGCGCCCTGATCGACAACCCCGACCAGTCCGCAACCCTCAAGGGACTGAAAGCCCTCGGCATCCGCCTCGCCATCGACGATTTCGGGGCAGGATACTCCAGCCTCAGCTACCTCCGCCTCGTCTCCTTCAACAGCCTCAAAATCGACCGATCCTTCGTCGAAGGCCTCGAAACCGACAAGGATACCGCCACCATCGTCCACGCCATCATCAGCCTCGGCCACTCCCTCCGCCTCACCGTCACCGCCGAAGGCGTCGAAACCCCCGCACAGCTCCGCCGCGTCTGCCAGCACGGCTGCGACCACGTCCAGGGCTACCTCCTCGGACGCCCCATGCCCATCACCAATACCTCCAAATTACTCACCGAACCCACAACGTCACCTTACCTCTGGTAACCAAACGCTAC
>JAJZBH010000037.1 GCA_021799015.1 Pseudomonadota bacterium
CTTTGCAATAAGTAGGTTATGGCGGATTGAGCCAGCAAAGATTTGGGTCCGCTCAGATACTACTGTGAATAGCGAACGCAGATCATCCCCCCTGATATCACGAAGTTCGATTCCACCGACCATTGCGGACCCTTGTTGGTAATCGGCGAAGCGGAGCAATAAGTAGACTAGGGAAGTTTTGCCAGCCCCGCTTCGGCCCAGAATGCTGATGCGTTCTCCCGGTTCCATAACGAGGTTAAGACCATCAAGTGCCCAACCAGCTTGGCCGGGATAGCGCAGACGCACTTCTGACAGCCGCAAGTCCAAATGTGTTGGCTTTTTCGGGCTGACCTCCGGCTCTCTTACGAGCGCAGCCCGATCGGTAAGCTCGAATACTCGCCGCGCTGATTCCCGTATGCCGCCTAAATTTTGGAATGCTGCCGGGAGAGGTGAAACCGCGTCGAACGCCGCCATCGCACCTAACGCAAGCAACGCCGAGTCCGGTCCGGCGAGACGATGAGCCATGACCAAAGCAGCTCCGATCACCAGAATCGACGTCACGGTCATGCCGCTGGCCAGCACATTGAGAGCGGCGCCAAGGCCAGCAACACGTGCTAGGCCACCTTGAACGGTTGTCAGATCTTGGCTCTGTCCATGAACTTGATCAATCATCGTTTGAGAAGCGTCGTAAATCAACAACTCTGTCATTCCTTGGACGGAATCGACCAGATCGCTACGCATCGAATCTTGGATATTCGTTACTCTACGGCTACGTCTTTGACCGAGTAAAAGAGTTGTTAGTGGCACGGCAACGCCCGCCAAGCCCAGTCCAAGCGTCAGCACCACAGCCGCGACTGGCGAAAAGGTCGCGAACACCAACACCATTACAACTGACCCGAGCCCCGCCACAGCAAAAGGGGAAACCGCTCGCAAAAAAAAATCACCGAGCCGGTCGACATCCGCAACCAGCCTGTTTAGCAATTCCCCACCCCGATCTTCAGAAAGCGCAGCTGGTGCAAGTGGCTCCAGACGCGCATACACGGCGACGCGCAGCTCGGCCAGTAGCCGGAGAGTGGCCTCGTGATCAGCCAAACGTCCCCCGTAACGAGCCAAGACCCGCACGGTCGCAAAGAATCGAACGCCTGCGGCCGGCGCATAGAAATTAAACGCATTCTGTGCAGCATACCCGGCTAATCCAACCAACCCTGCGCTCGCAAGAAACCAGCCGGACAAAGCGAGCAGCCCGAAATTAGCCAGAACCGTCGCTAAACCGAGACCGATGGCACCGAAAATCCACTGGCGGTACGGCGCGTAGAGTCGTAACAGCCGCATTAAGTCGCGCATGCTGTTGCCTGGCTCCTGATATTCAACAATCTGGTGTAAGCTCCTCCCCGGTCCATCAAGGCGCTGTGGTTACCAGATTCGACGATTCTTCCGCCGTCCAGAACGAGAATTCGATCTGCCCGGTGCACTGTGGCTAATCTGTGGGCAATCATGATCGACGTTCGTCCACGCGCCAACTCGGCAATCGTCTCGACGATTTCTGCCTCGGTTTCGAGATCAAGATGCGCGGTCGCTTCATCAAGGATCAAAATCGGCGCATCCTTCAGAAATGCCCTCGCGAGAGCAAGGCGCTGGACCTGCCCTGCCGACAAGCCGCTCCCAGCTGTACCGATCATCGTTTCGATGCCTAATGGCATGGCATCGACATCATCCAATAGCCTTGCTCTCGCGAGGGCGTTCCGAATCGCCGTCGCATCGGCATCGCGCCGCGCGAGTCGCAGATTTTCTGCGAGTGTTCCGGAAAAAAGCCGTGGTGATTGTGGCACGTAAGCGATCAAGCGCCACCACGCGTCGCGATCGACAGCTGTCAACGGCAATATATTTCCGATCAACAGGCGGCCGGCGCTGGGCACAATGAACCCCAATATCGTGGCCACCAGACTCGATTTTCCGGCTCCGGTACGACCAACGATTGCAGTCACTGATCCTGGAGGAAACACCACATTAACATCGCGCAGCGCGTAAGCGCCTTTCCTGTATTCTATTGATATCGAATCACAAACAATGGACAGCGGACCAGGCGGAGGCAGCGCTGTGCCCCAGCGCATCGGACATTCAGCGTCCAACACTTCAAAAACCCGTTGAGCGGCGGCCAGGGCGCTCATTCTCGCATGATAATGAGTGGCGAGCGCTCGCAAAGGCAGAAAAAATTCGGGCACCAGCAGTAAGACAAGGAAAGCTGAGAAAAAGCCGATATGACCGTGAATCAGGCGGGCACCAAAGAGGACGGCGGCCAGCGCGATCGATAGCGAGGCAAAAAACTCCAAAACCGCCGACGTTAGAAACGCGACGCGTAGGCTAGCCATTGTCGTACGACGGTAGTCATCAGAAATCCGCGTGATCAGCTCCACTTCGTCGGGCACGCGACCAAACAACTTCAGCGTAGTGATTCCTTGTACCGCATCGAGAAAATGCGCACTCATTGAAAGCAATTTTCGCCATTGCCGCCGATTGATGGCTTCTGCCTGATGGCCGACAAGAACCATGAACAATGGAATAATCGGTCCGCTGACGAGAAGAACAAGACCACTTATCAGATCTAACCTAAAAACGACTGCTAAGATTGCCATTGGTAGCATAACAACCAAGGCCATTTGCGGCAGATAACGCGCTAAAAATGGCTCCAAGGTCTCAATGCCGTCAAGCAAACTTGCTGCCAGTTCCCCACTTCGCTCGTTTGCTAAATAGGCTGGCCCCAAGCGGAACACATGCTGGAGAAGTGATTTCCGGAGTGAAACCTTCGCGGCTGCCGCAGCATGATAAGCTGCTACTTCCGCGCCATACGTCAGAACACTGCGAAGAAAAAAAAAGCCAACTAACCCAATCAGGTCCTGTGACAGCGAAGTCCACGACGCATGGTGTAAAACCACATCGGTGACAATCCGTGCTAGCAGAACTGCCTGCGCGATCGTGGCCATGCCACCGCCAAAGCTGAGCATGATGGCCGTGGCGAGGCTCTTGCGCGTAGCGCCCCCAGCTGCAATGAGGCGCCTCTCAATGCTATCTGTCATGGACGGTTCATGTTTTGAGGAGTGCACCGCTCCCGTCCGTTACTGACACCTTTATGGGAATTCCACGGGCCACTGAGGCACCGACGGTGCAGAACTGCTCAAATTGCCCGAGAATCCGGTCAAGATGACCGATCGCCGACGCTGAATTCTCAAATGTGATCATGATATCGATATTTTGTACACGCAGACGCTTATTTTCATCCCGGCCAATCGCTGCGGTCGCTATCGTTATGATTGTGCCCGGTGATTCACGGAATTTTGTCATCGCAAAATGAAAGCTCGACGACATACAAGCGCCTACGGCAGCTAGTAACAAGCTGACCGGATTTGGTCCACTACCGGCGCCTAACGGCTCCGGTTCGTCCGAAACGAGCTTGGGCAACTCGGGCGAAAATTCAGTCTGGAATTGATAATTATGAAGCTGTCGTAACGTCACGGTTTGAGTCTCTGACATTTGCGTCTCCTTTGTCATGTACGGATTTCAGTATTAGAGAACGTTCATCGGAATCTTCAAATATTGAAGACCGTTGCTTTCCGCTTTTGGAAGATGACCTGCACGCATGTTTACTTGGATCGATGGCAAAATGAGTCGCGGCATCGAAAGCTCAGAATCCCTTTGCTGGCGTATGCGGACAAACGTGTCTTCATCGATACCTTCATGCGCATGGACATTGTTGATGCGCTCGTCCTGTACAGTCGTTTCCCATGCGTACCTTGTGCGGCTGCCAGGCAGATAATCGTGACAGACGAATAGGCGTGTCTGAGCGGGTAGAGCAAAGATCCTTCTGATTGATCGAAACAGAGCTCGCGCATCACCGCCAGGGAAATCGCATCGTGCTGTGCCGTAATCCGGCATGAACAGCGTATCACCGATAAAAGCCGAGTCCCCAATTATCCAGGTCATGCATGCGGGCGTGTGACCGGGCGTGTGCATGACGTGCCCGTGTAGCGCTCCGATTTCGAAGCAGTCTCCATCTTCAAATAGTCGATCAAACTGGCTACCGTCGCGTGCGAATTCAGTTCCAGCATTGAAGATCTTTCCAAACATCTCCTGAACGAGAGTTATTTTTGCACCAATGCCTAGTCGGCCGCCAAACGCCGCTTGGATATATGGGGCCGCCGAGAGGTGATCGGCGTGGACATGTGTTTCGATAATCCATTCGACCGTCAGACGACGGTCTTTTACGTAACGAATAATTTGATCGGCAGACGTCGTGGACGTTCGTCCGGCCGCCGGGTCGAATCCAAGAACGGAATCGACGATCGCACATGCCGCCGACGTTGGGTCCTTGATCACGTAACTTACAGTATTGGTGTCTTCGTCGAAGAAGCCCTTGACTTCAGGTCCTAGAGGGGTGCTGGAATTCATGATCGACCTCGACTCCTTACCTGCTTCGCACGTAGGCGCCCCAGCTAGACCCGTGGCCCGCCTAGGAAGCGCTCTGTGGTCGCCCAAATAGCAAATGCCCATGGTCAAGATTGCGGCATTGGAGATGCCTAATCAAGCGCGACTGTTGAAGTCAGGGTCGGGCTTTCGCCGGCTCCGGTGCATAGAGGGGAAGCGTTCACGTTCCAGTGCGGCGTTCAGAAGAGCGCCGAACACAACAGCATAGGCTGTGAGGTAAAACCACATCATCAGACCAACAATCGTTGCCAGCGGACCATAAGTCTGACTATAGGCTGCGAACTTTCCTACGTAGAGCGCGAATCCGTAGGAGACCAAAATCCATACCAACACGGCCGCTACAGCGCCAGGAATTACACGATGCCCGGTGCCGGTCGGGAACGACGGGCCAAAACGATACAAAAGTCCAAGCGCCAACGCCATGAACATTGCCAGCACGATAAAACCGAGCCTTACCGTGACCGCAGCTGCATCCGCTTTCAAGCCCACCAGAGTAAAGAAAAGTGGCAACACCACGAGGACTCCGATCGCAAGGGCCGCTCCCAAAATCGCGAGGAGGGTCATTCCCAACGTCATCAACTGGAATCGGATGATGCCGCGGGACTCTTCGCGTCGATGAATTAAATTTAACGCATAAATCAGCGACTTGGTCCCCGATGCCGACGAATAAAGTGTAAAAATCAGGGAAATTGCGAGTCCGATGCCGAGCGATTCGGGTCGGCCCGCAATTAGGTGCTGAATTCGACTGGCCAGAAGTTCGTACGCCGTTGGTGGAATGAAATGGTGCAGGTAGCTGAGCTGGGCTTCGACGGATCGTGCATCGAACACCAGCCCGTACAGGGAAATCAACGTTGTCATTGCGGGGAAAACCGCGAGCGTTGCATAGAAAGCACAGCCCGCGGCGACGAGCGACATTTCGCCGGTGGCTAAGGCATGGACGACTGACCAAAGGGCGCGCCGCCAGACCGCAAGTCTTTGTGATAAGTCGAGGAATATAGCGTGGGCGCGCATGAAATGATCAGCCGCCATTTCGACATCCCGGAGCTGCAGCCAACGCTGTCATCAGCATATTTGGATGGTCGCATCGGAGGATCGCGAAACTTTCACTAGACGCTTTGTCCATTTGTACGTATGCGGCTTGGCCAAGAAGGCGTTGACTTTGCTCGGATTATTAGCACGCTAGCTCCATTCTGATCACGAACTTATCAGCTTCGCAGTCAGTGCTCCAACTTGCCAATCAGCATCGAGGTTGCAGGGCGAAAATACAATGCAACTCTTGGGTTCGACGGGCGTTCAGTCGGCATTTAGCCAAAAAAGGACAGTCAAGCGTCTGCAATCGCGTGAATGATGTTGCCGCGAGTCCGGACAGGCATTGCCTTGATTCTTGTGCTCTAATCGTGCGCCAATATTCTCATAGCGGCTTGCTTGCGGGAACGTAGCGACAAAAAGCAGCGAAACAGGGTGAGCTTTGGTTTGTTTGCGTTTAACGCGATGTCACCGCTCGTTAAATTGCGGACACAATAATATCTTGTCAGGCTCGAGGCCCTGTGGATGGACCGTACCAAAAGAAGCGTCGGCGATGACTGCTTACCCTTGTTCCCACGATCACCAGACCGGCGCGCCCCGATCGGCCCCTTTTACGCGGCTGGATTCCAGATCGCGTTCTAGAGCCAGACATCGCAGCCTGTACTGACTCTTTTGTCGTGTTGCGAGGACGAAATACGCGTTGTTATCGTTCCGTGTCTTCAGAGTCGCGTTCTACTTCAATGTCGGCATCAATTTCATCCGAGTCGTCAATTTCATCAGCATCTTCGAGGATATCATCGTCTCCGGTGTCGACAGCGTCATCGACATCCGTTTCTTCCGTTTCTTCTGCGGCCTGCTTGGCTGGCTTCTTCACTTCATCCGGCATTGGCGCTGCGCGCTTCAGCTTTGGAGGTTCGATAGGCTGTTCTGTCCCGCATTTGGGGCAGATCGCGGGCACCTTGCCGAGATCGAAGAATCGCGCCCCGCAAGACGCACATGTGTGTTTGTCACCAAGTTCCGGCTTTGCCATGTCTGCCTCGTCGAGAGTTCGAATCCCTGCTTCAGGGCGCGCGCCATGCCACCCATTGGCGGCTATGTCAAACGTCATGTGTCATGCTAAGCGCCCCTTTCATGAGCAATAATTCCTTAAGGCCTGGGCGTGCGAAGCGTCCGGCCACTCCGTTGGCGGGCACGATCTGCGTGCCAGGTGACAAGTCAATTTCCCACCGCGCCATTATGCTTGCCTCTCTGGCGGTTGGAGAGACCCAGGTAACAGGGTTACTTGAAGGCGATGACGTGCTGCGGACAGTCGCTGCCATGCGCGCGCTCGGGGCTGAAATCATCCATGAGGGTCGCGGCCAGTGGCGCGTCGCAGGAGTCGGCCTTGGCGCTCTTCACGACCCGGACGACGTTCTGGATATGGGCAATTCTGGTACTGCGGCCCGCTTATTATGCGGCATTCTTGCAAGCCACGATCTATTCGCCGTGCTGACCGGCGATGCGTCGCTCCGGCGCCGGCCGATGCGCAGGGTGATTGACCCTTTAGCTGGAACGGGCGCACGGTTTTCTGCACGGGCGGGTGACCTGTTGCCGCTCGCAATCCACGGCACTGCCGAATCGTTGCCTCTCTCATACTGTCTTCCAGTGGCATCCGCCCAGGTGAAGTCTGCGTTATTGCTCGCTGGACTCAATTCTCGAGGGGTTACCGAAATCGAAGAGCCACAACTTACTCGTGATCATACCGAGAACATGCTTCGGCATTTCGGCGCGTCACTCCGCGTTGAAGCGCATCGGGCGGGTAGGATTATACGGCTTGTGGGTCAGCCGGAATTAATCGCCGCGGACGTGATTGTACCTGGTGATCCTTCCTCGGCAGCCTTTCCAGTTGTTGCTGCGTTGTCCATTCCGGGATCGCGGCTCACGATTGAAAGGGTTGGAGTTAATCCGCTGCGCACGGGCTTGTTCACGACGTTACGTGAAATGGGTGCTGATCTGGTGATGGCGAATGTTCGCGATGAGGGAGGGGAGCCGCTTGCGGATCTGATCGTTACTGCGTCCGATCTGCATGGTGTCGACGTACCTGCCGAGCGGGCTCCTTCCATGATTGACGAATATCCCATTCTGGCGATTGCGTGCGCGGTTGCGCGTGGTCGCTCGCGTCTGCGGGGCTTGGGCGAGCTGCGATTGAAGGAAAGCGACCGCCTGACTGCCATTGTCAATATGCTGCGTGCCAACGGCGTTGCGGTCATTATCGACGAGGACGACCTCGTCATCACCGGTCGTGTCGCCAGCCTAGGCGGCGGCGTCGTTACGACTTACATGGACCATCGCGTGGCCATGAGCGCCCTTGTACTGGGCATGGCTGCTCACCAGCCTGTCACGATCGACGACTCACGTTTCATCGATACGAGCTTCCCAGGATTCATTGAACTGATGAATAAAATAGGCGGCACTATCGACACGTGGGGCGAAAACACATGAAACCGATGGTCATTGCAATCGATGGGCCGGCGGCCTCAGGTAAAGGCACGCTTGCCCGCCGTTTGGCCGTGGCTTTCAACTTGCCTTATCTCGATACCGGCTTGCTGTACCGTGCTGTCGCGCGTCGCGTTCTGGATCACTGTGCTGATCCCACGGATGCCGGCGCTGCCACGGAAGAAGCACGTAGCCTCACTAGAATTGATCTTGATCGCGCCGACCTCCGGACGTCCGAAGTTGATCGCGCCGCGAGCATCGTTGCCTCGCTCGCGCCAGTGCGGGCGGCATTGCTGGATTTTCAGAGAGGGTTTGCCGGCACCAAGGGTGCCGTTCTCGACGGCCGTGATATCGGTACCATTGTCTTCCCGAATGCGGACGTCAAACTGTTTCTCACGGCGTCAGTTCAGGAGCGTGCCCGCCGTCGCTACGCCGAACGCTTGGCTCAAGGCTCACAGACGACACTTGAAGCTGTTCAAGCCGATTTGGAGGCCAGGGACGAGGCTGACCGCACCCGCAATGCCGCGCCGATGCATCCGGCCTTGGACGCTCATGTGCTCGACACCAGTACGATTGACGCGGATCACGCATTCGCTGCGGCTGCTGCGATCGTCAACGCGGCTAAAAAATCGTTAATACGTTGATGGCGACGGTCGGGAACCAGCGAGTTAAGGACTTTCTTGCACTTATTTGACGTCTCATGCGGTGCCGTTGGCTGGGCCTGATGGCAATTCTCGGGATTGTGTCGTTCCCTCTTGTCGCGTTGCAGGAGGTAACGTACTTGCGTAGCCCAAGCGATACCGTGCTCGTATTCCGCGCCTTTATTCTATCTATGTTTCCGATCCAGGGGCATTTTAGAGTTTTTTGGTGGAGAACTTGCGCTTCATCGAGCCAATCTGGCTTCCTGCACGGTCACGATCAGGGTTGCAATCAGAAGCCTCTGGGCGCACGACACCGCGATCCGCGAGAGCGCTTAGCTCCCAGCTTTCTCGGTCCAAAGGCGGATCCGTTCATGGATTACGATGGGCCTTGTGCTCAAGACAGGCTTGCCGGAACGCTGACGCTTCATGAACAGACACACCAGGTTGGACATGCGTGTCAATTGGGCCGCGCATGATATCGTCGCCGGACAAAGTAGGGTATTGTTGCAAAGCCCTTTCTCGCACGGCCGATCGTTGATATCGAGATACGCATCCATAGCGCAGTTCCATTCCCTCACCCCAATCCACGTGGCATCAACGACAAAACCCATGGCGCACGATCTCTTCGAACATCAGGCAACCAGCAACGACTATTCGGCCAAGGACATTGAGGTTCTTGAGGGACTTGAGCCAGTCCGCCGGCGCCCAGGTATGTATATCGGTGGCACTGACGAAGCCGCTCTTCATCATCTCGCGGCTGAGTTGCTGGACAATGCAATGGATGAGGCGGTTGCGGGCCACGCGACCATTATAGAAATGAGTCTTGGGACAGGTAACTGGCTATCCGTGCGCGATAACGGGCGTGGAATTCCGGTCGATCCGCATCCGAAATTCAAGAACAAATCCGCCCTCGAAGTCATTTTCACCACGCTGCACTCTGGAAGCAAATTTTCCGGCAAGACATACAGCACCGCAGGTGGCCTTCATGGCGTCGGCAGTTCTGTAGTCAATGCGCTCGCGGAAAAACTGGAGGTCGAGGTCGCGGTCGACCGTACGCTCTGGGTGCAGAGCTACGCTCGGGGCAAGCCGACGACAAAACTCGTTAACGCTGGCCCAATCCAGAATCGGCGTGGCACGCTCATCCGTTTCCGACCCGATCCCGAGATTTTTGGCGCCCTGTCGTTTAACCCACAGCTGCTTTATCGGCTTTGTCGTTCTAAGGCCTATCTTTTCCGCGGGGTCCATATTCGTTGGTGGTGCGAGCCGTCCCTGCTTCCCGCGAACTCCGACGTTCCGACGACAGGGGAGCTCCATTTCCCGGGTGGGTTGGCGGACTCACTTGCTGACGAGCTTGGGGCGAGTCCGGTTCTAGTCACGTCGGTCTGGGCCGGTGAAGCGCCGTTGCCGGCTAACGCCGGCAAGCTCGAGTGGGCCTGCGCTTGGCTTGATGGCGGATCAGCGTCGCTTACCAGTTATTGCAATACGATTCCGACTCCTCAAGGTGGAACGCACGAAGCCGGCTTTCGTACTGCTCTGCTGAAAGCGCTGCGTGGTTTTGGCGAACAGCGCGGGAACAAACGTGTCGGTGCGGTAACTGCCGAAGACGTCATGGGAACTCTCTCAGCTAAGCTTTCATTGTTTATCCGGGATCCTCAATTCCAAGGGCAAACCAAGGAAAGGCTTGCCTCACCACAGGCTCAGAAGCTGACCGAGGCCGCCTTACGTGATCGTTTCGAGCATTTTCTTGCAGGCGATCCGGTGACTGCCGACGCGCTTCTTGCACATGTCATTGAGCGCGCCGAAGACCGCATCCGGCGGCGGGAGGCTAAGGAAACGCCCCGAAAGTCTGCAACCAATCGGCTTCGCCTGCCCGGGAAGCTGGCAGATTGTACGCGCGAAGCCCGTGACGACACTGAAATTTTTATCGTCGAAGGCGACTCTGCGGGTGGTTCCGCCAAACAGGCTCGCAATCGCGAAACACAGGCTATTCTTCCATTGCGAGGCAAGATACTCAACGTTGCGTCAGCGTCTACGGAGAAGCTTAGGCAGAATCAGGAGTTACGAGATCTTATTGAAGCGTTGGGCTGCGGTGTTGGTGATCGTTTTCGGCTCGATCGACTCCGCTACGGGCGGATCATTATTATGACCGATGCGGACGTTGACGGGGCTCATATTGCATCACTTCTGATGACATTTTTCTACCGCGAACTGCCTGAATTAGTCCGGCATGGCCATATTTATCTTGCCCAACCGCCGCTTTATCGGCTCACACAGGGGAGCAGATCAATCTATGCGATGGATGACGCTGACCGTGAACGCAAACTGAAATCAGAGTTCAAATCGGGCGCAAAAGTGGAGGTCAGCCGGTTCAAGGGTCTGGGCGAGATGCCGCCCGCAGTCCTTAGGGATACCACGATGGCACCATCGAAGCGTGTGTTGTTGCGTGTAGTCGCTGCGCCCGACCGCAATGCTGACACCGCCGATCGCATCGAAAGTCTGATGGGTCGAAAGCCAGAATTACGCTTCCGCTTTATACAAGATCATGCAGCGAAGGTATCCGAAATTGACGTTTGAGAGAACGAAGGGGTGACCATCACAACGTAAAATATTTCGCATGTGGACTTAGAACCACCATGGCGCTCGTCGACTGTTCCGGGTGTAACTGGAACTCATCCGACAGCGAAACACCAATCTGCTCGGCCTTAAGCAAGTTCAAGATCTGCTTCTGATCTTCAAGCCTTGGGCAGGCTGGATAGCCGAAAGAATACCGTGAGCCGCGGTAGCCTTGGGAGAGCATCTTTTCAATATTGCGATTATCCTCGCCAGCGAAACCGAGTTCTGCGCGGATCCGTTTATGAGTGTACTCGGCCATGGCCTCCGCCATTTCTACGGACAGACCGTGCAGGTAAAGATAGTCCTGATAGCGGTTTTCTTCGAACCACTGGCGTGCGACCTCGGAAGCTTTTGATCCTACCGTAACTACTTGCAATGCGATAACATCGCGTTCCCGGTCGTCAATGTCGCGGAAGAAATCAGCAATGCATTCGCCATTGTCACGGGGCTGTCTGGGCAGCACGAATCGCGCCACTTCAGTGGTTCCATCCGGTTCGAACAAAATCACGGTATTGCATTGCCCGGCTGCCTTCCAATATCCGTAGGCGGCACGTGGTCTGAGAATATCTTCGGCTTCGCATAATGCGAGCATCCGCTTCATGATGGGACGCAACTCCTGCCGAGCCCAGCCCATGAAATCCTCGAGCGTTTTTCCTTGTTTGCGAAAGCCCCACTGGAACTGGAACAGCGATCGCTCATTAACAAATGGCACAAGTGCCTTGGCAGTTGCCTCGATGATGCGAGGACCCCAAAATGGAGGTTCCGCAACGATAACGTCTTTCGTCAACCTTTGCCGCCGTTCTCGAGCCGCGTTGACATCCACGTGCTCAAATCCGCCCATGTCGTTTCGACTATGGGATCGCGCCGGGTAGCGCAATTTTTTACCTCGCTTCGTCTGAAGTGCCGCGAGGTAGTCGTCCAAGCGGTTGTCAACCACCTTGTCCATCAAATGCAGCCCGTCGAACGCGTCACGCGCGTACGCCACTCGCCCTCCGCTATAAGCCATGACGCAGGTTTCCTCCACGTAACTCCGCGTTAAGGCCGCGCCGCCCAGTAGTACCGGAACATCAAGCCCCTGCCTTGCCATTTCTTCCAAGTTTTCTTTCATAACGACTGTGGATTTGACTAGGAGCCCCGACATGCCGATCGCATGTGCTTTATGTTCGCGCATGGCTGAAACCATATTCGCTACCGGAACCTTAATGCCTAGATTCACGACACGATATCCATTATTGGTGAGAATTATATCGACTAGATTCTTGCCGATGTCGTGGACATCGCCCCGCACAGTGGCGAGTACAATGGTGCCTTTCTCCTGCCCTTCCACACGTTCCATCATTGGCTCCAGGTACGCGACTGCGGCCTTCATTGTTTCTGCAGACTGGAGTACGAATGGCAACTGCATCTTGCCAGCACCGAACAACTCACCGACGATCTTCATTCCCGCAAGAAGAACGTCATTGATTAGTTCGAGAGGTTTATATAGGGATAGCGCCTGATCCAGTTCATCGGTAAGGCCTTTCCGGTCACCATCGATGATACGGTTCTTCAGCCGTTCTTCGATAGTCGTGGCTTGCTTCTTTTCTGTCGTCCCGACTGCTTTTCTGTCGGCAAACATTTGCAGGACGCGCTGCAAAGGGTCGTAGCCTTCACGTCTCCGGTCATAGATCAGATCCTCCATTACTTCGATTTCTTCGGTCGGTATTTGGTGCAGCGGCCGAATTTTCGAGACATGCACGATTGCGCCGGTCATACCGGCGCGGAGCGCATGACCGAGAAACACTGAATTTAAAACGGCGCGCGCTGGCGGGTTGAGGCCGAAGGAGATGTTAGAGAGGCCAAGAACGATCTGAACGTCTGGGAATTCGTTTCGAATAAGCTTGATGCCTTCGAGGGTCCACTGGCCAAGCTTGCGGTCATCCTCGTTTCCGGTAGCGATCGTCAGCGTAAGGGGATCGATTAACAAGTCGCTCGGTGGAAGGCCATGCCGCTTGCGCGCGAGATCCACTAAGCGGCGTGCAATCCTCAGCTTATGTTCCGGCTGCTTGGCCATACCAACTTCATAGATCGTCAACGCAATTACCGACGCACCGAATTTTTTTGCTAGGGCCAGCCGCTCATTGGCGATATGTTCGCCGTCTTCAAGGTTGATCGAATTGATTACAGGCTTCCCACCGTGGAGCTTCAAGGCGGCCTCGATTACGGGCGTTTCTGTAGAATCGATCACTAACGGTGCATTTACCGACGCCGTAAAGCGTGTGATAACTTCAGTCATTTCGCCGATCTCATCGCGTCCGACAAACGCGGTGCATACATCGAGGGCGTTGGACCCTTCTGCGAGCTGTTCCCGCCCCATCATAATACAACCATCCCAATCGGCCTTTTCTTGCAATTCACGCCATTTTTTGGAGCCGTTGGCGTTGCATCGTTCGCCGATCGAGAAGTAGGCGTTTTCCTGGCGCAGGGCAGTGGCCCCGTACAGGCTGGCAACCGACGGAATCCAAACGGGCTTGCGTGCGACGGGGGACGGGCGGTATTCACCCAGCCGTCGAAGCATGGCATCCATCGCCTCGATATGCGGAGTTGATGTGCCACAGCAGCCGCCGATCAGATTTACACCGTCTTCGATGACGAAACGCTCCATCCACGTTGCAAGTTCTTCGGCACCCAAAGGATAATGCGTTTTTCCGTCAACCAGCTCTGGGAGACCTGCGTTCGGCTGTACCGAAATCAGTCCTGGCCAATTCTGCCCGAGATAGCGCACGTGTTCGGACATTTCCTGTGGACCTGTCGCACAGTTTAGGCCCATGAGCGGCACATCCAGCGCATGAATAACCGTTGCGGCCGCGGCGATATCCGGTCCTACGAGCAATGTTCCCGTCGTTTCGACGGTTACTTGGACGAAGATCGGAATGTTGCTGCGGAGATCGGCCTTCGCAATTCGAGCGCCGTTTACTGCCGCTTTGATCTGTAGCGTATCTTGGCACGTTTCTATCAGGATCGCATCTGCGCCGCCCTCGATCAGTCCCCGACATTGTTCGGCCAGTGCAATCTCCAGTGGGTCGTAGGCAATATTGCCAAGGCTTGGGAGTTTCGTTCCTGGTCCAACCGAGCCTATCACAAATCGCTGGCGCCCGTCATGGAAGGCTTCCGCTGCCTCGTGGGCGAGTTCCGATGCGATCCGGTTGATTTCCCGAGCCCTGTCGCCCAGCCCAAATTCTGCCAACGTGATGGGCGAGCCGCCAAACGAGTTGGTTTCGACGATGTCCGCTCCCGCTTCGAAATAGCTCCGGTGAATATCGCGGACCAGATCGGGCCTAGAAAGATTAAGCACTTCTGTGCAGTTTTCCTTACCCAAGTAGTCGCGGGTGATATCGAGATTCAAGCTCTGCACACGTGCACCCATGCCACCATCACAAAGTAGAACGCGGTCACGCAGAATATCGAGAAGATCTGTTTTGCTCATGGCACTCGCAATATAGGAACAAGCGCCCAAATCCAACGCATGGTATCCCGCAATCCCGATTCACGCATCCCACTCGTATTCAGCGGCTCTGCGGGTGCAGACGACGTCATTCTAGTTGAAGGAGATTTGCCTGCTCCGGATATCGGGACGATCGTTCGTATAGGGAGCACTTCGCACTCTCTTCGTGCAATACGCTGTGCGTGTTGCTCCTCACGGGGAGCGCTCGAGAACGCATTTATGCGTCTTTTCCTCGATCGTGCACGAGGAGGAATGCCATACTTTCAGCGTGTTTTGGTTATCGGAAGTGTTGGTTTCGAGGGCGTGGTCCGGTCGGTCGTGAGTGAGGGCATTGTTGTTCGATCCCGATATCGGCTATCGGAGAGCACCGAAGTATGTTCCAGATGATGGTGCGTGGCGCTGGCTTTCTGCTCGCTTTGCTAATGAAAGTGCCTACCGCAGGGCGAAGCTTTCAAATTGACGGAATGCGCTTCCGGGATGGGAACGCACAGTGAACAGGACGCTTTGTGCGTGCAATGCGACGCTCCCGAATGAAGAAGCTGGGCCGGCGTGGCTCTAGTAGCTGTTGGGAGGCTCGGGAATACCGACCAAAATCAGTGGCCTGACGATTGAATACAACGATGGCGGTTCATCAAGGGCTATGCCGATGGTGCCGAACTGCGCGCCGGCCTGGGCCAATGGTTTGGACTTCTACAACCACCAACGTCCTCACAAGGCGTTGGACAACCGCGCGCCGATGGCGGTGTGGCGCGAAGCAACGGTCGGCGTTCTGTCGCCGACGGTCGTGGATATGACGCTTCTCCTGCGGAGAAGCATGGACAACGCTGCCGCGTTGCCCACGTCTCCACAGCCGCAACAGCAGCAGGTAGCTTGATATTCCTTTGGGACATCAGAACGGATCAGCTTCCACCTTAAGTCCCGGCCCTAGTGGTCCACACAGAAGGGGCCACCTCAGTTCCGCACCAGACGGAAAGTTCGAGCTTTTGTTGGCGCAAAAATAGGTGGCATTAAAACTCACGAATTCCGCGGGCAAAAATCGGTTGGCTTTGGCTTTTGCTGATAAGCGAAAGCATAGAGTTTGGAAGCCTTGCAGTTTAATGCCGTGACCACTCAAGCAAGAGCGCGCGCGGGCACCGCTATGTCCAGTTCCAGCATCAGCCGGATATTCTGCACCGCCGCTCCGGCTGCCCCTTTGCCGAGATTATCCAACCGCGCAACCAGCAACGCCTGACTTGCTGCTTCGTTCTCGAAGACAAACAATTCCATGGCATCAGAGCCACTAATAGGCTCAGCTGAGAGGCGCTGTTCGGCGCCGGGTCGCCGGACTGATACGTATCGTGACCCTGCGTAATGTTCACGCAGAGCCGATCCGATCTCCCTAGCAGTTGGTCGCCCAGGCAGCTCCTCGAGGTGCAGGGGCACCATCACGATCATCCCTTGGCGAAAATGGGCGACCGAAGGTACGAAGAGGGGGCGCCTCTGCAGACCCGCATGGTGCGCGATTTCTGGAAGATGCTTGTGATTCAGGGAAAGAGCGTAAAGTTCGAATGCGGGTCCGCCGTCATGCTCGTGGTCCGCGATCATCGCCTTCCCACCCCCAGAATATCCAGAGACGCCATGGATGCTAAGGGGGTGCTCTGGGGGCAGGATTCCGCTTGCAACCAATGGCTTCAAGAGTGCAATTGCGCCCGTAGCGTAACATCCAGGGTTTGAAACCCGCGGTGCGCCGGCGATTGTGGCTGGTTGCTCTGGTGACAGTTCTGGAAACCCATAGACCCAGCCCGGCGCCACCCGATGCGCAGTGCTCGCATCCAGCACTTTCGGTGCCGCCGAGCCCAATTTCTCAATCATGTCTGCAGCCTCGCGTGCGGCTTCATCAGGGAGGCACAGGACAACCAAATCAGCTTCTTGCATGAATGCAAGCCGCGCTGACCGATCGCGCCGCGCCGCGTCACCATTGGACAGCAGGCTGACTTCGGCAAGTCGCCGGAGGCGCTCGGCGATTTGTAACCCTGTTGTTCCGGCTGCACCATCGATAAAAACGCGCGTGCCCATGGTCAGAGTCCTCCATCCCGGATGCTGGTACCAAATATCACCGTGTGCTAGGCGGGCGCCAAGATTTAACGGAGACGAGCAATGTCGGAAACGCAGACCGCCCCCCTTACTGTGAACATTCAGTACACCAAGGACCTTTCCTTTGAGGTGCCAAATGCGCCTGCGATTTACAATATGTTGCGCCAGGCCCCAACAGTGAGCATCAACATCGATGTCAGGGTGCGTAAGTTGCAGGGAGACACAATGGTTTTCGAGGTCACGCTTACAACGCGTGCTGAGGCAAGCATTCCAACGCCAACTGACGCGGCGGGCGGTAATGGAGAGGCGGCGAAGGACACGACAGTGTTCATTGCCGATCTCGCCTATGCTGGTATTTTTACTCTACACAATATTCCGGATGATCAAGTCGAACCTATCCTTTTGGTCGAATGCCCACGCCTGCTGTTTCCCTTTGCGCGTAATATTGTTGCGGACGTGACTCGAGATGGCGGCTTTCCGCCGGTGCTGTTGGGGCCGGTTGACTTCGTCAGCCTTTGGCAATCTCGCCGGCAGCACGCTAGCCCAACTAGAATTGATGCTTGAGATTTTAATGAATCCAAGAATTTCGTTGAACTCTGAGCCCATCGGGCTGATGTCGGAGTGATGGAGATTTGATGCGGTATATATCGACGCGGGGGGAGGCAGTTCCGCGGGGGTTTGACAGTGTGCTGCTGGCCGGATTGGCGGAGGATGGAGGCCTTTTTGTCCCTGAGTCATGGCCTGTTTTCTCTCTAGCCGAGTGGCGAGCCCTGCGGGGCTTGCCGTACGCGGAGTTGGCGGCACGGGTTATGGCGCCGTTCGTGTGTGGCGAGTCGATAGAATTCGCTCATCTGCAGCGCTTCTGCCGTGATGCTTATCGTAGCTTTGCACACCCAGCCGTGGTTCCGCTGGTACAGCTTGACCATAGCCTTTTTGTTCTTGAATTGTTTCACGGGCCGACCCTCGCATTCAAGGATCTCGCTCTGCAAGTTGCTGGTCGCTTGTTTGACCATGTGCTGAACGTACGAGGGAGTCGGGTGACAATCGTTGGAGCAACCTCGGGCGATACCGGTTCCGCTGCCATCTCCGCTTGCCGTGATCGCGCGAGAGTCGATATTGTGATTTTGCACCCTGCGGGTAGGACGTCTGAAGTGCAGCGGCGCCAAATGACGACAGTGCTTTCTGCTAACGTTTTAAACGTTGCGATCGAAGGTAATTTCGACGACTGCCAGGACCTCGTGAAAGCGATGTTTTCTGATGCGCCTTTTCGTGAGTCTATGCGATTGACGGCGATAAATTCGATTAACTGGGCACGAATCGCTGGGCAGATACCCTACTTCGTGGCGGCTGCGCTAGCATTGGGGGCGCCTGATCGCGAGGTGGCAGTCGCTGTGCCAACGGGAAATTTCGGCAATGTGCTGGCTGCTTGGGTGGCAAAGCAAATGGGTTTGCCGATCAGTCAATTTGTTGTTGCGAGCAATGCCAATGACATTTTGCACCGCTTCCTCGCATCTAATGACATGAGTGTTGCCCAGGTCGTTGAAACTGCATCGCCCTCAATGGACATTCAGGTCAGTTCTAATTTCGAGCGCCTTCTTTTCGAGTTTCTCGGCAATGACGCGAGCGCTACGGCGGAAATCATGAAAAGATTTCGTGCTTCGGGGCGCATGGCCGTTCCGGATTCAGTCTGGACGGCAATTCGCAGGGAGTTCAAGGGCTTTTCTCTGGATGATCCATCGACCTTGACCGAAATTGCGGGCATTTACGCGGCTTGCGGGTATCAAGCAGACCCTCATACGGCAATTGGAATTGCGGCGGCGCGCGCGACCGCGCCGGTTGGTATGCCGGTGATAGCGGCTGCCACTGCTCACCCAGCCAAATTCCCAGAGACAATGTATAAGGCACTTGGCGTACACCCGGGGCTGCCATCCACGTTTTCCGACCTATATAATCTTCCAGAGCGATTGAACTCTGCCCCGGTCGATTTGGCTGCGGTCAAGCAACTGGTTCGCCAATTCGCCAATAGGAATGATCGATGAGTCAAAATATCAATTCAGCCATTCAAATCACTAAACTGAATTCAGGCCTTACAATCATCACAGAATATATGGATCGTGTAGAAACGGTTTCATTTGGTGCGTACGTTGGGGTTGGTACGCGCCATGAAACGGCCGAAGAAAATGGCGTGTCCCATTTTCTGGAACACATGGCATTCAAGGGGACAGAACGTCGCACCGCTATTGAAATAGCAGAAGCCGTGGAAGATGTCGGAGGCCACATAAACGCCTACACATCGCGCGATCAGACGGCGTATTACGTCAAACTACTTGCGGATGATCTTCCGCTTGGAATTGATTTGATAGGCGACATCCTGTGCCATTCCACTTTCGCC
>JAJZBH010000038.1 GCA_021799015.1 Pseudomonadota bacterium
CGAAGCCGCATCACGTCCGACCATGCGCACGGTTCCGGTCAAATCGGTGGATGAGCAAGCCGCGACGATGATTGTGAAGCATCGGGAACTCATGGTGAACCAACGAACCCAGGCGATCAACGCATTACGGGGACACGCGGCGGAATTTGGTATTGTTGCTGCCAAGGGCTGCGCGAACGTCACAGCATTACTTGCCGTTTTGTCTACAGAGGAAGCGATTCCAGCGATGGCAAAGGCGATGCTCGAGCAAATGGGCCAGCGCATCACTGATCTCGATGCGAAGATCGAGGTGCTGGAGAAACAGCTGCTCGAACAGCACAAGGCTAACACTGTGAGCAGGCTCCTGGCCGCAATTCCAGGCGTTGGACCAATCACCGCGATCACGATGGCATTGAGCGTGAACCCAGCGAACTTTGAGACCGGGCGACATTTTGCCGCTTGGCTTGGGCTGACCCCGCGAGAACATTCCACCGGCGGCAAGCATCGTATGGGAAAGATAAGTAAGGCAGGCCATGAGAGGTTGCGGCAACTACTCGTGGTCGGAGCGATGGCGGTGATCCGCTTCGCTAAACCCGGAGCCAAGTCGGCTACCGCCTGGCTATTGCAATTGCTGGAGCGGCGGCCGCGCAAGGTCGCGGCTGTCGCGCTGGCCAACAAGATGGCCCGGATCATCTGGGCCATGATGGCGCGTGGTGAAGCGTATCGGCGTCAGCCGGTAGCCGCCTAAACCACGTGCCGGTGCCGAGGGTTTAAGGGCAGAGCAAGAGATGATGATCGGTCGAACCGACGAGCAACAAAATCCGCTTGAATCTATGGCAGTTCCATGCCGCAAGATCTGTTTGGATGTCGCTCGCGGAACCCATCTGGGCCGGCGGCCATGTTGCCGCCTATACAGGCCGAACGCATGACCGCTTTCGAACCGCCATCAAATCTTGCAAATTCCCACTTGAACTCAACGGGCCGTCCACGCATGATCCTGGCTTTAAACTGGCCTGCGGACGGCTACCCGACAGCGACGCCGATCTGTGCTCGCAACCGACCATCTCGCGCTGGGAAAGCCAACCCGATCTGCGCGCGGTGATCCGCATGAGCTACGCCATGGTCGACCTCTATTGCGCGAGCTACCCTGTCGCACCGCGCAGCGTCACCCTCGATATCGATGATACCGTCGATGTCGTGCACGGACATCAGCAGCTTTCGCTGTTCAACGCGCATTATGACGAACGCTGCTTCCTGCCGATCCATGTCTATGACACCGCAACCTCGCGCCCGGTGGCGGTGCTGCTGCGGCCCGGCACCACGCCTTCAGGCAAGGAGGTGCGTGGTTATCTGCGGCGTCAATTTAAATAAAACAAATCAAATATATACGTCGATCCACCCCCGGGTGGCACTCACGCACGCCCGCAACGCGGAAGCATCATGGAAGCAGGCGGGAGGTCTCCGATATTGAGGTCTTCATTTCCCTACCGGGTTGCTTCTGCTACGTTTGGTGCGTTTGAACGAGATACAGGTGTCAAGCCGTGGCTTCCCGACAGAGTTTCCTGAAACGCGAGACTTGCCTCGTAACGCACAGCGACCGCCGGTATTTAACGTTGAATAACGTCTTACGGTCCCGGCGCAGGCTGGTAGAAGCCGCGGTCATCATTGCGCTAGCCGCACCCCTGGCGTCTGCTGTGGCAGGCGAACCGGCCACGGGCACCGCTGCTCAAGGTGCTCCGAGCCTTAATGTGCCGGTAGTAACCGCGCGGGTCAGGTTATCGGCGGTACCGACCGTGCTCAGTGCGCTCGGCATGGTCGATAGCCTGGGCAAAACGACGTTGACGGCTCCCGTGACGGGCAAGATTGAAGGGCCCTTCCAAACGAAGGGACAAGTTGCCGCAGGAACGGTCGTCGCTCGGAATGTGCCACCTGCGTTGCACGGCCAAATCGCCGAGGCACGGGTGCAGGTACAGTACGCGCACACCATTCTGCGCCGAACGGAACAACTGGTCCGACAGAATCTGCGGACGGCCCTGGATATGGCTTTGGCTCGCCGCAATTTCGAGCAGGCGAAGAATCAACTCGCTGACCTGCGGCAGGAGGCCGGCCAGCAGGTGATGCGTGCGCCGTTTGCTGGCACCGTGCATTATCTCGTCGCGCCGGGAACGGTTGTTTATCGAGGTACCCCGGTTGTCACGATTAGCGGCAAAGCCGTTCCTTGGATTGACGTGCGGGTACGACCGGGCGTGGCGGGAGGGGTCCGCGTGGGTGAGGTGGCGACGGTCGCCGCCGACAGCTGGCATGGGAACGGGCGGGTGGTCTCTGTCGGGCAGGATGCGCGCCCTTGGGGCCTGGTACGCATACGTATCGGGCTTCCGAGAAGTAGTCCGCTCATTCCGGGGGAATGGACTCGTGTGCTGTTGATGCGCCGGGGAAGTCTGGAGCCGGTTGTTCCAAACGCAGCAGTCGTAATGCGCGGCGCAAAGGCAATGGTGTACGTTATCCGGCATCAGCACGCCGAGATGGTTCCAGTACATATTCTGGCGGATTTGCATCGGGAAACATGGGTGGCGGGCTCGCTGCGCGCCGGGGAGAAGGTCGCGGTTGGGGGAGTCACGCGCCTGGTAAACAGGACCCCAGTTATTTCACGTGCTTTGCCAAGCGCTGGCTAATGTCGCGCTATCTGCATGCACTGTGGACCAATCGGTTTTCTGTTCTGCTGCTGGCGCTCCTTGTGCTGGGCGCCGGTGCGGCCGTGCTGCCTCGTTTGTCCGAGACGATTTTTCCGGACGTCGCATTCCCGAAGGTGGTTGTACTGGTCACGGACGGCCAGCAGCCTGTCAAGCTCATGTTGCTGCAAGTTACGCGCCCTCTTGAGCTTGCGGCTCAAGGGGAGCCGGGAGTCCGTCTGGTGCGGTCGCAGACCGGCAATGGCCTTTCGAAGCTGCACGTTTACTTCACAGGACGGGTAAATCCCGAGCTTGCGTACCTGCTGCTCCAGGCACGTCTGGCGCACGTAGCACTGCCACCTGGTGCCGAGATGACCGTGCGCCTGCAGACACCGGAGGTGTATCCGTTCGCCGAGTACGCGCTGGTGTCCAACACGCTCAATAGCGCTCAGATGCAGTCTACGTTCGCCTTTCAGGTTCGGCCGGCACTTATCGAGGTTCCCGGGGTATACACTGTCACGGGCACAGGTCGGGGTTGGCCCGAAGTAAATATCAACCTTTCGCCCCGCCGGCTTGCGCAGCACCGATTAAGCGCAGAGCAAGTGATGAATGCGCTGCGCGCGACACAGGGGCCATATTTTTCCGGTGTGTTGCATGCCTATCATCAGCAGTTCATCGTCAGCACTACTCCACGCCCCTCGAATCCGGTCGATCTCGCCTCACTTACGTTGCCTCTCGGCGCGAAGGGCCCAAATGCGCGCCGGTTACCCATTCCACTCGACGCTTTGGGGTCGGTGCATGTCGGTTCACCACCTCTGCTGGTTGAAGCTGCAGTCAATGGGTGGCGGCACGCACTAATCATCAACATCGCGCCGCAGATTGGCGTGAATCAAGTGGCATTGGGACGTAGCGTACGCCGAAGGATTGCAACCCTGCAGACGCGCCTACCGGCGCACATGCACTTGGTGCCCATCTATGACCTGAGCGGGCTGATTGCGCGTAGCCTACATGATGTCTGGGTTGCGTTGGTTCTGGGGAGCATCATCGCGTGGCTGGTGGTGGTGCTGTTCCTGCGCCGAATAGGGGCGGCGTTGGCAACTCTGCTGGTCGTTCCGCTTGCTATCGCCGCGACGTTGCTGGTGATGCGTCTCTTCGGGCTTGGTCTGAACGTCATGACGTTGGGAGGATTGACGGCCGCTATAGGGGCGTTGGTCGATCACGCGATTGTCGTGATGGAACGCGGGTTAGACGTGCACGGCAGTAATCCGAGAGAGCGCCGTCGGCAAGCAGTCTCCGCTGTTGGACACCTTCTGGTGCCGATGACCCTGGCCACGCTCACTGCTTCACTTGTCTTCCTCCCGCTGATCCTCTTGTCGGGCACCATCGGGCTATTATTCCGGCAGATGGCGCTTACGATCGTCGTGGCGCTGGTTACGTCGCAGCTCGTTGCGCTTGCGGTAACACCGGTGTTCGCGATCTGGCTGGCAGGCAAGCGTAAGTATTCATCGTCGCATGATACAGCGAGCCGCCTACGCCGATGGTACGTGCATCATTTGGTCGGCAGCATGCGGCGTCCGTGGCTTGCGGTACCCGTGATTCTGATTCTTGCGGCAATCGGTGTGGTGGCGCTCAGATCGTTACCCACGGCCTTTCTGCCGCCATGGGACGAAGGCGTGGTTGCGGTGCCATATCGCACGCCAGTAGGAAGTACTGTTGCGGAGACATTACGTGTTGGTCGCGAACTGATGCGGATTGCGCAGCAAGATCCAGCTGTCGCGCGAACGTCCGTTGTTATTGGACGCAGCTTTGCCAACCCGCGCTCGACGCCAAACAAGGGCGCGCTGACCATTGTGCTGAAACGACATCGTTTGGTGAGTACGACGGCGGTTATGACGCGATTACACAAGGCGTTCCGTGCCGCCGATCCAGCCCTGGTTGCATTGAGTCAGGCACAGGTCATGGTGAATCGTCTTGGTGATCTCTCTGGGTCTCATGCACCTTTGGAGGTGTTTCTATTCGGTGCTTCACAGACCGCACTGCATAATGCTGGCGCAAGACTTGCGATGGCTTTTCGCCAGTCCGGAAAATTCGGCTCTGTCGTGTTCAAATCTTTGTCGGCCGGGCCAGAACTCAAGCTGCACCCTCGGCCGGACCTTGGCTTGTACGGCTTGACGCCCTCGGATCTGGCCCGACGTTTGCGGTTGCGCTTATGGGGAGAGCGCGCGGGTTTTCTGTTGCGTGGACAACAGGTTCTGCCCATCCGGGTGCGGCTCGGAGGGGCACCTCTGACACCGGGCCGAATCAGCACCGTGCCGGTGCCGCTGCCCGCGGCGAACACGCAGGCGGAGAGTACGACCGCACCTGAGGTCTATGCTCCCGTTGATGCCCTGGCGCGCGTCGCTCTGCAGGGCGTCGTCCCATTTGCGACACATCAAGCCCTAATCCCCGACGCATACCTTTGGCTGCGGCCGCGTGGCGGGGAGGGGCTATCAGAGGCAGCGTCTACGGCACGAAGGCTCATCGCACGGACCCATTTGCCCGGCGGGATGACCGTCGTTCTCGGCGGCTATTACGCTCAGCAAAAACAAAGCTTCCGGCAGATGGCGATGGTTCTTGCCGCAACGCTGCTCACGCTGTTGGTCCTGTTCGGCTTTCAATTCGGTAGCCAAGCCAAGGCATTGGCGGCGATGACGTCCATCGCTGTTGCCGCGCCGGGAGCCGTAGCTGCGCTGGTAGTCGCGCGGTTGGACCTGGACAGCACGGCATTTCTTGGAGTGCTGCTGGTGTTCGCGATCGCAGTGAACAACGTCATCCTGATCTTCTCGGTACGAGCACACCCGGGCACGCGGCACGGCCCGGCGCAGGCTGCACTTGCCGCGCGGACACGGGTACGGCCCATTCTGATGACCATGCTGGCCGATGTTGGCGGTTTCTTGCCTCTGGCAATCGGGACTGGCCGCGGGACCGAGTTACTTCAGCCAATGGCGATGGCGGTGATGGGTGGCCTCGCGTTGGCGATGGTGAGCTCGTTGTGGCTGGCGCCGGTGATTTACGCCGGGCTTTACCGGCTAGTCGGCCCGGATGACGCAGACGACTTACCGGTAGTGCGGAGACGGTCGCACGATCAGGTGATCCCAAAAGCGTAGGGGGGCTTTGACCGTCAACAAACGACCAGACTCGACTCTCGGTGGCTGCATGTCCCCGCAACCAGAAAAAACTTTGTGCTCAGCAAAAACATTCCCGGAACGGGGTTCCGATGTGACCGACCCTGCGCTCTCGTTATCTAATCTGAGACGCCACGCTCAAGGCACGGCATTCCCGCCAGTGTGCCTCTCGGCCTCGGAGATCACCGTTTGCCCTGTTGCCATGGAGACCGGAAAGCGCTCACGCCGCCTTTCGGGTATACAGGCCAAAGAAGTCGATGGGCGGACGGACCAGGCTGATAAATAGTCTCGCTTCATCGGGACTGAGTTCCCGCCCGTAGCCGGCACCAACCTTGTCATTGGCATGGCCGAAGATCTTGTCAGCCAGCTCATCACCGATATTGGCCGCGCGGAGCATCTGCCGGAAATTATGCCGAAGGGAATAGAGTACGAGCTTCGGATCGTCAGCGACATGCTTGTGGATGTAGCGGTTCAGGCGCTTCGACCACGATGATGCTGAACGCTGGGCAGGGCCGGGCTGAACCAACGTGTATCCACGGGTGGCCTGAGCACTGGCCCACTCACGAAAACCCATCCGCATCAGGGTCGGCATGATGGGGATCAACCTCGGAGCGGCGCTGGTCTTCCGCCCTGCGTCGCGCAGGTCGAGACAATCGATGTCGCCGATGCGGATGAGAACAGCCGGAGCAGTTGCGATTTCTTCGGTACGTGCGCCGGTGAGGGCGGCGATAACCAGGAACCAGCGGGTGGCCAGATCCGCCTGGCTGGGGAACTTTTTGAGGAACAGAGGGGACGCGAACAGCCGGTCGAGTTCATTGTTGGTGAAGGCGCGGCGTGGATTGTTGTCGAATTTTTCAGCCCGGGTCATGCTGCGTGCTGTGACCGCGTCGAAGCGGTCATCCACGGCGAGGCCGGAGGCCACTGCCCAGCCCATGAACGTCTTCAGGGGGGGGAGGCTGCGGACGATGGTTTTCTTGTTGAGCTTGGCGCCTCGTGGATTGGCGCGGTCACGGAGGTGATCGGCAAAGAGCTTGAGGTCTGGCCTGCGGATGGCCCCGATCGGCTTGTCCCCGATCAGGGTTTTCCATGTACGGAAGGCCTGGTTGTAGGACCAGAGGGTTTTCGGGCTAAGGTCCGGCTTGTCGCGAAGGAATTCCTCCTGGAATCTGTGCCAGGGACATGAAGCACGTACATCATCACCTATTGTGGCCTCGGTTTGAGATCCAAGATTGTCTGGGATCTTTGCCGGTGATGAACCCGGGGCGGCACATGAACGCCAACTCGCCAGGTCGACGGGCGATGGACCGCTTGCCGCAAACATAATTGTGCCGGGGTTGTCGACATCGGTTCTTTGGCGGACGGTGGATGCGAGTTCCTTCAGGCGCGAGAGGAAGTACTGCCGCAGGGCCGCCTCTTCGGCGGCATAGCGACGGCCAAGCTCGAACGCTTCCCATGCCAGCGTTTCCGCGGGGTTCTGGCTGTCGTCGAGGATGTCGTTACTCCGTCTCATGGCAAGACGGATTATCGCAGCACAATATGTAAGGGACTGCATACAAAATGCGGCCCGGAATTTTGCGGTGTGAGAGTTGGCCGTTCCGAGAGAGATGACCACGTGGGTGCGGCCGATGATCGGGACGAGGTCGACGGGTAGCCGGGACCGGAAATAATACCGGTTTCGCCGCTTTTCGATGAAGGAACACAACGTCATTTTTGGCTTCCCATGTGTGGCACAGACGAGTGTCACACCAGCGGGGCGCCACATAAATAATTGTTGTTTTTCAATGTGTTGTGGCTTCTGGCGTCCCGTACGGGATTCGAACCCGTGTTGCCGCCGTGAAAGGGCGATGTCCTAGGCCTCTAGACGAACGGGACGTCGTGGTCGCTCTTATTCGGTATCCGCAGTGGCATCAAGCGCCAAACGGTACTTGCGCGAGAGAAAGATCCGGCCGAGGGACCCAAGCGATCCGTTTGGAAGATCATGGCGCGGGTGCTGAGTCTTTTGGCTCTAGTAAGATTCGGCCCGCAACCTTGCCAGATTTTGGGTTGACAATTATGATTGTGTTGGTGTCGCCTTTGTTTACCCACACGCCAAGGCGGTCGCGTGTTGCGGCAATACCGAGGATTTTACTCCCAGCTGGCACCTGCAAAGGAACGTTGTACGAGCCGGTAATTGAAATTCCTTCTGGTGATTGTCTCGAAGACGCTTCGTATATACGTGTGACAACAACACCAGCTACCAGCAGCGTCCCTATTGCAACCAACACGCCGAGCCCGATTACCAGCGCCTTTAGAAAACGCAAATCCTGTGTTTCGCCCGCCACCACCTCCCCCTTCGGGTACCATGTCCTATCTTACCGCCAGTGATGCCGATGCCGGCATGCGGCTTGACCGCTTCATAGCCGAACGGCTCGGCGTAATATCGCGATCACGTGCCAAGACGTTGATCGAAGCAGGCGTTGTCCGTCTCGATGCGCCGGACAACCCGGTTACGCTTACTGCTCCTGCAACGCCGGTACGCGCTGGCGTTTCATATATCGTAACTGTGCCGGGAGCGGAACCGCCGCGGCCGGTCGGTCAAACAATCCCGCTCACTGTTCTTCACGAAGATGCCGACATTCTGATTCTTGACAAGCCAGCTGGTCTTGTTGTCCATCCTGCACCTGGTAACCGCGACGGCACGTTGGTCAATGCACTGATTGCACATTGCGGCGATAGCCTTGTCGGTATCGGTGCCGAGCGCAGGCCGGGTATCGTGCACAGGCTCGACAAGGATACTTCCGGCCTCATGGTGGTTGCTAAAACAGAGGTGGCACATACGTTGCTATCGGCGGCATTTGCCGCACGAGAGATCGATCGGGCGTATTATGCTCTGTGTTGGGGCATCCCCACCCAACCCGAAGGGGAAATAGAAGGAGCGATCGGGCGCGATCCTCGTGATCGAAAGAGAATGGCGCTTGTCTCTCGGGGTGGCAAATCGGCGCTGACACGCTACCGAATCGAACGCCAGTTTGGTGCCGCCTGCGCACTGCTTGTCTGTCGCCTTGCTACTGGACGGACTCATCAGATCCGGGTGCATCTCGGCGCCATTGGCCATCCATTGGTGGGGGATCCCGTTTATTTACGTAGAATACCAGCTGCCGCCACCATGGTTCAGGCCTCCATGCGCCGAACGTTGCTGGATTTCCCACGGCAGGCATTGCACGCCTATCGGCTTGGATTTCACCACCCTCGTAACGGCAAAAAGATGGTATTCGAAACTGAGCCGCCGGCCGATTTAGCTGGTCTGATTTCACTACTTGACACCCATGCGATTTAATCAGGACTGATTTAGTCTCTTTTCTTGACATGGATGCGGCAGTGCCGCTATGGTTGCCAGCAATCGGAACCGCCTTTGGTTCTGCAGCGTTCTTGCCTAGCGGTTACCGCCTTTTCAGGGGTTCTCGCAGGGAATTGATATGTCAGGAACGCTGACCGGTGTATGATCCCCATGCATTGGTTGTCTAGATAAATATTGGGGTGAAATGCCGAGCACTTGTTGGCGGGTTTCACCAGCAAAAAGGACGGAAGGAGCTTGTTATGGCCTCTGGCGTCAGTTCGATGGTCCCTACGGAGGGTAATCTTACGAGGTATCTTCAGGAAATCCGCAAGTTTCCGATGTTGACTGCGGAGGAAGAAGATCGCCTTGCCCGCGCATGGCGGGATAACAAAGATCAAAGCGCGGCTCACAAACTGGTTACATCACATCTTCGGCTCGTTGCGAAGATCGCTATGGGCTACCGTGGTTACGGGCTTCCGGTCAGTGAGCTAATTTCTGAAGGCAACGTGGGCATGATGCAGGCGATTAAACGCTTCGACCCTGAACGCGGCTTTCGCCTAGCCACTTATGCGATGTGGTGGATTCGTGCGGCCATTCAAGAATATATTCTGCATTCGTGGTCCTTGGTGAAGATGGGTACCACGGCGGCACAGAAAAAGCTGTTCTTTAATCTGCGCCGACTGAAGGGGCAGATGCAGGCAATTGACGACGGTGATCTCAATCCCGAGCAGGTTGCCCGTGTCGCCCGCGTGCTTGATGTGCCTGAACAGGATGTCGTCAACATGAACCGGCGCCTTGCGGCTCCGGATCATAGCCTGAACTCGCCGCTCCGACTTGATGGCGACGGCGAATGGCAGGATTGGCTGGTCGATGAGAGCGAAAGCCAGGAAGAGGCAATCGGGGATCGTGAGGAGCTTTCTGGTCGACGGGCTCTACTTAGTAATGCCCTGAAGACTCTGAATGATCGAGAGCGCCATATTCTGGTTGAAAGGCGCTTAAGGGATAATCCGACGACGCTCGAGGACCTGTCGCAACACTATAACATCTCGCGAGAGCGAGTTCGGCAGATCGAGGTTCGAGCTTTCGACAAGCTGCAGAAATCGATGAAAGCGCAAGTAGCTGAACAGCGCGCCGAGCAACGCTTAGCGCTTCAGGCGAGGACGGTAGCCTGAAATCTTGGTGGAGATTTTGCCGAGCCAGTCTTGTGGATCTCACAAGCTCGGCAAAGTCTACACTTTTTGTTGCCCGTTTTGTTGGGCACGATTCGTTTCGCGCTGGGAGGCGCGAGGCACTCTAACGAGTTCGGCGCCAAAAAAGAGCTTCAGATTTGTGCATTCCAGTATGCACCAAGGTAATCTCGGGTTTGCCAGGTTCGAGCATTGCAGGGTGTGGCGAAAGACCCCATCGCCACTAACGCCGTGTCACGTCATTCCAATTTCGCTGTTGCCGCGCCTTCCGCTCCCGAATAAGCGACGACCAGCTATGTTGCCGTGCAATCAACTTTCCTGTCTCTGCGGATGCTAGGCGCGGATTTTGACGGCTAGTGGCTGGCGTTGCTGCCGGAAAAATCCGGGGCGAGCCCTGAGGCAGCCAATTGAGCAGCGACTGCCGCCTTAAGTGTCTGCAGCGCTGCATCCGATTTCGCCTCAGCTCGAGCCACGAGAACCGCTTGGGTATTGGACGCTCTGAGCAACCACCATCCTTCATCGGTAGTGACGCGGACCCCGTCCGTTTCCGATACTTGCGCTCCATCGGCACGCAACCGCTCGGCCACTTCTGCGACTACAGCAAATTTTCGGTCTTCCGGGCAGTCAAAACGAAGTTCCGGAGTATTGACGACCGTTGGCAGAGTTCTACGAAACACCGATAGTGGTTTGCCCGAGGCGATTAGGGCATTTAGGACGCGAATGGCAGTGTATAAAGCGTCGTCAAATCCATACCAATGGTCGGCGAAGAAGATGTGGCCCGACATTTCCCCAGCGAGAGGGGCACCGGTCTCAGCCATCTTGGCTTTGATGAGGGAGTGGCCGGTTTTCCACATCAGGGGTTTGCCTCCGGCACGCTTAATCTCATCGAACAGGACCTGACTTGCCTTTACGTCTGCAATGATGGGAGCGCCCTTGTGGGTCGCTAGAACATCGCGTGCTAGAAGGATCAAGAATTGATCACCAAACAGCACCTCACCAGTATCATCAACCAAGCCAATGCGATCGGCATCGCCGTCGAAGGCGATGCCGATATCCGCGTTTCGGGTTCGCACGGCAGCGATTAGCTGTTCCAAGTTTCGAGGAACTGTCGGGTCGGGATGGTGAGCGGGGAAACGACCATCGATTTCGGCGTTCAGGACGGTGTGGTTACCCGGTAGGCCTTTTACCAAGCGCGCCAGTACCTCTCCCGCAGAACCATTTCCTGGGTCCCAGACGATTTCCAAGGCTCGGTTGCCGCCACGCCAGTCTTGCAGCAGCCGCTTCACATAAAGGTCTTTGATATCCTTTTTGACCACAGATCCGGGGCTTGTCTCGGGTAATTTGCCTTCTGCGGCAAGACGACCCAGATCTTGGATCTGCGGGCCGAAAAAAGGCTTTCGGCCTAGCATCATCTTGAAGCCGTTATAATTGGCCGGGTTATGGCTGCCCGTAACCATCACCGCGCCATCCATCTCGTCAACCGTAGCGCAAAAATACAGCATCGGTGTCGGACCAACACCAATGTCTGTCACGGCCAGCCCGCTTGCAATCAATCCCTCAATTAAGGCCATCGAGAGATCTGGAGACGACAACCTGCCGTCTCGTCCGACAGCCACCCGGGACCCGCCGACACGGGAGACAAAGGCACCAAACGAACGACCAATTGCGAAAGCATCAGCTGATCTCAGAGTTTCCCCAACGATGCCGCGGATATCGTACTCACGAAGCAAACTCGCTTGGAAGGTGTGGGAAAATGATCGAGACTCATGCATCTGCATAGGCTTTCAAGAATTTGCGAACCGAGGATCCAAGGTCGGGTCGAGCAAGTGCGAACGCCAGCTGAGCTTCCAAATAGCCGGCCTTATCACCGCAATCGAAGCGGCGACCTTCAAATTTCAGGCCGTGAAACGGTGCATGGCCGACCATTTTTGCCATCGCATCGGTTAATTGGACTTCACCGCCAGCACCACGGTCCATGCGCGCAAGATAGTCGACCACTTCGGGCCGCAGGACGTATCGCCCGATGATGGAAAGTGTGGACGGCGCTACTTCCGGCTTCGGTTTCTCAACTAGTCCCAGCACTTCAACAAGATTGCCATGCTCGGCTCCGGTTTTCAGTACACCGTAGCGGCTGACGTGCTCGCGCGGCACATTTTCGACAGCGACGACGTTCCCACCGGTCTCACGGTACGCGTCTGCAAGTTGCTGTAGACATGGCGTTTTGCTTAGAACCAGGTCATCCGGAAGCAGGATCGCGAATGGATCGTCGCCGATGAACACTCGGGCACACCAGATCGCATGGCCAAGACCAAGCGGCACCTGCTGGCGAACCGTGGTAATTGATCCTGGCTCCATCCGCTCCGAGCGCAGCTTCTCCAATGCATCATCTTTGTGGCGGGACGCGAGCGTAGACTCCAATTCGAAAGCAATGTCGAAATGATCGATCAAAGCGGTTTTGCCGCGTCCGGTTACCATGCAGAACTGCTCGATGCCGGCAGCGCGAGCCTCGTCTACGGCGTATTGAATAAGCGGCTTGTCGACGACCGGCAACATTTCCTTCGGGATTGCTTTGGTCGCCGGGAGAAAGCGGGTGCCGAGACCCGCAACTGGAAGGACTGCCTTCCGTAATGGTCTGTTTGACAATTTTCCTCCTCCAAAAGACCGCAAAATTACCCAGGGATCGTTTGCCTGGCACCATTTGGCCCACCCTGGAACCTAAAACCCACATCGCCGGCGGATGCATGGAGACCGCCGACGTGAGTGCCACTTATCGGCCAGCCCGGCAAGGCGGATCGTCATGATGGCAAACGCACCCTGCGGAAACAAGATCACGAATGGTCTAGGACGAAAGTACTAAGCAACTCGGATAATAGGGAGAGATTTTCCAGTCGTCGTCTTTAAATGCAGACGCTAAGTCCCTGCGTGGCGCAAAGACAGGCTTGGCCAGAATCAGTTTTAATGCTTCAGCCGAACTGCCGGCCGGCAACATTATCAAAACAGCATTCGTATTACGAGACCCTAGAGCGGTCGGTTGCTGATATTGGGGCCGTATTGGAATATTCCTCAGGTATTGCTACGGGTACACAGTGGGTTTTTTCGTAGCAGCAGTCGATCCTCGGTATTTTGCCGTCGCCAACTCCGTGTTGTTGATGGATACCGGAGCCGCATCTCGGCACAAGCGTCAGGGCGATGTGAAGTGGGTGTAAACAGCCGCCCGGCGCAACAAGCGTCCAAAAGAAAGAAGAGGTTGCTCTTCGTTCAGGACCTGTATCTGGCGCGGACTTTGGGTACAGCCCTCGCCGCGGTTGGCATAGCTGCCTCCCTGTATCAGTTGGATTCGCCGCTCTGGCCATATCTTCTACTCACGATAACAGGTTTCGGTTGGCCCCACCTGGCCTATTTTCGCGCGTCCCGGGACGATATGCCCGTCGTCCGGGAATTCGAAAACCTGCGAATAGACGCAGCTATATGTGGCTTCTGGCTGCCACTGACAGGTTTCATGGGCGTGCCCGGCGTCCTGATGATTGCAACCTTGGGCATGCAGAATGCGATCGTCGGTGGAGTCCGACTTCTAAGCCAGGGAGCAGTCGGCCTCCTTTTGGGAGTCGCGCTTGCTAGCGCGTTGGTAGGCATCCATTTCCACCTACTTGCCGATCTAGAAACGAGGCTCGCCTGCCTCCCGTTTCTTCTGATCTATCCCACAGTTTTAGGAATTCGCGTTGGTGCTGGCCGCTATCGTGACGCTCGGGATAGGGCTCGCGCTAGCCAGCAAATTGCGGAGTCACGGCTTGCTAATCTTCTGGCCACGAGTCCGACCGTACTGTACGAAATGGAGTTCGATAGCCGCACCTGGAGGTGCACGGAAGTTACTGCAAATATTCAGCGTCTGCTTGGCTATACACCGCAGGAAGCCCAAGAGTTGAACTGGTGGGATAGTCATGTTCACCCGGACGACCGCCGCTCGGCGAAAGCGGCTGTATCGCGCCTAACAGCAGGGACAAAAATTGTCCGACGTTATCGAATGGTGCACAAGTCCGGTGGATATCGTTGGCTTCGTGACGAGCTTGAATTGCAATTCCGCAGCGATGCCAGTGTTGCGCGTATTCAGGGTGCGTGGATTGATGTTACTGAAAGCGAGCAGGCGCAGGCCGACATACATCGCTTAACGCACTACGATGCTCTAACAGGGCTTGCCAATCGTCATTTTCTTCAGGTTGGTCTGGTCGGCATTCTGGCCCAGGCGAGGCAAACGGAGGATCTTGGCGGATTGCTGCTGATCGACATCGACGCCTTTAAAATGATCAACGATTCGTACGGTTTTTCAATGGGGGATCAGGTTCTTGTTAAGATTGGACACCGCCTCCGGGATGGTTTGCGTGCCAGCGACATGCTTGCCCGAACTGGAGGTAACAGTTTTGCGGTGGTGCTCCCCAGGCTGGGGGCCAAGCAGGAAAAGGCAATTGCTCGGGCCCGTGCCATTGCGGCGAAGCTTAATGCGGCGATAAGTCAGCCAATTCCGCTTGGAAACTTCTCGGTTTGTGTGACGGCAAGCATTGGCATTGCGTTCTTTCCCGACCGGGATAGCACTGCGGAAGATGTCTTGCGCGAAGCTGATATTGCCTTGTACGCCGCCAAGGAAACCGCCAAGGATCGCATCTGGGAGAGCATCGACTCAAATATCGCTGTCTTTGAACCTACAATGCAAGACCGGCTAACGGCGTCGACGCGTATTCAGAATGAAATTCTCGGAGCTCTTGCTGAGGGGCGGTTCGAACTTTATCTGCAGCGGCAGGTCAATAGCAATGGTGGGATTGCTGGGGCTGAAGCATTGATTCGGCTTCGAACAACTGACGGTCGGCTTCTTTTGCCTAATGATTTCATTCCTATTGCCGAAGAAAGTGGATTAATTGTCCGTGTCGGTCAGTGGTTGCGGTCCGAGGCATGCCGACTGATTGCGCGGGTTGACGCCGTTCAGCTCCCGCGGCTTTCGCTCAATGTAAGCGTAATCGAATTTCGTCAGCCACGATTTGTTGAACATATACTAGATGACTGTGCTCAGGCGGATGCCGACCCATCTCGCCTGACTCTGGAAATCACGGAAAGTGTTCTGGTTGATCATTTTGACGACACTGTCATAAAATTTAACGAACTCACGGCCCGTGGAATCAGGATATCGATCGACGATTTCGGGACCAGATATTCCATTCTCGCCTATCTTCAGACATTGCCGATTAGCGAGATCAAGATCGACAAGCTGTTTATCCGCGATATGGTTGCCGATGTGCGAAGCGCGCGGTTGACGCAGTCCATAATTACCTTGGCAAAAAACATGGAAATTGAGGTTGTCGCCGAAGGAGTCGAGACTCAGGAACAGATCGATTTCTTGCGATTACACGGTTGCGAAATCATGCAAGGATTCCTTTTTGGTGAGCCCAAGCCAGCCGCTAATTATATTTGTTGGGGAGCGGAGTTTCTTGAGACCCAGAATTTCATAACCAAATGATGCTGACGTAGCAATTGATTTATGTCTGCATGGGATTTGCAGTTTCATCTCTTGACGAACTAGCAGGCTCGTTTTTTTTTGGACAGGTCTGGGTGCGCGGAGAAGGTCAACAGTGAGAAAACGTTCTGAATGACGACTTGGGATGGGCCGCGCCACGGAGCACCTTGGTTGATGGGCGAGATCCGCGAGGTGCGTTTACGAAAGTTGGCAGGCTGCCTAATGAATAATCGTTCAGCCAGAACGCAGCGATAAGCGATACCATAAACGATCGCGGGAAGAGGGCGTCGATTTGGCGGGTTGCTGGATACAGGACCTTGTTCTTCGACTATGTGGGTTGGGGCGAGGATTTTGTGGCCTTAGTTCGCGAGGTTGTTCGACGTGCCTGTGTCGCTATTTAGGTGTGGATTGAGAGCGCAAAAGTCAGATAGGGCGGGAAGATGACGCATTCAGGCGAACGGATCGCTAAATATTTGTCGCGGGCTGGCGTCGCCAGCCGGCGTGATGCCGAGCGCATGGTTGAAGACGGAAGAGTTGCGGTGAACGGCACAAAAATTTTTCACCCGGCGACCTTTGTTGCGGAAGGCGATGTTGTGACGGTAGATCAAGTCGTGGTTGCTGAACCGGAACGAACGAGGCTGTGGCGTTATCACAAGCCTGCTGGATTGGTGACCACCCATCGGGACCCGCAAGGACGAGCTACTGTGTTCGAGAAATTGCCCGCAGATATGCCCCGTGTGGTTAGCGTCGGACGACTCGATTTAAACAGTGAGGGATTACTCTTGCTTACGAATGACGGTGCCTTGGCGCGGCAGCTGGAATTGCCGTCGACGGGCTGGCTTCGGCGCTATCGAGTGCGAGTTTACGGAATGGTCAACTCCGACCGTTTGGCTGCGTTACGTGACGGGATCGTTGTTGAGGGAACAAAATACGGCGCAATCGTCGTGGAAGTGGATTCGGAAAAAGGCGCTCACGCTTGGCTCTCTGTCAGTATTTCTGAGGGCAAGAACCGAGAGATTCGGAAAGTCATGGCCGCTCTTGGATTGCAGACGACGCGATTGATTCGCATCGCCTATGGTCCTTTTCAACTTGGGAATTTGGCGCGTGGAGCGGTCGCTGAAATCAGCGGTAAAGTGCTGCGCGAACAGTTACCAAAGGAAAAATGAAAGGCCCCCTTCGTATCATTGCCGGAGCGTGGCGGGGGCGGCCGATTACCTCCCCCGGCGGCGCGACGACGCGACCAACCTCGGCCCGCGTGCGGCAGGCGCTTTTCGATATTCTGCTGCATGCGCCATGGGCGGAGGAAGCCGTCACAGGATGCCTGGTTCTCGATGCGTTTGCCGGCTCTGGGGCGCTGGGGTTTGAGGCCTTGTCGCGCGGTGCGGAACGGGTGACCTTCCTTGAAAACGATTCCGCAGCGTGCGCGGCAATCCAGCACAACATTCATACCTACGGTATCGCGGATCGAGCCAAGGTGATGATATGTGATGTGCTTTCGCCGCCGCGTGGTTCGCCACATTCTCTCGTGCTGATTGACCCGCCGTACGGGCGAGATTTGGTGCCGCATTCGATCATTGCCCTGAGCACAAACGGTTGGATTATTCCTGGAACCGTCATTGCCGCCGAATTTGGGCGGGAAGACTCAATCCCAGCCAATGTTTCGCCACTGATCGAGCGGGTGCACGGAGCCGCACGTTTGGTAATCTGGCGACATACGTCAAAGGAGCGTGGCGATGGATAAAGGAGAGGCAATGGATGCGGCGCGAGGGATTTTCGGGGAGCGGTTCAGTACTAATTCGGCTATTCGTGAAAGCCACGCGCATGGCGAAGCGAATCCTGCGTGGTCTGCCCCGGATGCGGTGGTGTTCCCCGACACAACCGGGGAAATCTCGAAACTTCTGGCATTATGTCATGCTGGGCGTGTTCCGGTTACGGCTTTCGGTGCAGGAACCTCGCTGGAGGGGCACGTGACGCCGGTTGCAGGTGGGATCGTTGTTGATTTGACGCGGATGAACAGAATTCTGGCCGTTAACGCAGCTGACCTCGATGCTCGCATCGAAGCCGGAGTAACGCGCCGTCAGCTGAATCTGTTTCTTCGCGACCAAGGGTTGTTTTTCCCGGTTGATCCGGGTTCCGATTGTACTATTGGCGGAATGTGTGCCACCCGTGCCTCCGGAACCAATACGGTGCGTTACGGAACGATCCGTGAGAATGTTCTTGGATTGCGTGTGGTATTAGCGGACGGCACGATAGTCGATACCGGCGGGCGTGTGAGGAAATCGGCGACTGGCTACGACCTAACCCATCTGATGATTGGTTCTGAGGGTACGCTTGGAATTATCACCGAGGTCCAGTTGCGGCTCCATGGAATTCCTGAATTGATCGGTTCAGCCGTCTGCAGTTTTGCAGAATTGCGTGACGCTATCGAAACCGTGATCGGGGTGATGCAGGCCGGAATTCCGGTTGCGCGGATCGAATTCGCCGATTCCGCGCAGATGGCGGCTTCGATTGCTTATTCAAAGCTCGAAGGATTCATTCCGCAGCCAACGCTGCTCTTCGAATTTCATGGGACCGAGCGCAGTGTTGCTGAACAAATGATGATGGCGAAGGAAGTTGCGATGGAGCATGGTGCGGCAGATTTTTCCGTTGCAACCGAAGCAGAGGCACGGAGCAAGTTATGGCGTGCGCGCCACGACGCGTACTGGGCAGCGCGCGCAGCGTGTCCGGGTTTTGGGGCACTGACCACCGACACAATCGTCCCGATCTCGCGCCTAGCAGAGGCCGTCGAGCAAGCCCAGGCGGCGGTGCAGCGCTCGGGCCTTCGCGCGACCATTGTTGGGCACGTCGGCGATGGCAATTTCCATGTTCTGATCCTGTTTCCGGATACCGCGGAGGGGGCTCAGCGCGCATGGGCACTGGATCGCGAGATTGTGGGTCAGGCATTGAAGCTCGGCGGTGCGGCAAGCGGCGAGCACGGTGTCGGCATCGGAAAGCGGGAGTTCTTGCTGCAAGAACATGGCGCCGATGCACTCAAAATGATGCGAACAATCAAGTCAGCGCTCGATCCTCGGGGGATCATGAATCCCGGAAAGGTGTTTTTGGATTGACTGCCGCGGTATTTTGGTTGGCTACCTTGAAGCGGCAGGCTGGGCTGCGATTCCGACGTTCGTGACGCCTGCTTTATGGGCGGCGTCCATGACGGTGATGAAGTTTTGGAAGGCTGTATGTTTGGAGGCGGCGATGGTGACCTGGGTATGGTGTGGGTTGCCG
>JAJZBH010000039.1 GCA_021799015.1 Pseudomonadota bacterium
TCCAAACGCGTGATCGCTACCGTCATCGCCAATCGCCTCCCCATGGCAACAGCGAATCACGGCCCGCCGAGCCGGTCCTATTCACATTCGAGTCAACTGACCCGCAGCTTGGTATAATGCCTATCGGCGTCGGAACGCCGCGCTGAATCACACAAGATCGTCCATAGCGCTGTCACAGGAACATTGGTTAGGCGGGCAGGGGTGGTTGGGTAGCGCCTGATGCTGACTTAGGATCGCCATCCGGCGAGGCAAGCCCGTGTCCGGCTTCCTGATCTCTGGCAACATCGAACAATGAGCGCGCTGGGGGGATTTCTTCCTTTCCGCTTTGGAATAAGGCTATTGGCAAAGCAGGCGCCACGAGTGTTGCATCCCAAAAGTTACGTGACAGCCTTGGTCCCGGTAAATCGGCCCCTCGTGGTCCGGGCGGGGGTATCTACCCGCTCCCGAAATCAACGATACGTGCCCTTCGGCATCATGATCTGCCCCGGTTCAAAACATCGGCCATCTGCCCGGAAGAAACGCGTCGTCATGGTCCGAGTGCCGTCATTCTCATATCATCGTTAAGCTATGCCGTTAACGAATCAATACGCTCCAACGTTGCTTTGGAGACCGATTCCAAGACCGCCGCAGGGATGGTGTTCGCCAATCTCGATACTGTTTTCTCAATCTTTGCCTTCCCCGTGTCGCCAAGTTCTTCGATAACACACTTGACCATCTGTAAGGGCAGACCACAAATATCCGCCGTCTGGACAAAATGCCGTACGGCAATCCTGTTTACAACGTAATGCCGGTTTGTGCCGATCGCCATGGCGAGCTTCATTTGGTTGAAGCGTATCTGACCCCTGTCAACGCTCGGCTGAGCGGAGACGACGTCGTATAGCGGCGTCAGGCGAAACCGTCCGCCGGGCGCCAATCGAATGCTGAAATTCTTGGCATGGCCGTCTATGGCGCCCAGCAGCCAAAAAACCATCTGCGCTTTGAATATTATTTTATGATCTTCGTCAGGAGCATCGCTGCCTTTCATCAGCTCTACCAGATCGCAAATGCCGGGGCCGCCATCTGACTCATATTTTCGCGAGGGCGGCACTGAAAGCGCCTGACAGCAATCTTCCTGTGGAATGCGTAACAGTCGGCCGTCACTTGTCCAGCTTCGATCAAAGCGCTCGATTGCCAAAACGCGTCGCCCGGCGAAGTCCTTTATTTCTGATTTGGCGGTAGGCAGACCGAGCGCGGCGACCAGCTCAAGACAAAGATGCTCGTTTTCAACGCTGTTTGAGAGATCGATTCCGCTTGGGGTGTGCCCGATTTGGGGCTTGATAATGTGGGTCGTCGCCGTCGTTCCGTGAGGCAGGTGCCACTTATTTTGCCAATAGAGCAGCGCGGTTTTTTCCTGCGCGCCTGCTATTGAGATCCGGAATTCGCGATCCTCGCCAATTCCTAGCGGATTTTGTGCAAGATCGCTGACCAGTTTGGCGATGTCCTCTTCGGTAACGGCGCGCGCCTCGATTTGTCCTGCTGGTGCGACGCTCGTGCCCTCGGGCACGAACTGGAGCGCGCCGACACAATCCCGGCCTATTGCCGCTAGAAGGCTGTAGGCGTCCGAGCCTTCGGCATGAGCGCGCTGGGCAAGACGCCGTCTGATGTCTTCATCGTCGGGCAGGAGATTGTCGAAGACGGCTATGACCGGATCGCCGATATACCTCTCCTCGCGGAGCGGCAGCGAAAGCGAAACCGGAATGGCATGTTCCCAGCCAAGCCAGCTTTGGTCGTACTGAAAATCGATCGCACCGCTGCGTTCCCGCCGCAACCGCCCGACCAGCCGGCCATTGAGATACGCTTTGAGAGGTGCACGAGCCGGAGCTCGGGCCATCAGAACAGTTCCTCAATTTGCTCTGTCGATATTTTGGTCCGGGGCCGCACGACAAGCTCGAGGTCGAGCGCCGACAGCGCATCTACCAGCACACCGAGCTGCGTGCCCGGTTCGCCGCTTTCCAGCTTGGATACCGTAGCCTGGCGTGCGTGCATCAGGTTGCCCAGGCTCCGTTGGGTCAGACCTTTCTGGCGGCGGTAGCGGCGGATTGTCGTCCCGATCTGCCGGGCGGTTCTAGCCATTGTGTCCATTAAAACGCGATACGCGATCGCGTATAATTTGTCAATATACGCGATCGCGTATCAAGGCACATTATTCGCGAGTGCGTATAAAATAGCTTTATGCGTGCGCCCGTACGGGTGACCGGCCACTGAGTTTTTCCTCCAATTGGAGTTAGAGTATCCGTGATGGTCAAGGGCGGGAATTGGCCCACAAGCGGTCTGCTTTGAGCAGTGCGTTGGCGATACTTTGCCTTGAGGTCTGGGTTGAAGCGAGGGGCGACGAGGGCGGGCATGTAGAGGGCCTGCCTGACATTGGCGCGTCCACCTTGGATGAAACTCTTGCCCTTCCGCCCGTTCCGGGCTGGCCACCCCGGAACGGGCATCGCATCCTGACCCAAATGGACAAGAAAATCATAAGACAAGTTTGGGGGCTCAGATCACTCACGGCAGGGGGCTTGCCATACCCACTCGCGCACAGGTCTGCTAGTTACCCGTCACGTCGCCATGTCGGCCAAGGTGCTGGGCGAAAACATCGCCATAGATCGCTTCGACCCGCTCGACTTCCTCATCCGTCAGCGCGCCGAATTCCTTTTCGCTGGTGCGGCTGGAGAGCTTGCCGTCGTTCTGCCTGAGGAAGTGGAAGAGCAGGTCGACGGAGCGTTCGGGCATGTCGATCATGCCTTCGATCCGGCGGCGGAATTCATCGTAGCGGCGCAGGAAGTCCGTTTCATTGGGCAGGTCATGCTCGATCGTCCTCTTGACGCAGTCATAGAGGAATTCGGCATGCGGGGTGGCGTCGAAGAAGCGGTAGAAATCCCCGGTATCGTTCAGAACCCGGACGTTGAACTTCTCGGTCGGTTCCCACCGAACCAGCGGCAGCAGGCGCTGCGAGTAGGATTCGAGCACTTCGCGGTAGCGGTCGATTTGGTCGAGGATCGCCGCCGAAATCGGGAAGACAACACCACGCGGATTGTAGCCGTGTTCGGCCAGCACATGATGGATCAGGTAGCGATGCAGGCGGCCGTTACCATCCTCGAACGGATGGATATATACAAAGCCGAAGGCCAGAACAGCCGCGGCGATGATGGCGTCCATTTGCTGCGCCGGGCCGCCGTCGAAGGCGATCATACCGTTGACCAGCGATTGCAGGTCTTCGTGCCGTGCGCTGATGTGATGGGGCAGCGGCATGCGGGTGTCGCGGTCATGGTCGCCGACAAAGCCGCCTTCGTCGCGGAACCCGAGCCTGATGAAGCGGGCATCGCCGATTACGATGCGCTGCAGGCGCAGCAGTTCGTCTTCATCGAGCGGCTGCTTGCCGGCTTCGCCGATGGCGCGGCCCCAGCGCTGGATACGGTCCTGCGGGGGGCTTTCACCTTCGATCAAATAGCTGGACTTCGAGTCTTTGAGCAGCAGGAAAGCGGCGGTGCGGGAGAGCACGTCGCGTGGCACGTTGGCGATCATATCCTTGGTCCGCTGCGGCAGGTGCTCGGCGATAAAATCATCAAGCCGCTCTGTCTTGAAGACCAGCGGGCAGAATTCCGGGGTGCCGGGAAGATTGTTCCGCACCCGGTATCGCGCCGCGGTCTCGCCTTCGATACCCCATTGCAGGTCAGGATCGAGAACCTGGACGTACTTGCCGGTCCGTGCGTCCGGCAGGCCGAGCCGCTGGCCGGTCAGCCATTCATAAAGGAACCATGCGCGCCTTGCGTAGGTACCAGTCGGCTTTTCGTGGACGATTGCTTCGAGCGGGGCCGAGCCGGTGGCGATGAACAAACGCTTGAGGACCGCCAGGTCGAGGCCCTCATACTTGAGGGCGAAGGTCAGATGGCCTTCGAGACTCGCCGAGGAGGGTGCATGGCGCGGCGTCATGATCCGCCAGCCGTTCCGTTCCAGCATGCGGTGATGCGCGCTGATCGCGCATAAGGTGCGCGGCAAGGGCACTTCGAGGCCGTAGGCCCCGATCAGGGCGCTGTAACCGGCTGGCGTCGCGGTTTCAGGAAGGCGTCTTTCGTGAAATACGGTCACCGGACCTGAAAACAGATTCTGTGCAGCCTCCTCCATGAAAATCCTACCTTGAACTTATTGTTGCGGTCTCGTGGTGCGTTTTCCATGAATTTTGATTCTAGCACATGAAAAAACAGTTCTTAAAGAACATTATTATGAAAAACAGACAAAATGCAGGAACTCATGCTAATTTTGGCTTTTGCCGCCGCGGATGTGATCACTGTGCGGGGGGCAGCCGGCTGTGGGCATCGACAGTAAATAGCCACGCGGCAGGGCTGATCTGGTAATTAAATGCGTAAAAACCACAGGCTGTGCGCAAGAAACACAAAAACGGCATAGGCTGGCAGCCGTCCGGGCCAGAGAAAGTGACATCACTTCTGACATCACTTGTGATGTCACTTTTTGCATCACCTTTTTCGCGGCTTGGGGCAGCGACTAACGGCATGTCACGGATAAAAACGCGAAAAATAAAACGATGTAACGGGGGCGGGGGTGGGGGAGGTATGTTGGAAAGATGAAAAGGGGTGAATGCGGGATGCGAAAGAGTCCGGGTAGTTGCTTGGCTTGATACGAGGTGACGCGTCTGCCGCAACGATGGCCGGCGAAACTTCGGTCATTCGATCTACCCTCCGAATTGCCGGGCAATTTTATGCGCAACGGCGCGATTAGGAAAGCACACGCCGGCGCTTGGGACCGTCGGCGGCCATCCGAGCCTCCGTCGCCAGACCATGATCGTGCAATCCCGAAAGCCGACATTCACCGCCGCCCAAAACTGACATCATAGTGCCTGTTCCTGCCGCTTCAGAATTTGGACGTTCCGTGCAGAACTCAAAAGCCTGCGAATGTTATTGGTCCTGGAAAATCGCCTCGATCGGTTGTCCGAACAGTCGGGCAATCTTGAAGGCGAGCGGCAGGCTCGGGTCGTACTTGCCAGTCTCGATCGCGTTAACGCTCTGGCGGGAAATGTCGAGACGCTCGGCCAGGTTGGCCTGGTTCCATCCAAGTTCCGTGCGGAGTGTCTTGAGTCGGTTCTTCATGGACCTGGACCGCTATCGTTTCGATACCCACCACCCGACGCGCGCAATCAAGCTGCCAAGTACCTGGGTGTCAAACGGCGCGCAAATGGGACCCCTGATCGGCGCCCAAAAAGGACCTCTCGGCGGCATGGTGTTGCTTGTCCAGGTAGCGGAACAGGAGGGCCCCGCGCGCCCGCTTCGCGCGTTTCAAATGCGCTGGCGGAGCGGGCGCGTGGGAGGTGCCCTTGAAGAAGGCGAAGGCGAGGTCATGCGCGTCAAATACCATCTCCTGCGTCTCGCGCGGATAGGCCCGGACGAAAAACATCCGGCTGGCAAGGACGGACATGTGCCACCTTCACCGTTGTCGTCGCCCCGCCGATCACAACGATCTCGTGGCTCCAGTCAAATTGATAGGCTTCGCCGGGAGCAAAGCTCAGCGGCACAAAGGCTTGTGCCATCACGGCACCACGGTTCTTCGCCCAGGCACGGGCGTAGCGGCGCACCGCATCGTAGCTGCCGTCGTAGCCCTGACCAGAAAACTCCTCAAACACCCGGATCAGCGTCAGCCGCTCGCGCGCCGGCTTGCCCTCATTGCCACGCAGCAGGGCATCTAGCGCAGCCACCCGAGGCCCCAACTTCGGCAAGGGCTGCGCCGTCCGCTCATAGCGGAACTCAGTCGCCCCCGAGCGGATCACCTTGCGCACCACTTTGCGGGAGACGTGCAGTTCCCGGCAAATCACCTTGATCGGCTTCTTCTGGACAAAATAAGCCCGGCGTATCTTCGCGATACTCTCCACAATCAGCATCCCAAACAGGCCCCCAAAACGAGGAGGCCACTCTGAACCCCAATCTCAGGGGGTCACTATTGGACGCCGATCACCCCTAAAACGGGGTCCTTATTCCATGCCGATTCACACGAACAGGGCTAACCTATAAGCATAGACGAACAGGAAAGCAGATCAGCCGCGTTCCGGACGACGCCGAAAAAGAAGCCGTGGTTGCCCGGACAGTTACAAGGCACTCGCCCGGGAGAATCGTCGGCCCGACCGAACGGAACAGCTGGAGGAGGGGCTAAGACGACTACGGCCGCGTCAAAGATTTCCGAAGTACGGCGGAGCTAATTGGAAATCCAGCCTTTAGCGCTCGTAACGCAATGTTGGCACATGCTAGGGCGTCTGACCCGGCGTGGTGATGTTGAAGGCTTATACGCAGCTGCGCACACACGTTTGAGAGCGTGGTGGGCCGGATTTTCCAATGTAAACGTGCAACTCGAACGGTACAAATAAATGGCCTCACCGGTCCTTCTCGGCCAGCGGCGGTGGTGCATGCGTTAAGTACGCTACGATCGAACGACGCGTTATGGGCGACAAAGTAATCAGCGTCCTCCCAATAATCGCGGTATCTGTCCCATACCTCAGAAAATTGCGGTTTGTGCCTTACGTCGTCCCATGAAATGCCATGAAGATACGTAAATGCAAACTGGCGACGTGGTGGTCTAATCAAGTGATAGCTGCTGCGAGCAATCCGGCTTCCCTCAATCGAGACGATGCCGAGCGCGCACGCGCTATCTCGGGAGTGGTCGGCTGTTTCAAAATCGATCGCAACCAGTTTCATTTCTGACCGGCCAAGCCGCAACGTCCCGTTCGGGCCGATTGGATTCCACGAAATCCATGCCGTACGTATGCCGTATGGAGTACCGTGTGCCCAGAACGAGCCACGCAACTCGTTGAAAACATTGGCGTCCCGTAGGGGATTCGAACCCCTGTTGTCGCCGTGAGAGGGCGACGTCCTAGGCCTCTAGACGAACGGGACCCTTTGGGCTTCGCTACTCGACGCGCCGTATTCGGTCAAGGCGCATCAGGCCCGGGCGCCGTCGATGATTGTAAAGCCAACGGAAGTGGAACCGTTCCATCGGTCTATGTGGACTTGTCCCGCTAAATGCAGCGGCGCTCCCCCGTGCAGCAAGGCAGCTGCCAGAGGACTTTCAGCGGCGCGAAAAAGCATAGCTTTCATTCGGCCACCGGCCTCACCTTCTATTATTGCGCGAATGGTATTGCCATCCCGACCAATACGATCCGCCTTTGTCACGCGAACATGCGCCATTCCAAACGTTGGTTCAGAGTTTCCAGTCCCAAACGGTCCCAGCCGACCTACGGCTTGTGCCAAGCCGACATCAACTGACCTTGGCGCCAAGGCTCCATCTAACACTAGGTCAGCCGCTGCCGGGAGTCGAGAAGCTGCGGCCAGACGGTCTGACAGGAATGTCCGGAATTCCTCCAGCTGTGCCGATTTTAGTGTGAACCCCGCCGCCATCGCATGACCGCCTCCTTTCATAAGCAAGCCGGCTTGACGTGCAGCAATGACCGCGTTCCCTAGGTCGATCCCTGGCACGGATCGACCTGATCCAATTGCAGTCTCTTGTGATATCCCAAAAACGAGTGCCGGGCGGTTGAAGCGGTCCTTGAGCCGGCCAGCAATAATTCCAACAATGCCAGGATGCCAATCGGCGCCTGCGATAAATGCGAAGGCAGCGTCCGCCTTTAGTTGTTCCTCGGCTTGTATGAGCGCCATATCCAGTAAGTGGTTCTCCACTGTTTGCCGCCTTCGATTGATCTCATCAAGCTCGGATGCTAACATCAGCGCTTCTTCAAAGTCATTGGCCATGAGAGTGCGTATACCGAGGTCTGCTCTTGCAATTCGCCCGGCTGCATTGATTCGTGGCCCCAAAGTATAGGCGCAAGTCCTCACTGAAGGATCGCCATGCGCTTGAGCAACTTCTAGAAGCGCAGCGATACCAGGCCTAATCCGCCGAGCCATCACCCTAAGCCCTTGCGAAACGAATGCGCGATTTAATCCCGTTAAGGGTACTACGTCACAGATCGTTGCAAGGGCAACGAGGTCAAGCGACAACAGTAGGTCAATTTCTGAGCGCTTCGCGAAGAAGCCTTTTTTCCGCAGGAGTCTCTGTAGTGCGACCAGCGTAAGAAAAACTACGGAAGTCGCACAAATTGAGCCAAGCCCTGAGCGGTCATCAAGACGATTCGGGTTTACCGTCGCCGCGACTTGCGGTGGCCCGGTATCCGAAACATGGTGATCCAGAACCACGACGGCTGCTTGTCCGCGCACCGTCGCAAGTGCGTCGTGCGCAGTGGTGCCGCAATCCACGCAGATAATCAATGATGCCCCTCGTGCGACCAAGCTATTCAGCGCGGTTGGGTTAGGTCCATAACCTTCCGTCAGGCGATCTGGAACGTAATTGATGACAGGAACTCCGAGACTGCGTAACGTTTCTGCCATCAGTGTTCCCGCGCACGCACCATCGACGTCGTAGTCCCCAAAGATGGCCACTGTTTCGCGTTTCAATACTGCATTGGAAAGGCGCTCCGTAGCCGCCTCCATGTCAGCAAGCACAAGCGGATCAGGCAAATAAGTCCGCAATTTCGGTTCCAAGAAGTCAGCGATTCTTTCTACAGGCACGTTTCGTGCCACAAGCAGGCGGCTGAGCAGGTCCGGCAGCCCGGACGCCTGAATTATACGTTCCGCTGTACGCTCGTTGATAGGTCGCCAGAGCCAATGACGGCCCGTTAGGCTTTTGACAACCCCCAATGCGGTTGGACTGTTTACGAAGTGGTCCATGTCTTTGTACGGAAATTATGATGCGCTTCAATATAACGTACCGTTCCCGATTTCGACCGCATGACGATTGAATGAGTGATGGCGCCCGATGGGAAGCGCCGGACTCCGCGCAGCATTGGCCCACTCGTTACGCCCGTTGCAGCGAACATGACATTTCCACGCGCCATGTCTTCGACCGTGTAAATCCGATTCGGGTCCGTAATACCCATCCTGCGGGCTCTTTCTATCTGCGTGGCATCCTCATAAAGCAGTCGTCCCTGCAGCTGCCCACCGATGCACCGAAGTGCCGCTGCCGCTAGGACTCCTTCTGGCGCGCCGCCTGATCCTAAATAGAGATCTATCCCGGTCTCCGGCTGTGCCACGGCGATAACGCCTGACACGTCACCATCCCCGATCAGAGTAATCCGCGCTCCAGCTTCACGGCAGTGTCGGACAATTTCGGCGTGGCGTTCACGCTCTAGCGTGCAGACCATCAGATCGGAAATTTCGCACTTCTTTGCTTGTGCCAGATTGCGCAGATTTTCCTTTACTGGTGCGTCTAAGGCCACAACTTGATCAGGTAGATGTGGCCCAACAGCGATCTTGTCCATATAAATGTCGGGTGCGTGAAGAAAGTTTCCGCGCTCCGCCAACGCAATTACCGCAATAGCGTTAGGCGCGCCTTTCGCTGCAATGACCGTGCCTTCCAACGGGTCGACTGCGATATCCATGTCTGGCCCGCCAGCGCCAACTCGTTCGCCGATATATAGCATCGGCGCTTCGTCCATCTCGCCTTCGCCGATTACGACCAAACCATTGATCGCAACGGCGTCGAAAGCTGCACGCATTGCACTGACAGCCGCGCCGTCAGCGGCGTTCTTGTCGCCACGGCCGATCCAGCGAGAGGCGGCGAGGCTCGCTGCTTCGGTCACCCGTACAAGGTCTAATGCTAAATTCCGGTCGGTTTGTAGTGCGTTTGTGGTTCCAAGCATCTTTGCGCTCCCCGACATTCGACACCGATCCCTTTCCTTAGCCTGGCTCGATCCGGATCAATGTAGGCGCTTCCACGACCGAGTCCAGCATCGCTAGCTCCACGAGCGCCGTACGCATGAAGGCTTCCTGAGTGTCGTGCGTCACCAAAACGACCGGTACCGCTTCACTGGGACTACGGCCTTGTTGCAACATTGATTCAAGTGAAATATCGTGATCTCTCAGCACTGCCGAGACGTCAGCGATGACTCCCGGTTGGTCGACGACCATAAGACGCAAGTAATAAGAGCCCCGATGCTCATCCATCGGAGTGCTCGGTCGTGCGCCTAGGCTCGCGATTGGAGCACCAAACACTGGCACGTCTCGCCCCTGAGCCACGTCGATCAGGTCAGCGACGACCGCGGACGCTGTCGGCCCGGCACCAGCTCCGCGCCCCTGCAGGAATAGTGAACCACAATGATCGGCTTCAGCCACCACCGCGTTGAACACGCCATCAACATGCGCGAGCGGGGACTTTAGCGGAACCATTGCTGGGTGGACCCGCGTTTCAATTCCGATTTTGGTTTCGCGTGCGATGCCGAGTAATTTGATTCGATAGCCGAGAGCGTCCGCGAAGCCGATGTCCAGCTGGGAGACACGTCTGATGCCCTCCACGTGAACGCCGGCGAAATCCACAACCCGCCCAAAGGCGATTGCGGCAAGGAGCGCCAACTTATGGGCCGCGTCAATGCCATCTATATCGAGCGATGGATCGAACTCAGCGTAGCCCTGTTGCTGTGCATCAGTTAGAACACTCGCGAAATCCAGCTTTTCGCTTTGCATGCGTGACAAAATATAATTGCACGTTCCATTGAGTATTCCAGCCACACTAATGATCCTGTTAGCTGCCAACCCTTCTCGTAAGGCTTTGATCACCGGGATCCCACCTGCCACCGCTGCTTCGAAACGGAGGGAAACGTGCCGAGCTTCCGCGTGAGACGCTAGGGCCGCACCATGTTCGGCGAGCAGAGCCTTGTTTGCTGTGACGACCGGTTTGCCTGCGTCCAGTGCCGCCTCAACGAGGGCGCGCGCTGGCCCATTCGCTCCGCCAATTACTTCGACAATGACATCGACTGCCGGATCGGCAGCGAGTTCCAGAGGATTAGAGCACCATTTCAGCCCGCTCAGCGATACGCCGCGCGCTCGTGAGCGGTCGCGAGCAGATGCTGCAACAATTTCGATCGGTCGTCCGGCTCGTGCACGAATCAATTCGGCATTGTCTCGCAACAGCCGCACTACGCCCACGCCCACTGTCCCAAGCCCAGCGAGTCCAATTTTCAAGGTGTTGGTCATGCAATGGCATTTTCAGTTGGTGCCGTTAGATTGCTTGGCGCCATAAAACTTCGTATATTTCGCACTGCTTGGCGCAACCGGTGCGCATTTTCCACTAATGCTATCCGCACGTGGGTATCGCCGTATTCGCCGAACCCGATTCCGGGCGCGACCGCCACCTTGGCCCGCTCCAGCAATAACTTCGAAAACTCCACCGATCCTAGATGGGCATACCGATCGGGGATTGGGGCCCATGCGAACATTGAGCCTGCTGGGACCGGCACGTTCCATCCGGCCTGCGCTAGTCCCTTGATTAAAATGTCCCGGCGTTCCTTGTACAAAGTCCTTACCTGTTCAACACAGTCCTGTGGCCCGTTTAACGCTGCAGTTGCCGCGACCTGAATGGGCGTAAATGCGCCGTAATCCAGATACGATTTCATGCGTGCCAAAGCCGAGATCAGTCGAGGGTTGCCAGCTGCAAAGCCGATTCGCCAGCCTGGCATCGAATACGTCTTTGACATTGAGGTAAATTCTACGGTGATATCTTTGGCGCCTTCTATCTGCAGCACTGAGGGCGGCGGATAGTTATCGAAATAGATCTCAGCATACGCGAGATCTGAAAGGATGAAAATCTCGTTCTTTCGGGCAAAGGCCACAATGTCCTTGTAGAAGTCGAGAGACGCGACAAATGCAGTCGGGTTCGATGGGAAATTGACGATGAGCGCTGTTGGTTTGGGCACGGAATGACGTACTGCTCGGTCGAGTGCACGCAGCATTTCTTCATCCGGTGAAGCGGGTACCGATCGTACCGATGCTCCCGCGATGATAAAGCCGAACTGATGGATCGGATAGGATGGGTTTGGCACCAGGATTGTATCACCTGGGCTGCTGATCGCATTAGCTAAATTGGCAAGACCTTCTTTGGATCCCAGCGTCGCGATGATTTCCGATTCCGGATCAAGCTTTACTCCAAATCGTCGATCATAGTAGCCCGCGAGCGCTCGGCGGAGCCCCGGAATACCTTTACTTACCGAGTAGCGGTGACTGCGCGGATCAGCGACTGTTTCCACGAGCTTTGCCACAATATGGGGTGGCGTCGGCGTATCCGGGTTTCCCATGCCAAGGTCAATGATATCTTCTCGCGCCGCACGCGCGACCGCCTTCGCGGTGTTCACCTCGGCGAACACGTAGGGCGGCAGACGGCGAATGCGATGAAACTCTTCGGTCATCGTTTATCCTCATGTAGCATGCCGGATTCCAGCTTACGTTTATATATCACTTCGACAGCGCCACCGCGAGGACCGGTCAAAGCTGCAAGGCGGATCGCTGAAGGCGGTACGCCGTCCAACGTCAGCGCATTCGCTATGGCGGTCGCGCGAAGCAAGGCCAAGTGGAGGGAGGTTGCGGTCCGACCAGCGGCAAAGCCTGCGGCTAGAACGGCGTGATCGCCACGGCCTGCGGCAACCGAAACAATTTTTGCTTTGTTCTGGGCGTGTATGATCGCAGAGCCGTGCGCGAATGCTACTAATACGGGCGCGATGCGGCTAGGCGGAGAGCGCGTTGCCATCGTAGTTGCTGCTGTACCTGCTGGCGCCGGAAGTTTGTTCTGGTGTGCGTTGGCGGCTTCCAGGCGGGCGCGGATCAATTGCCGCATGGTCGCAGACAATTGCGGTGGCCGTTTGGGTACGGACGCTAGATTGCCATACGGTTCGTCCAGCCCCGGTGGGGGTGGGCGATTATTTTGCGCCTGTCCACCACCAAGGCGATCAAGTGTCTCAGGAAGCCGGGTGCAACATGCGAGCATGGTCAGCAGGCCGAAAGCAAGACACAAGGTCCACCACTTTTCGTATTTGAAGGCTTTTATCGTATATCTCACGTGCCCCTCATCGATAACGCCGCCCTTGTAGCGCGCGGCGCCAATGGCCGAAAGGAGCATCCATGGCTGACCGCTACAATTCTGCCAACTCTCGTGCCTCCGCCGCAGGTCCCGTGGCGCCGGCCGGTAGCATGGCCGATATTGCGCTGCGTGCACAGCGCGTCGTCAGTGCGTGGCTCAAGCATCAGGTAGCGACCGGTCTCGTCGGAGAGAGTGTGATCAGTCCACTCTCTGTCGGTAGCGCCTTTCTTGAAATGGCGGCTCAGCTTGCAGCTAATCCAGCTCAGTTGTTTGAAATGCAAATGGGATTTTGGCAAAATTATATCACTCTTTGGCAACGTTCGACGTACCGCCTAATGGGCGGCAAATGTGCGCCCGTGGTTGCTGAGGCAGTGGATGACAAGCGCTTTCAGGACTCCTGTTGGAGAGACAACGAGATCTTTGATTTTATCCGGCAGAGCTATTTGCTCTCAGCGAATTTTATTCAAGATGTTGTTGGTCAGGTTAACGGTATCGACGCGAAGACAGTGCGGAAACTCACTTTTCTTGCCCGCCAATTCACGGACGCGATGAGCCCCTCCAATTTTGCCTTCACCAACCCCCAGGTCTTGCGAAAGACCGTCGAGACCGGTGGAGAGAATCTCATTCGTGGCCTCAGTAATTTGTTGCGCGATCTCGAAGCTGGAAAAGGCCGTTTGCTAATAAAAATGGCAGACGACTCCGGATTCGAAATTGGTCGCAACATCGCTATGACGCCCGGAACGGTTATTTTCCGCAACGACTTGATGGAGTTGATTCAATATGCTCCAACCACAGAAAAGGTCCGACGACACCCGCTGTTGATCTTCCCTCCCTGGATCAACAAGTACTACGTTCTTGATCTCCAGCCGGAGAATAGCTTCGTTCGTTGGGCTGTTTCTCAGGGCCACTCTGTCTTTGTCGTAAGTTGGGTCAATCCCGACGAGAGTCTCGCGGCGAAGGATTTTGGCGACTATATGACTGACGGTGTGTTTGCTGCCTTCCATGCCATCGAACAAGCTACCGGGGAACGTCGGGTTAATGCCATCGGTTACTGTCTGGGGGGCACGCTGCTCGCTGCGACGCTAGGTTACATGGCTGCCACGTGCGATGATCGTGTTGCTACAGCGACTTTTCTTACGACCCTCACTGATTTCGCCGACGTCGGCGAATTGGGTATCTTCATTGACGAAGACAGCATACGTAGCCTCGAAGAACGTATGCAGTATAAAGGGTATATGGAGCCCATGGAGATGATGACAACGTTCAACATGCTCCGTGCCAATGATCTCATCTGGAATTTTGTTGTCAATAACTATCTTCTTGGGAGCGATCCGTTTCCGTTTGATCTGCTGTACTGGACCTCCGACGCAACACGCATGCCAGCCGCAATGCATTCATTCTATCTTCGCAACATGTACCAGAAGAATTTGCTAAGCGCTTCCAACGGCATTTCTCTGGCGGGTGTACCTATTGATCTGCGTAACGTTTCAGCGCCCGCGTATTTCCTTTCCTGCAGAGAGGATCACATCGCGCTGTGGGCTAGTACTTACTGGGGCGCCAAGTACATGGGAGGGCAGAATCGCTTTGTGCTCGCCGGGTCAGGTCACATTGCCGGTGTGGTTAATCCTCCTCAAAGCGGGAAGTATAACCATTTCGTGAATGACTACCTGCCTAACACGCCGGAAGGGTGGCTCGAAGGTGCGATCGAGGTTTCTGGTTCCTGGTGGCCTGACTGGCAGCGCTGGGTTGCAATCAAAGACGCCGACAAAGAACCCGTACCCGCCCGCGTTCCTGGTGACGGTGCCCTTCGTTCCATTTGCGCGGCTCCCGGTCTTTACGTCAAGGTTCGCGCCGTTTGAACGAACTGCGCCAGTCAATATCGGTCATGCCAAAGGTCGCCATTATTCTGCCCGCAAGGGAAAGTTTTGCACCAGACCGCGCGGGCGCAATTGCTATGGTGTCTTTTCGGCATGCGTCCATTGACCAGGAAACCGTCGTTATCGGCGGGAAACAGTTGGCAGCGCCCTATTCGGGTGTCCGTTTTGTGGACATTCGTCGACACTCGGCCTTCGGTTTTGGTCTGGGCGTAGTAGGCAGCCTTATCCGGCTTCGCCCCTCAGTGGTTGAGGTGCATCAACAACCGCGCCTTGCCCGCCTCATCGCCTTGCTGATGCCGGGAACGAGGGTTCTCCTATTTCTGCACAATGACCCATTGACTATGCGTGGTTTACGAAGAAGGGGGCAACGCGCGGCAATGCTCCGTCGTGTACACTACGTTGTTTGTGTTTCTACGTATTTGCGTGATCGTTACCGGATGGGCCTCATCGAAGATCGAAATCTAGTGACGTTACCTAACCCGCTGACTTTGGCCGATTTGCCTACGCCGTCATCCGTTCGACGCCAGGAGATCCTTTTTGTTGGCCGCATCGTAGCTGAAAAGGGGGTGCAGGATTTTATTTCCGCCTGTAAGGTTGCATTGCCACATCTGCCGGGTTGGTCCGCACGGATCATCGGTGGCGACCGCTTTGGGCCTGACAGCCCGGAAACAACGTTCGTTCAACAGGTGCGTGCTGGGGCCATGGCTGCAGATATTATTTTCGAGGGACCGCAACCGCATCGTTACGTGCTCTCGGCAATGGCGGCTGCCGCAATCGTTGTCGTTCCTAGCCGATGGCCCGAACCATTCGGCCTTACGGCCTTGGAAGCTATGGCTAGCGGCAGCGCCCTGATTGCGGCAAATACAGGCGGATTAGCGGAGTTGGTGGGCGATGCGGGTATTTTGTTTGTGCCAGGGGATGTTGGCGCACTCACACGGGCAATAACGACTCTTGCAGGCAGCGAAGCCGAGCGTGCTCGTTTGGCTAATCTTGGCCGTACCCAAGCGGCTGCCTATGATACCACGATCATCGGGCTTCGCCTTGGGATCCTTCGTTCAGGATGAAAGAGCGAACAAATGTTCTTTTAACAGATTGGTAAACGCTTCACCCTTTCAGGATTTTCGGATAAGCAGGCAAAAATAGCAACCGCGGCGGCTGTCAAGAAGAATATTGTCTCCGTCATCACGTTTGATGAAGACAATCCACTGTTTGGCTTGGGCATTATGGTTGCTAGAATAACAAAAGTTGCTGCTGACTGCCGAACGGTCTGATGACGTGGTCCTTGCCGTGCGCTATCAGGCCTTCTGGTCAACACAGAGCGGCGGTGAGCGCAGTCGCGGCAGCTCTTCCAACGCGTGCGGCTACGCATCTGACCTTGTTGGCCCGGCCAAAATCTCTCCAACTTGCCCTGACTTTCCGGTAGGCGATGACGGATACTTGAGCCCTCTTGCAGTTAATTAAGGCTGACAACTAAATTCTTTTAGAGGAGAAAACTTTTCTTGCCGTCCCCCAGAGCTTATATCCGCGACAGCTTATTCTTCTTTGAAAGTTGTTCCGCATGAGCCAGACTACTGATCTCATCCCCGTCACCGTCCTCACCGGATTCCTCGGCGCAGGTAAAACCACGCTTCTAAACCGCCTCCTGTCCGAGAAGCATGGCAAGCGCTATGCGGTAGTCATTAATGAATTCGGGGAGAGCGGCGTTGATAATGATCTCGTTGTTGGTGCGGACGAGGAGGTCTTTGAAATGAACAATGGCTGCATCTGCTGTACCGTACGTGGTGACCTTATCCGTATCATTAACGGTCTAATGAAGCGCCGGGATCGATTTGATGGCATTATTGTCGAGACGACTGGCCTTGCAAACCCGGCGCCCGTCGCCCAAACGTTCTTCGTTGATGAAGATGTGAAATCGAGAACCCGTCTCGATGCCATTATCACGGTGACTGACGCAAAAAATCTGCGTGCCCGTCTTGCGGACAGTCATGAGGCGAGGGATCAGATTGCTTTTGCCGACGTGATCGTTCTGAATAAAATGGATCTGGTTACGGATGACGAGCGCATGGAAGTGGAGCGCGATATACGCTCAATCAACCGCTTTGCTGCGCTCCATCACGCAACTCGGGGGAATGTGCCAATCGATCGTCTGCTTGGCCTTAGCGCATTTGATCTCGGCCGTATCCTCGAAACAGCCCCCGATTTTCTTGATGACGATTCGCATGTTCATGACGAACATGTTCAAAGTGTAAGCCTTAAGATTCAATCGCCTCTGAACGCCGAGTCGTTCAATAGCTGGATCGGAAGCGTGTTGGCGACTCAAGGCCAGGATCTACTCCGGACCAAGGGTATTCTCGCTTTTGCGAATGAAGACCAACGCTTCGCCTTCCAAGCCGTGCACATGATGGCTGATGGCGGCTACATCGGTCCCTGGGAGGATGGTGCGGCACGTGAAAGCAGAATTGTATTTATCGGCCGTAGCCTCAATCGGCCGATGCTGCGTCGTGGCTTCGAAAGCTGTATAGCTACATGAGCTCGATGACTTCCGATGCCGATTCCGATGCCATGCTCCGCTCGCGAGGCGTATCATATGACGGTGATGCGTTCGTCACCAGCTTGGCGTTTACTCGCGCGAGCAAATTTGTTGTCTTCGCGCTTGGCAGTGGCAGTCTCTTGGCTCTAGACTTGTCGATAAAAACCTGGACAGAAACAAGGATCAGTGAAGGTGCGATCCTCACTGTCGCGGCTGATTTCGATGGCAACGGAATCCTTGCTGGTGGCGATGACGGGTCGTTGCTTCGTCTGGAGTTCGGAGGTGTGCCGCAGCTGGTCCAGGTTGGTAAGTTTCCTGCGAAATGGGTCGAGCACCTCACCACGATTCCCGATAAAAAGAATGCAATTCGCGTGGTTGCGGTAGGCAAGACGGTTCATCTCTTGGGCCCAGACGGTGCTACACTGCGCACGCTTGACCACTCTTCAACCGTCACGGGAGTAGTATTGGACGCAAAAATGCGCCGCATTGGAACGTCGCACTACAATGGTGCATCCATATGGTTTGTGCGGGCTGAACAGACCAAGCCACAACTGCTCGAATGGAAGGGCAGCCACATAGGCATTGCCATCCATCCCGCCTTTACTGCTGTCGTCACGGCCATGCAGGAAAATGCGTTGCATGGCTGGCGTATGCCCGATGGTCAGCATATGCGGATGAGCGGCTATTCGGCCAAGCCCCAGTCGCTTGGCTTTTCTGCATCCGGCCGCTGGCTGGCCAGCTCGGGAGCCGAATCGATTATCCTTTGGCCTTTCTTCGGAGGTGGGCCCATGGGTAAAGCGCCTCTCGAACTCGCTGGGCGTGATCAGGCAATTGTGCGTCAAATTGCCTGCCATCCCAGTAATGAGGTGGTGGCGGCCGGATTTAGCGATGGAATGGTCGTCATCGCAGACATTGCTCGGGAACGCATCCTGCCGATCGCATCTCCTGGTCGTGGTCCCGTCTCGGCACTCGGTTGGAACCCGGACGGAAGCATGCTTGGGTTTGGAACCGAGACTGGATTTGCGGCAGTTGTTGATTTTACATCAAAGCTTGAAGAAAATTGAGTGGGTTCATCGGCCCAAGAAACGGTTTCTGCATTGACGCTTTCGTTCTAGGCCTCAAAACATAATGCTCTGTGGGCTCATGTCCATCCGCTGCGAGCAAACAGAAGAGCCCTGAAATATACGAGTCTTTTTTGGAGACTTGCTGGGAAGGGAGTCGCTGTGTCTTCCGCATGGTCTTGTGGCAGCAGCATATACTCCAGCATTTTGTACAATCTTGTCTCCGTGAAAGCAGTACTTGTATTTTTCAGGAACCAGAATTTCGATATAAAAACAATATATTAGCGATAAAAAAGTTTTTGGCGACCTGTAGATGCAAGAAGATAACATAGAAGTTGGGTTTGGTATGGCGTCGGAATGTCGATTTATGGAGACCATACTCCCCGTAAAAATTTGAATGTAACTCGCTTCACATACTGCCTAGAGCGCATGAC
>JAJZBH010000040.1 GCA_021799015.1 Pseudomonadota bacterium
GACGGCGGCATCGGCCGAGCCAGGCAAAGGTTCTCTCGACAACCCATCGACGAGGCAGAAGTTCGAAGCCTTCTGCGTTGTCGGAGCGCTTTACGATTTGGATAGTCCATTTCCCGATTTTTTTCGAGGCGTCCTTGCAGTTTAGGCCCGGCATAGCCGCCATCGGCGAAGACATGCCGCAGCCGCGGGTATCTCTTGCGGATGGATTTGAGCACGCCGGGGGCGCCATCGCGGTCTTGAACATCGGCGGGATGGATAACCAAGCCCACGAGGTTCCCGAGCGTATCGGTGACGATATGCCGTTTGCGCCCCTTGATCTTCTTGCCCGCATGCTTACCCCACTGTCGGTAGCAACCGCCCGAGCGACATGGATGCCAGATGGTAACACTACGCCGTCAGGTCCCTATTACCTATCCTCACGTTCGCTGGAGCGAAGTTTGTTACGGCATCCATTCAACGCCTATTGACTAAAATATAGCCTAGGCTATATTTCTGGCATGAGCAGTACGACGGACATGCTTGTCTGCAATCATGAGGACGCGCTCCACCAAACGGCAATGGAATACGCCGCTCGGCGGACAACGGTATGGCAGCGCAAACCCGTATCCCTGCTTGTGCGGATCCTGTTCTGGTCCCTTCGTGTCTACGTCTTCGCGATGCTTTTGGTTGTTGGAATCGTCATCGCCCGCCTTGCACAATGACCAACGCGCAGCCGCCTGAGGCTGCTCACGAAGATATTGACCGCGCCCGCGATCGCCAAACGATTGAAGCCTTGCGCCGGCACCATGCATCGCGCTGGCGTGGCCTGCGGCTACTCCTGCTGCTCGTCGGTCCCGGCGTTCTCACGTTCCTTGGGGAGAATGACGCGCCAAGCATGCTGTCTTATGCTGCGACAGGAGCAAAATTCGGTATCAGTTTTTTTCTCCCGTTTGTTGCCGCGACATTTGCGATCGGCTTTATCGTGCAGGAAATGGCGGCGCGTATTGGCGCGGCGACCGGGCGAGGCCACGCAGAGCTGATCCTCGCTCGCTTCGGCCGCTTCTGGGGCAGTTTCGCGATGGTCGACCTCTTGGTCGGCAATTTTCTGACCCTCGTCACCGAGTTCATCGGGATCCGGGCCGGCTTGGGATTTTTCGGCATTCAACCCATCGTCGCAGTTGGACTCAGCATCGTGGTGATCGCAGCCGCGATATCGACTTCGCGCTACAAGACCTGGGAGCGCATCGCCATGGCCCTAGCGCTGGGCAACGCTGTTTTCCTGCCCGCCGCTTTTCTGGTTCATCCCGATCCGAGCGCCATCGGCCATGCCTTCCTCACCTGGAGTCCGTTGCCAGGTGGCTTCAAACCCGACGCGATCACCTTGATGATCGCCGACATCGGCGCCACAGTCACGCCCTGGATGCTGTTCTTCCAGCAAGGCGCCACCGCCGACAAGGGAATCACGACCCGCGACCTCAGCGCCACGAGAGTGGACACGATGATTGGTTCCGCCTTGGCGGCAGTATTTGGGATCGCGGCAATCGTGGCTACTTCACCCTTGTTCACGCACGGGATCAGCACGAGAAACTATCAGGCCGCGCAATTTGCGCAGGCTTTGATACCCTATGCCGGACATCTCGGTGCGACCTTGTTCGCTATAGGCATTTTCGAGGCCGGGCTTGTCGCCGCCATCACCATTTCAACGTCGTCAGCCTATGCGTTTGGCGAGGTTACCGGTCGACCCCATAGCCTGAACACCCCCCTGCGCGAAGGGCTGCCTTTCTATGCGGTCCTGATCGGCTCGGCTTGCGCTGCCGGAGGGCTGACCTTGATACCCGGAGCGCCATTAGAGAGTATCGTCATTCTGGTGAACGTGATTGCCACCCTGGCCATGCCGCCGGCGCTGCTGTTTCTCCTGGTTCTGGCCAACGACAAGGATTTGATGGGTGACTATCGCAACAGGCTGATCGGCAATATCGGCGGAGCCGGCGTCGCCGCGATTCTTGTCGCTGCCGGCCTCGGTTTTGCAACAACTGTTTTGTTTCCTGGACTGTTTCACTAACTGGGCCAGACTCGTCGCCAGCGGCCTTGGAGGGCCATCTAAGACCGTCCGCAGCTACGATGCCGGCCAAAATGATGTCAACGCATGCCACCCCGGTTCTTCTTTTTGCTGTAGGTTTCTGGGCAAGTTTTCGGGAATACGGACGTGATCGCACACCCGGCAAAAAGCCGGAATCGACCGCTGCCCGGAAACGCCCAAGGTCACCGCATTACCAACGCTCATCGTAGAAATGTGATCACGAAATCAAGAAACAATGCGGATTGCGTACCTATGTTGATACCATTCGGTATAGCCACCAGTGCGGGAGCAACCGTGCCCGGTCCCCGGAAAGATCAAGGGTCATGGAGCCCCGACATCAAATGCCGGGCAAAGGCCAGAAGATCACGCTGCACGCGACATCGGACTCCAAACCCGGTGCGCCGCGGAAACGGGAATCTCGCTAAATGTTCGATCGAGAACCTCGAGGAAAAGGCATGCGCTGATGCTGGAAATCGCTGGCAGTCTGCAGATAAAAATCCACGGAGGCGCCGTACGACCCGGCCTCATGACCATTCCAAGGGAGAATTCTTGAAATGCCTCAATTTACCATGATTCTGGTCCGCCACGGCCATGTCGAGGGAATAAAGCCCGAGAAATTTCGTGGACAGATTGACCTGCCGCTGACCGAAAAGGGGCGGCGTCAAGCAAGCGTGACCGCGGACTATCTCGATCGCATCAGTTCATTTGAAGCCGTTTACTCCAGCCCACTATCTCGTTGCATGGACACGGCCAGGTCAATCGGGGCGAAGCGACAACTTGAACCAGCCGCGCTACCCGAATTGATTGACGTCAATTACGGCGCGTGGCAGGGGCGAGAACGCATGGCGGTTGCTCGGGAAGAGACCGGCCTTTACCAGCGCTGGATGAGCCGCCCAGACATGACAGTCATTCCGGATGCCGAGCCCCTGCAACTCGTCCAGACCAGACTCGTCAAGGCCTTGGAGTTACTCCGGGAACGCCATGATAGCCAAACAATCGTTGTCGTCGGTCATGACAGCTCGAACCGTGTCATGCTCCTAACGGCATTGGACATGCCACTATCCCGCTACTGGTCGCTCAGACAGGATCCGTGCGGTGTCAACGTGATTACCTTCGAGGGTAATTCCTGCACGGTTGACCGGATAAACGAGACCGCGCATCTCGCATCCATAGCTTCACCGTAAGGGCCTGTTGCTGGTGATAGCCCCCGATTCCTCGCCCTGGGGTACCCCAAGACGCCCCTTCGCGATATCGTTGTCGTCAGCTTAAAAGCGACAGTACAGCCTCACAGTACCGGATGCCCTGTTTCTGCTGTCGTCGAAGCAAACTCCTGCTGGGCGGGGCAAGACATAACGTCAGCAGACGCTAACCCGAGAGTTATCTATCCAGCCTGTTTCTTGACTGCGGTTGCCAGCACGGCATATCTGCTGCGTCATCGAGATGGAAAAAGCGACCGAGTAACAGCAAAAAAAATCCATCACATGGTTCCGCGACCGATCGATAGGTCCGACTCGCTGTAGGTAAAAGATGCCGATGCCCTGCTGCCAGTCACCATAAGCTCATGCTCCAACGTGACCTTGACACACTCCTGATGAGTGACCTTTTCATGCGTCGGAACAAATCCCCATTGACAGGTGCAGGCTGACGGGCAACACTGAGGAAGCATTGCAAGTTGATGCCGGTGATGGAGTTCACCGTGTAACCGCCCTTGGGGCCGATGACTCCTGTTAATATCCGCAGGCGCGGAGGAGGACAGGTGTTCATGTTGTTGGTCGAGCAAGCTGCGCATAGTGCTGGCCTATGTCCCAGGGTTGCCTCTCGATGACGCTTCATGACGTCATCCTGCAGATCTGCCAGGTCGGCTTTACCATTGCTGCAGCACCGCTGATTCAGGGTTTCATCATCCAATTCGAGGAACGGATCCAGCGAGGTCAGGGACCGGGACTCTTGCAACCCTATCGAGATCTCTGGAAGTTGTTTCATAAGGGCATCGTAGTACCGGAAACTGCCTCCTGGTTGTTCTGGGCAACGCCGGTTGTGGCCTTCAGCTGCATGATGACAGTGCCAATCCTTATTCCGGTCCTGACCAATTTCCCTTTGCCGCTCTCCAACATGGGAGACATCCTTGGCGGCGGGCTAATTCTGACACTGGGATCCTTCATGATCACGCTGGCGGGGTTGGACACCGGCAGCGCTTACGGCGGCATCGGCTCGAGTCGCGCAGCAATCATCGGTATTCTGGCGGAACCAACGCTGATCCTCGTTTTCGTCGGAATAACCCTGTTTGCCCGCTCTATGTTACCCTTTGTCGTCAACCATCTGCTGGTGGCACAACCGGCCATTTATCTCGGCCCTGCTCACCTTTTTCTGGTCGCTGCATTTTTCATCCTGCTCACCGTGGAAACTGACAAGCTACCGATCCACTCAAACACCCACATCGAGGTCTACATGATCGAGGAAGGGCGTATCCTCGAGTATGCCGGACCACTGCATGCGCTTCTCAAATGGGCTTCAATGATGAAGCAATTCATCCTGTATACGATATTCTGTAACATCCTGGCGCTGCCGTGGTTTCTCTCCTCGCATGGATCCGCCCTGGGTGTCATTGGCTCCGCCATCGGCGTTATCGTAAAATTCATTCTGGTCGCCTGCGCCATCGTCACGGTGGATACGGTCCAGTCGCGTTTGCGTTTTTACCGTTATCAGGAACCGCTCGCGGTCTCGTTTTTGCTCGCCGTGTTGGCAATTATCGGTACACAGATCGGGCTCGGATAATGCACGGCTTTCACGCAAGCCCCGTTGAAACATCACTGTTCAGCGTTCTTGCCATCGCCAGCCTCTTGCTTGCGTTTGTCATGCTGGGCTCACGGTGGCTAAAGCACTATCTTATCGCCTTTGCCGCAGAATCCTGGATAATCGCGATCCTTTCGGCTGCGATCGGATATATCGATCATTACCCTGAACTCTACGTCATCGCACTGCTCACGATCGTTTTTCGGGGTACACTGCTGCCGTATCTGTTGCTTAGAATCACACGACGACTCACGATCGAACGGGAACTGGAACCTCTCCTTCGGCCAAGTTCCAGTCTAGTACTTGGGGCGGCCGGCGTAGTGTTTTCGCTCATGGTCGCTGCGCGGATGGCTTACACACTGCCTGCGGCAACAGAGGTTATCATACTCGCGTTGACTGTGATGCTGTCGATGAAGCTGATCGGCTATCTGATGTTGGCTGTCCGACACGAGGCGATCAGCCACGTACTCGGACTTCTTGTGCTTGAGAACGGCATCTTCCTTGGTACGCAGATACTTGTCCCCGGCATGCCAATGTTGCTTGAGCTCGTCATTCTTTTTGACCTGCTGATTATCGTTGTCTGTTTTGGAGTACTGGTCCGCTACCTTATGGGGCAAGTAGGCAGTACCAGCGCGTTGCAACTTCGTCGGCTGGTTGGTTGATATGAACGGAATAGCCGTATCCTGCCTCATCGGTTTGCCAGCAATCGCGATCCTTATCATGTTAGCCGCGCCGCGTCCCGTTCTTGCCGAAAGGCTCAATCTCGTAACGTCCGGCGTTTGCTTGTCTGCGGCTCTTGTCATGGTTGCCACAACACCTGCTATCGGTATTGGCTATCTTGGGCGTTATCTCATTGTGGATCCGTTTGGTGCCTGGGTGATCCTCTGCGCTGCGATTGTCTATTTTTTGTCATCTATTTTTTCTTGTGGTTACATGAGGATGCTTGATGAAGATCAACGCCTACCGCGTTTCTACCAGCTGTTTGCCATGTTTGCGCTGACAATCTTTGTCGCGCCTCTCATGAATAACCCAGGATTGTATTGGATTGCCATCGAGATGACGACAGTGGTGAGCACTTTTCTCGTTGCCTTCGAGCAGGCGCCCGAAGCGATCGAGGCTGGGTGGAAATATATCATCATCGTGTCAGCAGGGATTACACTCGCGTTGCTTGGGACAGTGATTTTTTACTGGGGTGGCACATTCATCCTCGGTTCTACCTACGACATGACATGGCGCGTCCTGCGCCATGCGGCCCCCGGCATGAGCCACTCACTGCTTGTTCTTGGCTTTCTTCTCGTTCTGGTCGGCTACGGCACAAAGGTTGGGTTGGCGCCCATGCACACATGGTTGCCTGACGCCCATAGCGAGGGGCCAGCCCCGGTGTCGGCGATGCTTTCAGGCGCGCTGCTAAACGCCGCGATGGTCGGAATCGTGCGTTATCTCGCAGTCCTTCACAGAGCGAATCTTTTTGACCTGCCGGATCAGCTTCTCATCCTCTTCGGAACGGTCTCGTTACTGGTCGCTGCGCTCTTCATCGTGCGTCAGCGTGGAGTGAAGCGGTTGATGGCGTATTCCAGTGTCGAACATATGGGCATCGTGGCACTAGGCTTTGGATTCGGTGGACCTTTTGGCGTCGCCGGCGCCATGTATCACATGCTTAATCACAGCCTGAACAAGTCGCTGATGTTTTTCGGGGCAGGAAATGCAATGCGCAGCTTCGGTACCAAGTCGATGATGCGAATTCGTGACTACGCCCAACATTTTCCCGTTGGCGCCGCACTCTGGCTTGCTGGTGCCGTCGCGATCACCGGCGCACCTCCTTTCGGCTTGTTTGCAAGCGAGTTTACCATTCTGCGCGCAGGATTCAGCGGCATCGGGCTCTGGGCCGCAGTTGTCATGCTGGCCTTGTTGATCGTGATCTTCATTGGCTTCCTGAACCATTTTCGGATCATGTATTATGAGCCCGCAAATAGACCCGAGCAGAAGGCAGCGGTACTAACAGCGCCGAGCCGCTGGAATATTGCACCAATGTGGCTTGCGCTGGTTCCACTCCTGGTGTTTGGCCTATGGTGGCCACGTGCCATGTGGCAGGATTTCCAAACGGTCGAGCGGACGATCCAGGGACCCGCCGTTCTGCATGCTGCCGTGGTGGAGCACGCGGTAAATGGTGCCGTAGCGTTCAGGACGCTGGCACCGAGGGCGCCATCGTGAACGTTGCCGTACGGCGCCATTTTGATCGCTTTGAACTTGAAGAGGCAGCTCGCACGCTTCGAGCCCAAGGTGGGCGAATGATTATGTTGTACGCGGCACCCGAAGCCGGTGGCACGCAGAGCGTGCGCTACGTGTCTTCCCGCGCCGGAATTGGCTTCGACATCTGGGTAGTGCCGGCTGATACGGCAATCCCGAGTCTTGCGACGATCTGGCCGTTGCTAGGATGGTACGAACGAGAAACAGCCGATCACCGCGGAATCGTCTTCAGCGGTCAACCTGAACCATTTTCGCTGATTGCTCCGCTGCGGTCTGCCGAAGAGGCTGACCTCCGGCGCCTTCCGGACATCTCTGGTGACGCAGTACAAATATTGCCTTTCGGACCCGTGCGGGCTGGCGTCGTGGAATCGGCCGAGTTCAGTTTTTTCTACATCGGTGAAGCGATCCTTCACTATGTACCCCACCTTTTTCTCAAACATCGGGGCATGGAAGATCGCTTTACGGGACAGACACCTGAAACCGGACTTGTGCTGGCGGAACGCATTTCCGGTGTCGGCAGCGCCGCGCATGCGCTCGCCTATTCCCAGGCAATCGAGGCCGCTGCCGGAGTAACAGTACCGGATCGTGTCCGTTACCAGCGCGTTATCGTGGCAGAACTCGAACGCCTCTATAATCATCTCCATTATCTGGGCCATCTTGCTGACACGACAACGCTGAAGGTGGGCCACGCCGAAGGAGTACTCCTGGCGGAACGGGTTAAACAGATCAACGCCCGAGTAACCGGAAGCAGGTTTCTGCGCGGCGTAATAGCGCCCGGCGGCATGCGGCGGGACCTGCGCATCGACGGGCTTGCGAGTGCTCTCGACGAACTACGGCAACCGATCCGCAAGTATATCAATCGGCTTGACGCTTCTGAGAGCTATTTCGACAGGTTAGCCACAACGGGGCTGCTGCCACGCGAGATCGCCTTCGACCAGGGAGCCACTGGCCCGGTTGCCCGTGCTTCGGGCCTTGACCGTGACCTGCGGCGCGACCACACCTACGCCGCCTATGCCGATCCCGACCTCGCGTTTTCCGTCGCGACCCATGAAACGGGTGATGCCGATGCCCGCGCCCGCGTGCGGATCGCCGAAATCGAAAATTCCATTGTCATGATCCAGCGTGCGATTACCCTAACACCAACAGGAAAAATCCGGATTCCTTGCCTGCCTTCACCGAACAGCGAAGCGTTGGGCTGGGCGGAATCGCCAAGAGGCACGCTGATTTACGCTGTCCATTTCGGAGAAGACGGCAGGCTTGCCCGCGTAAAGATCAAGTCACCATCATTTTCGAATTGGCGTGTCTTTCCCTACACAGTGCATAACACGAACATGATGGATTACGCCATCAACGAGGCAAGTTTCGGATTGACCATCGCCGGATGCGCGCGATGAAGGGGAATTGAAGATGGCTCTGTGGACGCTGATAGGCCTTGCCGAAGGAAAGGCGACGACGGGTTGGCCATTGAAGCCGGGACCGGATGGCCAGGATGGCGTGATTGGCATGCCGCGGCTTGAATCCGAGCGCTGCGACGCCGGCTGCTCCATCTGCGTCAATGTTTGCCCAACCCACGCCATCGCTCTTGCAGACGAAGGGCTGGCTCTCGATTATGGGCGTTGCGTCGTCTGCCAGGTCTGCGTCGAAGCATGCCCGACCGACGCACTGACTGAAAGTAACAACTGGGCGTTCGGCGTGCGTGCACGTGACGATCTTAGAACCGCCGCTTCTGTAGCGCCCGTTGCCCGCCCCTCCCCGTCGCGCCACAGCTTCCATCGCAGTTTGCATGTTCGCCACGTCGACGCAGGATCATGTAACGGTTGTGAATCAGAACTACAGGCGTTGAACAATCCATTTTACAACCTGCACCGGCTTGGCATTTTCTTTACGCCATCCCCCCGCTTTGCCGACCTCCTGCTCGTCACCGGCCCAGTTACGCGGGCCATGCTGGAACCGCTGCGCCGCACCTGGGAAGCAATGCCGGAACCGCGTTGGGCGATGGCTTCCGGAACCTGCGCAGTTTCAGGAGGAATCGCGCCGGGCGGGCCGTGTTTGTCCGGTCTCGAGGACGTGTTCCCTGTTGATCTTTACTTGCCGGGGTGTCCACCGAACCCAGCGGCAATAATCGAGGCGCTGCTGATGTTTCTCGGGCGGATCCAACAGCGCCTCCATCGGGGGAAGATGAATGACGAATGAGCTGATCGCCATAGCGGCGGTACTGTGGCTTGCAGCTGCCATGATTGCCCTGCTCGGGAGAAGATTGGCCATCGGACGCTGGCTTGCGGCATTGGGGTGCATCACGGGCATGATCGGTGCCGTTCTGGCACTGCCTCACAACAGTGCTGCGACCAGTTTGCCATTTTTGCGTATTGGCGACGATGGTACCGGATTCGTCCTGTCGCCTGCTGCTCTATGGCTGTTTGGCTTTGGGTTGGCACCGGCGATGGCCGCCGCATTACTGGGTTCCCCGGGCCGTGGTGCGCGGTTCTGGGTTTTCGGCCTGTCCATGAGTCTGCTTGGCGCGCTCGGTGTATTTGGCCTAACGCAAGGCGCTGCATTCCTGATCGCGTGGGAGGTCATGAGTTTAGGCGGCGCTGCAATGGTTCTCGGCGACAGGCTCGCAGACGGTGTGGGTACACGCACCCTGTTCATGCTTGGACTGCTGGAAGTTGGCGCCGTTGCGCTGCTTGCGGCGGTTCTGATTTTTGGAACATCGGTTGCTTCACTCGACTTCGCCGAGTTCACCAAAGCTGGGCCCAATCTTCCTTTATATATCGCTGCCATTGCGGGCTTGCTCCTGTTGCTTGGATTCGGCGCCAAGCTAGGCTTGCTTCCGTTCTATGAATGGTTTCCGGGTGCGTATGGCGCAGCTTCCGGGGCAACTGGTGCCATAATGTCCGGTGTCGTTCTGAATGCTGCATTCTTTGGTCTGGCCCGCGGCCTCACGGTCTGGCTCCCTGGTGTGCTTGATCAAGACTTTGGTATCGCACTCTGCGCCGTCGGCGTGGTCAGCGCGATCCTTACGGCACTTTACGCCTTTCAGCAGGAGGATTGGCGTGCGTTACTCGCCTTTTCCTCGGCCGAGAACGCGTCAGTGGCCGCAATCGCGCTCGGCGCATCGCTACTTTTCTCGGCAGGACATCTTTCCCTCCTCGCCGCCTTGGCCTTTACCGTCGCACTCCTGCACCTTGCCGGCCATACTCTTGCCAAAGGCGCCTTGTTTCTTGCTGCCGACGGCGTATTCGGCGCAAGCGGCCGCTACACCATCCGCCAAGACGGGCTACTACGCGCAAACACCGTTTTCTTTGGACTGGGCGCACTTTTTGCAGCCATGAGTCTCGCGGCCATGCCACCTCAAGCTGGCTTCGTTTCCGAATGGTTCATGTTTCAGACCGTGTTTCAGGGGTTCCACCTGCCGGGGCTCACGGGCCGCCTGATCCTCGTGCTGACCGGCGCCGGCCTTGCCTTGACAGCAGCAATTGCCTTCGCGACTTTTGTCAAGCTCTTCGGCATCGGTCTGCAGGGACGCGCAGCAAACGACGGTGCACGAATAACCGTCTCGCATCAAATTGCGGTTGGTCTACTTGGGTTTTCCGTCCTTGCCTTGGCGGTCGGCATGCCCACGTGGCTTGGCGCACTGTCCCGTGCGTGGCCCATTGACCCTGCTGTGGATGCTGCAACCCGAATGACGCCGGGCTGGCTCCTGGTGCCCCTGACGGGCAGGTTTGCTTTTATCTCCCCTTCGAAGCTGGTGATTGTGATGCCGCTTCTAGCCCTTGTGCCAACTGCGCTGATCGTTCTCTCCAGACGCTTTCCCGTGCGACGCGCGCCGGTCTGGTATGGAGGTTCTGCGCCCCTCGATCGGCGAGGAGCGACCACCGCGCTGACGTTCTCGAATTCGCTAAGAACCTTCTACAGCTTTGTGTACCGACCGCGCGCCGAAACCGGAGTTGACACCAGCCTGTCGCCCTATTTTGTGAGTCGTCTTCGCTTCGAACATGATGTTGCCCCCATTTTTGGACCGGTACTGTTCGGCCCCGCAGTGCGTATGGTAAATGGGCTTGCGCGGCGCATTCGTGTCCTGCAGTCGGGCTATCTCAACCTCTACCTCGGGATTATCGGCATTCTTCTCACGATCATACTCGTGATTTCACTCTTTTTTTGAACAACAAGAGGCTTTGATGCTACGAACGCTGATCGCGATCGCGATTTTTGGCACGCTCGGCTGCTGGACGCGCTACGGCCAAACCATCCTGATGCAGAACGTTTACGGCCGTGAGTTTCCGGTCGCCGTTTTGAGCATCAACGTGTTGGGGTCATTCCTAATAGGCTTTCTTTTCGTCGAAACCGCGGAGCGCCTCGCTATCGACCCCGCCATCCGAACCGGAATCCTCACAGGCTTTTTAGGAGGCTACACTACATTTTCGACTTTCGAACTCGAAACACTAATGCTCGTCGAGAATGGTGAATTCGCAAAGGCTCTGCTTTATCTGTTACTTTCTATCGTGCTTGGTTTTGTTGCCGTTTTTTTTGGCGTCTACATGGCACGCAATCTTTAGGACTAAAAGCAGTACTGCCCAAATGCCGTGGCATGGCAAGTGTTCTGTCCTACAGCCTCCGCGCAGGGTGTGAATCACGCCAAGACATTTGGAGTGCTGACGCTGCTGTTTTTCCCTCTTCTCTCACAGAAGGATGTAACATGCCCCGCAGCGTCCAGATCACCACCCGCTCGCCCGCGACAGCATGATTGCCCGATTTGATCATCCGCTTTTGGATCGAACATCTTGTTTGCGCCGATCCGCTCATCACACCCATCCCCCGCGTACCGAGCATTCCGTTGTCTGCTGGGGATGGGTGTGATGCGATTGCCGCCGCTCACTTTTGTATCAATCCCGTCACGTGAACGCCATTTTCTACTGACAAGAATAAACGATCAGCGCTACACTGGACTAACATGGTTTCTGGGCCTGCATTCACCATGAATTTAAAGGAACACCTTGATGCGCATCATGGAAGACGCTCTCCTGCTCCGGGTTTTTCTGAGCGAGGACGATATGATGGAAAGTCGTCCCCTCTACCGAGTCATCCTTGAGGCGGCGATTAAAGCCGGGCTTTCCGGCGGCACGGTGCTCCCTGCGCCGATGGGATTCGGCGTTTCGCGCGATATCAGAACCGGCATCAACGTGGATACAGGCGCGCACCAGCCTATTGTGGTTGAGATTATCGATCGCCCGAATCGGATTGAAGCGTTTTTGCCAGTCATCGAGCCGATGATCGCTTCTGGAATGATCACTATGGAGGCACTGAAAGCGCGGGCGATTGTCCCGAACTCGCAGGCGCCTGCTTGACCCGAAATCAGAAACCACGAGGCAAAAGCGATGGAACTCCCAAACGAAGCCCTACTCCTCCGCATCTATATCAGTTCGGCCGACCACCAAGGGGCGACGTCCTTGTTCGTCGCAATCGTCCATGCCGCTCGCGACCATAATCTTGCCGGCGCCACCGTCCTGCGTGGTACACTTGGATTTGGTCACACGAAGCGGATCCACGAAGGTCACCTGTTGCCGTTCTCGGACGACCACCCGGTGATCATCGAAATCGTTGACTGTCCGGACAAGATAGAAACATTTTTACCAATCCTCGACAGCATGATGCAGAGCGGTCTGGTCACCATCGAACGTGCGCGTGTTCTGCACTACGGTCGCGAAAAGAAGGGTGGCTGGCTAAAACGGACCCGAAACCAATTTTTCGGGACCCTTTACGATAACCCTCCCGGAAATTAAGCCGATTGATAAGTAGAATTTTCTCGGCAAGCAGCACGAGGAAATTTTTATGAAGCGGTCGGAATACAGCGAAGCGGAGATTGTGACGATTTTACGCCGGGCTGAGGGTCATGTTCCTGTTCCGCCGCCTTGCCGGGAGCATGGGATGATGAGCGATGCGCTCTTTTACACCGGCGCGCGTAGTACGGGGGCATGGACGGGGCGATGGTCATCGTCGATGACGTCGCTGGAACGCGAGCACCGCGATCTAAGGAAGATGGACACCTCGAAAAACTATCTGATTGGGTTGGTTTGAGGGCCAGAAGATTGTCTCCCGAGAATTTGCCCCGGTTGCGACGGGTTGATGGACCGAATTCTGTGGCCCGCGAGATTGTTGGCACTGCATTTTCTGACGCTTCGCTTATCCGGGCGCGGCTCTCTCGCTGAGTCAGACTAGCCGCTGCATGTTGTAGGCGAGATTGGCGAGGCCGATGTTGGGGCTTCTTGCGGTGCATGCATGAGCGCATGCCGTTCGCAGCCAGCCAAGCTACATTCTTCTTCAACCGAGACGCTGCGCCGGCCCAGACCGCAGCCGCCGTATTGGTCTTGTCGATCAACCCGATCAGCTGTGCCCCATCGTGAATCAGGCTGGCGTCGATGACCTGCCCGGGCATCGCCAGATGCCGGTTCTCCTTCAGTCGGATGTCAAACAGGGCAAATAGCTTCGCAATTGCTCTGCCTTGGTGCGCTGCTGGCGGAACAGCCAGATCCGTCGGAGAAACTGTAAAGCGCTTGCAGCACAAGGATTCTGAACATCAGGACACAGTCTACGGCGGGCGTTCCCCTTGCGCCTGACCCTATTACCGCTTCAAGATCTCGTGCGGCCGGTAGCGGAATGCCTCGAAACTCACGACCTCATTCAGACGCTCAAGCGGATCACTCGCCTTCGACAACTCCACATAACCATCGCCCAGATCGAAAAAATTTCGGCTGCGACACCATCTCTCCCCCTCCATCAAACCAGACAGAGAGAATCATCAATCCAACCCAAACACAAGCAGTTTCGCGGTGTCCAGACCTACCCGGTCGGGTCGGACATGAGGTCTCCAGGGTGCAAGCGTTCGAGGCGTCAGTCCGGCGATCAATCGACCATGACCGCCTCGAGCGGGGCGCTGCGCTCCGCCCCATGGCCCTGCGCCTCGCTAGCTCGGCGGACCCCATTCCCGATGTACAAACGGACTGAATATGTCAGCGCCAAGTTGGCGGTCTGGCCTGGAGAAATCGCAGATCAACATCTGCCACATCAAACCAGGCAGGCCACAGCAGAACGCTGGCTTCGGACGCCATAACAACGACCTCCGACGTGAATGGCTGGACTAGAATATCATCGGCCGCATTGAGGAGGCTCAAGACCACGACACAAAATCGCTCCGGACATATAACAACGAGCGCCTCAACCTCGGACTCGGCAGCAAAACACCCGCACAGAAAATGAAAAGCACCGCGTGAACGCCACTATTAAACCCGTTAAAAACGGCCCAAACAGCCAACCACCACGCATTTCTTGGCATAGAAAATATGAGAGCGTTGATCGTTGACGAGGATCTTAGGTCCGAGCACTACAAGTTCGGGGGCATGCATGGCACCGGCGATGCCAGTGCCAACAATCAGGACTCCCACGTATGGCTCCCGAACTATTATGGGCCTAAAAGGTTGTATTGCTCCAACGCGTTAACTTTTGTCTGTATAGTATTGGTCTCGCACATGTGACCGTCACTGTTCTGATTTCAAGGACTCACGCAACGTGTAGGAAATTTGAGAGAACAATTGCAGCGCACCGAGTGGACCATGCTTCCCGACGGCTTGTAGTGGCTTTTTATGTCGCTAAAGGTCGGTTACTTCGCGGACGGGTATGCCGTTGGCGTAGCCACTCGTTCTTCAAATTTGCTTGCAAAAGTCTGGTATGCCCGGCATTATCGCATATAAGCGCTTCAACCCAAGCTACTGGGAGTTATTTGTTATGGCAGTCTGGATGAGCCGCAGGCGGCCAAGATGGCTCGGCCAAGATTTCGCCGACCGTTTATTAGATGACCCTAATGGATTTTAATTCCGATAATGACGTAGGGAACAATCACGATTACGATGTGTCGCTCGTGCTTAACTTGCACAGTGATGGGCCGTGGCTCCTGCGGACCCTGATTTCACTTGAGGCGGCGGCCGTTTATGCACAGCGTTTTGATATCTCGGTCGAGCTTGTCGCAGTTCTTGACCGTACGGATCATGGCACCGAGCAGGTGCTTGCCCGATTTTCTGGCGTTGGTTTCGGGTCTTGCCAGTTGATCCGAGTGGATAATGGTTCTCTTGGTCTTTCCCGCAACGATGGAGTCGCCGTTGCGCGAGGACGCTATCTCCTAATGTGCGATGGCGATGACATGTTGTCTTTTAACAGCATCGCCGATATGTACGTGCAGGCGAACCGAGCCGGCCCAGACTGCCTGATATTTCCAGAATATGTCTTCGCCTTCGGCGACCGTTATCAGGTTGGACGTTACTTCCCGTTGGACTGTGTTACCCCACTCGCATTTGTCGCTGCTCACCCGTTCACGTCGCGCATGCTCGTCCATCACAGCATCCCGCGAAAATATCCTTTCGTAGATGCTCGGCTTTCGCCGGGATACGCATATGAAGATTGGCACTTTAACGCAGAATGCGTGGCCGCCGGATACAATGTTGAGATCGCACGCGATACGATCCTATTCTATCGGCAGAGACCAAGAAGCCTTCTACGCAAAGCAGACGCAGTGTCAGTGCTTCAGATACCGCCGACCCGGTTGTTTCAGCCTGAAATATTCATGCGTCGGGCACGGTCATCCTATAAGGGACGTGACGAAGTCCCCTGCGCTGATGTCAACGCGATGCTTCCGGGTCCGACGCTGCTTGACCGGCCTGTCATCCGCTCGTTTCTACGCGACGCGGCAACGATTGATCCACAGGTGGATATCGAGGCGCTGCGCTCTGGTTGGTACATTAATAACATAAATACCGAGGCGATAGCGATCGGTCGCATCTATTACGAGGTCTGTCTACACGTGGGTTCTGGCCCGTTCGACGAGGTGTTTCTGCTTCCCTTTTTTGGGATCGGCGGTGGCGAGCTGTTTCTGAGCCAGGTCATGCATACTCTGGCGGAGATCTTGCCCGAAAAAAGACTGCTTGTGATTCTGGGCGAATCGAGCAAAGGGCTCTCGCTACCTGATCCAGCGCCGGCGCATGCAACAGTGCTCGATCTGGCGGACCGCACGTCGGGCGTTTCGGTGGGAGCACGGGAGTTGATCACGCTGAAGTTAGTGGAAGCCGTTGCGCCGAAGGCAAGACTGCATCTGCGTGATTCGATTTTTGCGACAGCGTTCTTCCGCCGCTTTGCGGCAGTCCTGCGCGAACACGCATGCATATTCTACCGGTTTTCTGACCCGCAGCGGATTGATAACGGCGAGATGATGCCATCCGTAGGTGGTTTCGCATTTCTGTCCGACCACGCATCCGAAATGAGCGCGATCGTCACGGACAATGACGGGCTTTCTATGAGGGATCAGGCAAGGATCGGTCTTTTCCCCGAAAAATTTTACGCTTTACCTATGCCTAGGAAGCCTATGGTAACTGAAACTGATATATCGGTTCGAACCGCCCGGCCGGGAATGCGGGTGTTGTGGGCATCACGCCTTGCTCCCGAGAAACGGCCAGAGCTGCTTACCTTGATTGCACGGCGTCTAGCCCAGTTGCGGCCGGGCGCGACCATCGAAGCATTTGGCCAGCCGGATCTGGACCGGATCGATGTCGCAGAAGACTCGGACATTCCTTCTCTCGTTTTTCGTGGGGCTTACGCCGGCTTTGAACAGATCGACCACGCCCTGTATGATGTATTTCTCTACACGAGCTGGTCCGACGGGATGCCAAATGTCCTCCTCGAAGCAATTTCGGTGGGCCTACCCGTGGTTGCTATGAACGTTGGCGCGGCGGGGGAAATCGTGGAAAACAACATTAGCGGGTTGCTGCTCCCCCTGATCGTCGATAACGAGGCAGCTGCTGCCGCCTATGCGTGGGCCTTAAAGGGACTGCTCGAAGACTCAGACCTTCGTCACCGCCTCGCGTTAAGGGCGTTGGCCCGGCTTCGGGATCGGCACGCACCGGAGCGGCACGCTGCGCGGTTACGCGCCATTCTGGCGGCAGGTCAGTTATGAGCTCGCACCGGCCTTGCTCAACCGCGTGCCGGCAGGATGAATCGGGTGCAAGCAGCGCAATGGCAGTTGAGCGTCTGCATTTCGGGCATGCAGGCATGACCTATCGCGTGTTAACCGCAGCCGAGCACCTTGTTCGTTACAATTTGGCGGCCCAATATTGCGGCGGTCGACGGGTGCTTGATGTCGCTTGCGGGGAGGGATACGGCACCGGGTTGCTAGCGAAGGCAGGGGCAGCAGTCGTCGTCGGCGTTGATGTGTCGGCAGACGCGATCCGCAAGGCGACCGAGTATTTCGCCGCTGATAATGTCCGCTACGTCGAGTCAAGGGCTGAAGACCTGCGAGCACGCCTTCGGGAGGAAAGACTGTTTGATCTGGTCGTAAGCTTTGGTACGATCGAGCACGTTCAGGACGTATCTGCCTTCTTGCAGTCAATCCGCGCATTAGCGGCACCCGGTGCGATCATCATGATCAGTTGCCCGCGAGAGGCGGTACTGCCCGGCGAACCGAGCCCTAATCCGTTCCACCGCCGAACGTTCAATCTCGAAACTTTCCAAGCTGAAACAACGGATATTCTGGGGTCAGATGTCCGCTGGTTTCTTGGGGCGCCCGCACAAGGAGCTATGGTTTTAGAGCTAGGCTCGCGGTTACTTAAGCCTAATTCGCTCACACTCGACGAAATGCTGCGGCACGGTGCAGCAGAACAGGTGACCCTGTTACCAGCCGAGCACAATCTGCGGGTGAATACGACGAATTGCATGTTTTTCCTCGGGGTTTGGGGGGCAAAATGCGAGATTGCGGCAGTCATGGCGCCCATGTCAGTGTCCGGGCTAAGACAACCTTGGGAAAAGCTCGATTGGTTGGCGGGCGAGAATGCACGACTGTTACGCGAACTGGTCACAGCACGAGGAGTGCCACACGACGGCCGAGTTGATAGTGAGCGCAGGAGGATGCTCGAGAGCATCGCGGACCTCCAGCGTGCAGAACTGCTTGACAGGCAGAGGCTGGAAACCGCGGGAGAACAGACGTCGTACGTGAGGGACGAGCTTGCGCGTCACGCACGCGAAATGGAGGGACTTCGGGACCACATGCGACTGCTCATCGAGGAGAACGCGCGTTTGCAGGAAGAGGCCGAACATGCGCACTGCGAATTGCAACGGCTCCGCGCCATCGAGAAATCAAGGAGTTGGCGGATAGCACGGGCTATTCAGCGGCTATATGTGCGGCCTCTTCTCGGATTTCCGTTGCGGACGGCAAGGCATGCGCTTGGCAAGCTCCGCCGGATGTTTAACCGGCTTTGACGTTTTTGGTCCTGTCGAGCGGCAGAGCTTCAAAGCTCGGCCTTATAGAGCTGCCCTCGATGCAGTCGATGCCACACGCCAGAGGTCGATGGTGGCCGCCTCCTTCGGCAGGCCGTAGAGACTGGAGATGGTATACGTTAGGAGTTTTTAACCGTCGGGGTTCCACCCGTCTTTGCAAGGCGGGTTCGGTAGGTCTCGGGCGGGGGTGGTTCGCCGAACTGTTCGCGCCACCCGCGTAGGGTGAAGCTGATCCAGCCTCGGTATCCTGGAGTCTCTTTCCTCTGATTCGAATCGTTTAGGGCGTCCGGTGCGTCTGAAAATCTGTTGGGGTGGACGGCCCAACGGCATCATGTGCCAAAGTTGAGTTGTTCAAATCCAACGAAAGGGCCGCCGGGATGAAGTTTAAGCGCATTGCGATTG
>JAJZBH010000041.1 GCA_021799015.1 Pseudomonadota bacterium
TTGGGTATCTGTTCGGTAAATAACATTTGACCCGAGTGCTCGTTCCGGCGCCGTCCACGCCGGGACGACCATCGGGTGCCGTGCCTAGCTGCCCTGGGGAAACCGCGGGCATTCGAAACTAGAAACGCGTTAGTGACAAAAAATGGGAGTGAAATATGCGTTGCATGAAAATCCTGGCCAGTGCTGCGGTCGTAAGCGGCCTCATGGCCGGTACCGCGCTAGCGAGCGGTTACACTTTCAAGCTCGTTCATAAGATTCCTCTGCCGACAAAGCGTGGCCATGGTGACTGGGTTGCCTACGATCCAGGTAACCACGACGTATACGTCTCCTTGATTAACGGAATGGCGGTAGTCAGCACCAAGACGAACAAGGTCATTCACTTCTTTTCGGGAAAGGAAATTCCAGCTCCGAACACGATGACCTACGATGCCAATTATATTTATGAGACGGCCGCAGAAGGGCCGGGCCCCGGGAAAGTTAATCAGATCGTTGTTATTTCCAAGAAGACGTGGCACGTCGTCGATCATGTCAATACCGTCGGGACTTCGCCTGACGGCGTGTTCATCGATCGCGAGAATCACAAGCTGTATGTGGTCAGCGACGACGACAACTGGATAGACGTTTATACGGCGACCGCTCATCCGCAATTTATTACGAAATATGCTCTTTACCCAGAAAAGCCGGTTTCTGGTCCCGACGTTGCCAATCTCTACGGAAACACGATTTTTGCAACAGATGATTGCTGGGTCCTGAAGTTGAATGCGAATACCGGCGCGATCGAAGACAAGATGAACTACGAGTGCAAGCTGAACAAATTCGGCGGGACGAAGGACATGTTCCGCGAAAACGACGATACTCTCTGGGTTGCGACGACGGATGGCGTTCAGCCAAACGGAGAAAAGGCAGGCATGCTGATCGTCAATCCTGCAACACTGGCGGTCGAGAAGCAGCTTCCTGAAACGTCAGGTGTTGACGCGGTTGCCTGGGATCGGGGGTTGGGGCTTGTTTACGCGTTCGAAGGCGGAGTTCCCGGCTTTGACGTTTACTCCATTAACGACATGAAAAGGATTGCAACCGTAAAGACCGGCACGGCGAAGCCAACCCATTCCGGTGCCGTCGATCCTGAGACACATATGATTTACGCCTACGCGGGTGGTGATGCGTCCCTCGATGTTTATGAACCTGTGAAGAACTAACCGCTCGTGCAAAGCATCGTCGGTCCACTCTCATGGTCCGAGTTCCCCCTGATCGTTGGTGGACTGACGGTGCCTCCTGCAGAGAGGCCGAAGAATCGTGACGTCGGCAATTCCTAACCGGGTGGGCTTAATGGGTTGCACGAATGTTCTGGTTGGTACTTCGCGTTGGGGATCGGCGGTTCTGTGCTTCATATGAAGTCTGATGTCTGGCTTATTTATTGGAGCCGGTAATGGTTTTTTGGATGGGCGGGAGAATTTGCCTATAGACCTGCAATGATTTGAGCGTCTGTGGTGGGCTTCTGTCGAAAAAAAGTTGCTTAAAAAACTGTAAAAACATTCGAAGCAAAAAAGTGTGTGGGTGTGTGACGTCCAATATAGCTAACGTTAACAATGGTCCGCCATATATGGTCGGACTGATCAACAGGAATCAAAATTCATGATGCGCCGTTGGCGAACTTACGGATCGCTGGCCGTTGCCTTGATGCTGGCTGGTTGCGCGAGTTACAGGCCTGAGCCCTTGGCGAAGGCGCCCAATCTTGCTCCGGACATGGCGGCTTTGGACCGCACCATTCCGGCAGCAAAGGCGAAAGGGCCGCCGTTCAGGATTTCTGTGAACCAGGCTCTTGCTGTCGGACAAGTGGGACTCCTTGCCGTTCTGAACGATCCCGGCCTGAAGTCAGAGCGTGGGGAGTTGGGGCTAGCCAAAGCGCAGCTGATTAACGCGTCGCTCCTGCCCAATCCATCGTTAGGGCTGGGATTTGCGGCGCTGATCTATGGCCCGCCAGGTGCGGGTGCCAGCACGCCGTCCTATGCGGCTTCCTTGAGTCAGGACATAACATCTTTAATAACATATCACGCGAGGGTCGCCGCGGCGCGCGCAGAGCTTCGATCGGTCAATGCGCGGCTGCTCTGGAACGAGTGGCAGGTGGCGCAAGATGCTCGGCTGCTGGCGACGCAGATTTATTATGCGAACATTCAGATCAGGGATCGCGCCCGCGAATTCAAGCTTCTGTCTGATGAGCTCGTGGCGGTGCGTGAAGCAGCTGCAAGCGGCAGTCTGGACTTGACTGCTGAAGCTCCCCTTGCCCAGGCGAAAGCGAATGCGAGCACTGCGCTCGCAACAGCGAAACTTGCTCAACTCAAGAATTGGCAAAAGCTTGATGCTTTGATGGGCCTGGAGCCTTCTGTGCGGTTTGAAATTCGCAAGCCCGTGATTCCACCGCTGCCCGCATCGCCCGGGGCCTTGCTGGCCACACTGCCTTCTCGCAGACCGGATTTGGTGGCTCTTCAACTGGGATACGCGGCCCAGGAAAACCGAGTCCGGGCAGCCATACTTGGCCAGTTTCCCGCATTATCACTGGGGCCGGCCGGCGGGACGGATACGTCGAATATCCTCTCCATTGGTCCAACGCTAACGATGGATTTGCCGATTTTTAACCAGAACCAGGGCGGGATCGCTGCGGCGCGTGCGACGCGCGAGGTTCTTCACGCTCAGTACCAGGCCGAACTCGACAAGGCGGCCGGCATGGTTAGCGGCCTCTCGGCGCGCATCGCTGTGATCAGGAAGGACATACGCAGTGCGTCAGCGGATGCAAAGACGGCGACGCTTGCGGCAAAAGACGCCGAAGAAGCGTATGCTCAAGGAAACCTCGATCAACGATCCCTGGTCGATTATCAAACCACGGCCCTCGCGCGTGAACTCGAATTGGTTGCCCTGCGCACCAGCCTCGACTCCGATCAGCTCGCTCTTGCGATTGAGCTCGGCGTCGGTCTCCCTCAAACCCGGATTGTCCCTCAGCCTAAGGTGACTAAATCATGAAATCGCTTTTCTCCGTTGCGATCCTTGCCGGTGCGCTCGCGGTACCGGTTGCGGCTCTTGCTGATGATACACCGACGCCAGTTGTGCCGGTTCAGGTGACGTCGCTCGTCCGCGGAAGCTTGCCGGCTATTGAGACGGTGTATGGGACCGTCGGGTCGGCGTCGTCCAGCCGCCAGACAATCATGGCACCACTACAGGCTGCAGTGACGAACGTGTACGTGAAACTTGGCGAATTGGTCAATCAAGGTGCGCCGCTGGTTCGGCTTCAGCCAAGCCCGGGAAGTGAAAGCGCGTACACGCAGGCGGAATCCGCGTTGCGTGTCGCAAGTGATCTGGTAGCCCGCACACAAGCGCTCGTAAAAGCTCATCTTGCGACAGCCCAAGCGCTCCTGAACGCTGAAAAATCGGAGGCAGATGCGCGGGCTGCCTTAAACGCGCTTAAGATGCAGGGGGCGGCGGGGCCGAATATAATTCGGGCGCCGTCCAACGCGCTCGTGACCAAGATTGAGACAACACCTGGGGCCATAGTTTCCGAAGGCGCGGCTTTGGTCGAACTCGCGCAGCCAAGCGGCCTCGTGTTACATGCTGGCATTGTCCCAAGCAAGGCGAGAAAGATAGAAGTCAACGACCCGGTACGTCTGGTGCCTATTGGCGGGGGTGAGACCTTGCAGGGGACCGTTGAATTCCGCGGTGCGCTGGTTGATGCGGCAAACGGCCTGGTGCCGATTGACATCTCCACGCCACCGGGACAGACCCTAATGGGTGAGATGTTTCGTGCAGAAATCACCACTGGCCATATTGATGGCTACGTGGTTCCTCACAGTGCAATCCTTATCGACAACGCTGGCAACACCTATGTTGTGCAGGAGCACGATTTAACCGCTAAACTGGTGTACGTTCACGTGCTCGGCGCGGATGGAAGCAAGGACGTTGTTGCTGGTCCGTTGGTGATGAGCGATCCTGTTGTGCTTGCCGGCAATTACGAATTGAGCAACGGCAATAAAATGACGATCGCTCCAAAGGAGGCGGCTCAATGAATTTTGTAGCCTGGATTGAGCACCATCGGCGCTCGTTGGTGGCGGTTGCTGTTGCGCTATCGCTTGGCGGAGTGTTTGCCATCACAAACATGCCGTATGGCGTTTATCCGGTCGTAAGCTTCCCGCGCATTCGGATTGAGGTTTCGTCAGGATCGCGGCCTGCAAGCCAGCAGCTCTACGACGTGACGGCACCAATTGAGCAGATGCTGCGTGCGGTTCCTCATGCATTGAATGTCGAGTCAACAACATCGCGCGGATCCACAGAAATTTTTGTGGATTTTCCATGGAAAAGCAACATGGACACGGCGTATCTCGAAGTCGAGGCGGCGATGTCGCAGATATTGCCTGAGCTGCCCCAAGGGACGACCTATCAGGTCATTCAAATGTTGCCGAATGTCATCATGCCATTCATATCGTATTCGTTGACGTCGAATACGATATCGCAGGTGAAGTTGCTGAGGATCGCCAAATACCAGATTGGCCCGATGCTCATGGGCATCCCGGGCATCTCAGAGGTTGGGACATTAGGCGGTCGTCACCGCGAAATACAAGTTCAGCTCGATCCGGCCAAACTCCAGGCGTTCGGTTTGACGCCTACGGACGTTGAGCAAGGACTGCGGAATGCGAACATCATTAAGGGCGTCGGCCATCTCCAGGACCAGGACTTGTTATACTTGATGTTTGCGAACAACGGATTTACCGGAGTCAAAAGTATCGCGAACTTGACGTTCCGAACGGCCCAAGGTGGGATTGTGCGTTTGGCGGACCTTGGAACCATAACAAAGGGGGTCGCGCCCCGCTGGTACATGGTGAGAGATCAAAGCCTGCCGTCTGTTGAGATTAACGTATATCAGCAGCCGACAGCCGACATGGTGAGTCTTCGTCAGCAGGTGGAGAAAAGGCTGAGGCAATTTATGGCAACTCAGCCCAAATACGTTCACCTTGTCAAATGGTATGATCAGACACAACTGGTTGCCTCGTCGGTTGATGCGGTACAAGAAGGAATAGTAATTGGCCTGCTTCTGGCGGCATTGGTCATTTTCTATTTCTTGCGAAACTGGCGCGTGACGTTGATCGCGATGATCGTGGTGCCGATGGCAGTGTTAATCACGTCGTTGCTGCTTTACGTCCTCGGCATGTCCTTCAACATGATGACCCTTGGTGGTATCGCTGCGTCGATAGGGTTACTTATCGACGACGTGATCGTGATGATTGAGCAGATTGCCCGGAGAGCGGGAACGCCTGGGCTGACCAATCCGAGAGGGGAGATATTTGTTGCGGCGAAGGAGTTTCTGAAACCGCTAACGGGATCAAGTCTTGCCACAATCGTGATTTTTATTCCGCTGGCCTTTCTAACGGGAGTGACCGGGGCGTTCTTCCTGTACCTGTCTCTGACAATGGCATCCGCGCTGATCATTTCTTATCTGCTGACCGCGTTTGTAGTGCCGATTTTTGCGCGGGGATTAATTGATTTTGAAAAATGGCATGATCCGGGTCATGAAAAGGCGGGGTGGCTTAAGACAACACATGAACGCATACTTACAGCTGCGCAACATCGCCCTGCTCTGGCTGGTATTGCGGTCTTGGTGTTGATTGGGGTGGGGTACGTTGGGGCTGTCCACACCGGATCTGGCTTTTTGCCAAAAATGGATGAGGGCGGGTTTGTCTTCAATTATCAGACGAATCCTGGGACTTCACTTCCGGAGAGCAACCGTGAGCTTCTTCAAGTCGAACACATTATCAAGACCAATCCATATGTTGAGGCCTTCTCCCGGCGCACCGGGGCCGGTCTTGGCGGGGATCTGAACGAGCCAAATCAGGGCGACATCTACGTGAAGTTAATTTCGCCTAGCAAACGGCCGAATATATGGAAGGTAATGGACCAGATTGATAACAAGGTCGCGGTCGAGGTGCCGGGAGTCAGCTTTGGCTCGGATCAGCTGCTGACTGATAACATTGGGGACATGGTTGGGCGACCTGAGCCGATTGTCATCAATCTAAGTGCAAAAAATCCGAAGGTTCTGGGAGACGTCGCCCAGAAAGTCGCCGATGTCATTTCAAACGTGCGTGGTATCGAGCCATCGTCCGTAAATAACGGGGTGGTCCCAGCGGGCGACGCGCTGGAGATCCGTGTCCAACCTGATGCCGCGTCTATGGAAGGGATGACGGTGGCGGAAGTTCAGAATCAGGTAAACCTCTACCTTCATGGGGTCGTAGCAACAAAGTATATTGGTACATTGGGGGACGTGGGCATTCGAGTGTGGAGTGACCCGGCAGGCCAGCAGGCAGGAGGCATAGCGCGGGAGCGCAGCTTGTTGCAGAGGGACGAGCAGACCGAACCAAAGATTTTTCGGAATGATTTGAAAAATCTGCCGATCAGGGCGCCTGACGGAAACATGTTTCCGCTGAGTACTGTGGCGCACGTGGTTTTTGTCGCTGGGCAACCAGAGCTGACCCGCAGGAACTTGGCGCAGATCGTACAGGTAACCGGTGAGGTTGCGGGAAGATCGCTGGGAAGCACGGCGGCAGCGGTCCGCAGAGCTCTTGAAAAACCTGGAGTGCTTCCACCGGGCGTGACCTACACGATGGGGGGGCAGTTTAAGCAGCAGCAAGTTGCCTTCCGCGGTATGATGGAAGTGTTTTTTGCCGCTCTAATCGCGGAACTGGTGCTGCTCTTGTTCTTGTATGAGCGTTACTTGCTGCCACTCATAATTGTCAGCACATCGGTAATTTCATCTAGTGCGGTGTTCGTCGGTCTTTGGCTTACCGGCATTGAGCTAAATATCACGGCATTGATGGGCATGGTGATGATACTCGGAATCGGCACGGAAATGGCTATTTTCTATGTGTCTGAGTATGAGATGCTGTGTCAGAGTCGGCCGGCACGGCAAGCTTTAGTTGACGCGGCACTCAATCGATTAAGGCCAATTTTGATGAGCGTGGTGGCGATGATTCTTGCGCTGCTTCCACTTGGTGCCGCGATCAGTGGGTCGGGCGACCAGATGCAACAACCGCTGGCAGTTGCGATTATTTCGGGCATCATTGTCCAGTTGCCAATGGTGCTGGTCGTTATGCCGGTCGTCCTTGGGTTGCTGCAGCGCTATACATCGTTTGTCCCTGAAGAGGCGGCTAGTTGACCCCGGAGGGGCATGAAATAAGGCAGGCGGCGGCGAGCGCAGATGCTGAGCTTTAGCACGTGCTTGCCGCTCTATTTGGATTGTTACAAGAGCGAGCACATTCGGCTTAGGTGAGGCGGTCGGTTTCCTAAAGATATCAACACTAGCGAATGCATGGAGGGGGTATGGCATCTGATCAAAGGCAGCTAATTGACGAGAAGCTGAAAGAGTTAGGGATTGTTCTGCCGCAGGCGCCAAGTCGGGCGGCCAATCATGAGCTCGTCCGTGTCGTCAACAGCAATGTTTATGTTGGAGCGCATCTTCCCGTTGAGAGAGGCGTCGTCGCGGTGAAGGGCCTTGTTGGCGATACAGTGAAAGCCGAACAAGGAGTTCGTGCCGCCCGCCTGTGCCTGATTAATATTCTTGGGCAACTCGAGGCGACGCTAGATGGAGGCCTCGAGGCGATAACCGAATTGGTGCGCCTTGACGGATATGTGGCCGCGGTGCCTGGGTTCGCGTCGCTGGACCAGGTGATGGATGGCGCTTCGGATCTTGCAATATCTCTATTCGGAAGGGGCGGGCAGCATGTGCGGTCGGTCGCCGGTGTGACAGCGCTACCAGAAAATGCATCGGTCATGATTGGAGGTCTGTTCAGGCTTTGATTTTGTTGCGAAGATGACGGCAAAGTTTATCTCTGCAACGCTGTAACGTCATTATAGAGCGTCTCGGATAGCTCGGCAACTGTCGCTCGTTGGCGTTAGGGCATCAGCGCTACGTAGTTTGGGGCATTAAAAATTTGACGTGTCAAGACGCGACCGGGAAGGGATAAGTAAGAAAGCATTTCGACACAGAGCTGCAGAAATCTCAGGCGAACGCAAGCCTGCGCTGCTGGTCATTCAAGCCGAGAAGGTACGCGAAATTTCCGTTACTTGGGGCAGCAGCTAGCATTGGAAACGTTGTGGCTTTCATGCTTACCAAACCGCTGGCCGACTAGTTTCCGCAAAAAAGAGACCGATTTGTAAGTGATTTCGGAGCAGGAGCAATAACGCCCGCCGTACGAACACGCTGTTCGCGGACTAAAATCATATAATGGGTTTTACAACGCCCGGAGCCATCAGCGAAGAAACTGACTTGGCCGACCATTGGGATCGTTGCATCATACGCCCTCATAAAGCTAGTTCCACGTGACACGGCTTTTGTGCTGCAGACGAGCGTCGCCGGGGCGGTGGTTCTTATAAATAGCGGCGAAGAGTAGGCCGCGCCACGACCCGATTCGATGGAGAAGCCAATTTCGCTTGGCGTAACCCAATACCCAATATATGTGCACCGCCACGGAGAACCGCTGGAGCCGAAAAGACCTTTTAAGAAAAAAGGTCTTCGGACATACCGCATATCAAAATATCGCATTAAACCAAGGTATTCGGGGTAATGCGAACTGCTGCTGTTAGCCGGCGACCGGCTGTTTGGCGGAAGACTGACGAGGGTGGTCAGTGGTCATGCGCCAAAACTTGTGCTGCTTTTACCCAAAGCTCGGTCTGATCTGTTGTCCGCATTTTTGCCAAATTTCGATAGACAAGGTCATGTCGGGTGGTATAATGCCGACAGATAGGTCATTGCTCATGTCGAGGGAAGCGCTGAGCGTCTGTGTCGGCTGTTCGACTCTGTCGCTAATGTGGAGTCAAAGGCTGCCTGCATCGACGAAAGTTGTGCTCCGCCATTCAGGTTCGGCAATGCGCGGTGACAGATCTGTGAAAAGCAACGGATAATATTCAGGCGGAGGAAGTAATGCCGAACAATGGAAGTCCTGGTGGCGTCGGTGGGGAGGGCGCTGCCGTGACAGGCAATGTGTCGCAGCGCTGGCGCCATTTGATTTTGGGCGTCATCTGTATGATTATGATTGCGAACCTCCAGTACGGATGGGCGCTCTTCGTGTTGCCGTTGCACAATAAGCACGGCTGGGCGGTCACCGACATTCAGTTCGCATTCTCGATGTTTATTGCGCTCGAAACATGGGCGACTCCGATCGACGGGTGGATCGCTGATGCGCTCGGGCCAAAGTGGGGGCCGCGCACTGTGATGGGCGTCGGTGGGCTTCTTGTCGCTGTGGGATGGATTATTGAAGGAAGTTCCAGTTCGTTGTCGCTTCTCTATTTTGGCGGTGCTGTAACCGGCTTGGGAGCGGGTGCCGTCTACGCGACGGCCGTGGGCAACGCCACGAAATGGTTCAAGGACCGGCGCGGTTTGGCGACGGGTCTGACGGCGGCAGGTTTCGGAGCGGGCGCGGCTCTGACCATTATTCCAATTCGAATGGTCCTGGCGTCGGTCGGCGTTTCCTCGACGTTCATATGGTTTGGCGTTATTCAGGGGGGAATCATTCTGATTGCGTCCCAATTTATTCGCGCGCCGTATGCCGGTGAGGCTCCGGCTGTAACGCAGGTGAAGGTGCATCAGACATCGCGGAGCCATACGCCGGGGCAAATGCTCCAGACTCCGGTATTTTGGGTTCTGTATGTCCTGTTTGTTCTGATGGCCGGTGGCGGTCTGATGGCGGCCGCGAATCTCGCTGTCATTGCAAAGTCATACGGCATAGCAAACGGGCCGCTTTTCCTTGGCGCGACGACGCTTTCGGTTACGTTGATTTTTGCCAACATCTGCAACGGTATTGCTCGGCCACTGTTTGGCTGGATAGCTGATAATATTGGCCATTCGAATACGATGGCGATAGCGTTTGGCCTCGGCGCAATAGCGTACTTTCTGATGACGGTTGTAGGCGCGTTCGCATGGGGCTTTGTGTTGATGGCTGGTGTTATCTTCCTGTGTTGGGGAGAAATCTTCAGCCTGTTCCCAGCGATGTGCACGGACCTTTTCGGGCCCAAGTACGCTACTGTTAATCTTTCGTTTCTATACACGTCCAAAGGTCTGGCGGGCTTCATCGTGCCGATTGCCGCCGCTATAGCCGCCAGCACGCATAACTGGAGCAGCGTGCTGTACGTGACCACATTGATCAACGTGATTGCTGTAGTCATTGTGTTGCTGGTGTTGCGGCCAGTTGAGGCTCGTTATCACCGGGAGGAAGAGGCCCTGTCTGGTTCAGGGCATCCTGCGGAGTGAGGCGATAAAGGCTGCGCCAAGGCAGGCCAAGAGAGCCTGTCTGAACCAGTCGCTTTCGCGTAGCTTGAGAGTTGTCGTGGCCGGGTGGATCGTAAGATCTGCCCGGCCTTCGATTTTGTTTGGTTGCGTTTGAGGCGGTGGCCTGGACAGACCCGGTTCCAAGGGTTGACAGCGAGTTTGGTATACTTTATACATTTTTCGTTCGCTGTTGGTGTCGCTGGGCAATGGCGGGGGAAAGCTGAAAATGAACGTCGAATCCGTGCTCCGAACTGTGGGATCCAGAATGGTTAGTGCGCCGATGACGGCGGCGCTTCGTGTTGCGGTCGAGCGTATGCGCGCGGAAAAGGTCGAGGCGGTCCTTGCCACGGATCATTGTGCGACCGAAGGTGTCTCGGTTCTCGGGCTCGTAACGCAGGCGGATGTTGATGCCGCCCTCCGGCGCCGCGGCAGGGCGGCGTTGATTGAGCCGATTTCCCGGTCGGTGAGGAGCCGGCTCGTTATCTGTGACAAGAGCGAGTCTCTGGAAGCGGCGATGGCGCTGATGCGGTCGCGGTCGGCGCGGCACGTTCTTGTCATGGATCGTGAGCAGGCGGTCGGGGTCATTAGTGCTGACGAACTGGCGTCCTTTTCGTCATCGGAATCTGCTGTTGCCGAAGTGGGGTAGGCGGATTGACGTTTCAGCGGTTCTTTCTGCGAGCCGAAAGGCCTGGAAGCGTGATCGGTTGCCTGAGCATGACGGCGCTATTCGAGCAAATTGTTCCGGTTGGCGATCACGGTTTTATTGTTAGATCGCCTAGTATATGATATGCAAGATTCCATCAAAAACACACCAGCCCAGGCTGAAACGGCCGTCACAGGGTTAGCGCCGATGGAAACTATAAAAAAACTACCACAAATCAACGTGCGGCCGCTTGAAGCGAATGTCGGGCTTCGAAGGTTGGCTAGCGACGCGATCAAGCGGGCGATTACCGCATTGGACATTTACGGACATCCAGAAGAAGTTCGGCTTGACGAGCGCCAATTGTCGCGCGATCTGGGAGTCAGCCGAACGCCCATACGTGAAGCCCTAAGTCTCCTCGAGCAGGAAGGGTTCGTTCGATCGGTGCCGCGCCGTGGCATTTACATTGTCCGCAAGAACAAGCGTGAGATTGTCGAGATGATCATGGTTTGGTCAGCTCTCGAAAGTGCTGCTGCCCGTTTTGCCTGCGAGCGGGCGACCGATGAGGATCTCGCGGAATTGCGCGCCGTTGCTGAATTCAAGAAGGATCCCAGTGAGTTCGTTGACGAGTATTCCCAATCGAATATGTCCTTTCACCGTACCATCGTTCGAATGAGTGGTTGCGAACTCATGGTTGAAATGATCGACAACCTGTTCATTCATATGCGAGCTATCCGGTCTACTGCGATGCGCCAAGGCGATCGCGCGAAAAGATCGGTGGTCGATCATATGAATATTATATCAGCTCTGGAGGCGAGAGATCCGGATCTGGCTGCAGCCAAGGTTCGAGAGCATACGCTGGGGCTTGCGGCGCATATCGAGAAGTATGGCGATTTCCTCGATCAGTTTCAAAGTGCGAGCGATGTGCGGCGCTCGAGATAGAGGCAGGTTACGATGAGCGGTAATCGATGGCATGCCATCGGAAAACGCGCTTGGCTGCTGCCCAAAGAGACAATTGACGGGTGAGCCCGGAATGTTGGTACAAGCGACCATGACGATCAGGAACGCCGGTCGTGCTGCGGTTACGGCGTGCCCCGGTGTGCTGCCTTGCAATGGCTGGCAGGCGAACCACCTTGCGGTAGGTGGGGTGCGCTGTGGCTTGGCTCTCCGATGAACAGGGGAGAGGTGTCATTTTTGCTCTTGGCGCGCGGCGTATCCGTGGATATGGAAGCGGCTCGGTCGCACCGGTGCTATGAGGGGGTGTGAGGGGCGTTGAGTGCATTGCTTGCTCGCGGCTGGTTGTTGCAAAGACTGGGCGAGGTAGTGCGGTTTGCGCCAGGGGGCCCGGCGCAAACGACTTTTAGGTAGGTGGGCATAAACACAAGATGCGGTGGCGACGGTATTCGTTGATGTGTCGGAAGCGCCTCATCGCCGTTGATGGAGGAAGTCATGGTTAAAGCTCTAGAAGGTGTTCGGATTCTGGATTTTACACACGTCCAATCTGGGCCAACGTGTACGCAGCTGTTGGGGTATTTTGGCGCTGACGTAATCAAAATTGAGCGTCCGGGAGTTGGCGACATTACACGTGGCCAGCTACGTGATGTGGCGAATGCCGACAGTCTCTACTTCACGATGCTTAATGGCAACAAGCGGTCGCTGACGTTGGATTCGAAAAACAAAAAAGGCCTCGAGATTCTTGAGGCGCTAATCAAGATCTGTGACGTTATGGTTGAGAATTTTGCGCCGGGAGTCATGGACCGTATGGGCCTGACCTGGGAGCGCATCCAGGAACTCAACCCCCGTATTATCCTTGCGTCGATCAAAGGGTTTGGCCCTGGTCCATTCGAGGACTACAAGGTGTATGAGAATATCGCGCAATGTGCCGGTGGATCGGCGTCGACGACCGGGTTCGATGATGGCCCGCCGGTGGTAACCGGTGCGCAGATCGGCGATAGCGGCACGGGTCTGCATCTCGCCCTTGGTATTGTCACAGCCCTGTTTCAGCGCGAAAAGACAGGGCGGGGCCAGAAGGTGCTTGCCGCAATGCAGGATGGCGTGCTCAATCTCTGCCGCGTGAAACTGCGCGACCAACAGCGTCTTGCTCACGGTCCTCTGAAGGAATACCCGCAGTACCCGAATGGTAAATTCGGTGACGCGGTGCCCCGCGCCGGCAATGCATCGGGAGGCGGCCAGCCTGGCTGGATTTTGAAATGCAAGGGGTGGGAAACGGATCCCAATGCCTATGTGTATTTCATCACGCAGGCGCAGGTCTGGAAGGGGGTTTGCGAAGTCATTGGCAAGCCAGAATGGGTTACGGATCCCAATTACGCGACGCCAGATGCGCGTTTGCCGCGCCTTATGGAGATCTTCGCCACTATTGAAAAATGGACCATGACCAAGACGAAATGGGAAGTCATGGATGCCGCCAACAAATATGACATCCCCTGTGGTCCGATCTTGTCGATGAAGGAGATCGCCGAAGACCAAGCTTTGCGCGAGACCGGAACCATTGTCGAGGTTGATCATCCGGTGCGCGGGCGCTATCTCACCGTTGGCAACCCGATCAAGCTGTCGGACAGCGTAACCGAGGTGATGCGTGCACCACTGCTTGGTGAACATAACGACGACATTCTTCGTAACGTATTGAAGTTTGACGAGCGGGCCATTCGGGAAGCGATCGAATCCGGCGCGCTTGGGGGGGCAACGTCGGCAGCGGCGGAATAAGATTTAGGCGGAGCCAACCCCTGTGGGTGGCTCCGCCTGCGAAATAGATGGGTATTGATCGGGGCGGTGGGATGTCGCCGCCCCGATAGCGATAGCGCGCAATCTTCCAGGAGGATTACATGACAAGTACTGCAACTGAGACTCAATCGGCGAAGAAGGTCGGTGACCAGGCCGCTGTCCGCCGGGTCATTGACCAGGCCAAGCGCGACGGACGGTCGGCTCTGACGGCGCCAGAAGGAAAGACGATCTGCGATGCGTATGGGATCCCGGTCCCCGGAGAGGCTCTCGCCACTTCTGCAGACCAAGCGGCGCAGCAAGCGGCAGGGATGGGTTTCCCCGTCGTTCTCAAGATTGTTTCTCGTGATATTCTTCATAAGACCGAGGCTGGTGGCGTGCTCGTCGGCATGAAATCAGAGGAAGAGGTTCGGCGGGGCTACGACACGATTATTACGAACGCAAAGAAATATAATGCGAAAGCTGTAATCGAGGGAGTTCAGGTCCAGCAGATGCTGACCGGTGGCCAGGAAGTCATCATCGGCGCCGTCACGGATGATAGTTTTGGTAAACTGGTTGCCTTTGGTATGGGAGGCGTTCTGGTTGAGGTGCTAAAGGACGTCACCTTCCGGCTCGCACCGGTGACCGAAGAAGAGTCCATGGGCATGATCGACGGTATCCAGGCAGCGGAAATGCTCCGCGGCGTGCGCGGATCAGAGCCTGCGGACCGTGCGGCCCTCGCTGATATGATCTCGCGTGTTTCTCATCTTGTTGATGATTTTCCCGAGATTGCTGAGCTCGATTTGAATCCGGTCTTCGCAAGCGCAAAAGGGGCAATAGCGGCGGACGTTCGTATTGTTCTGGATTTTGCGCAGAAGCCTGCCCGTCCACGGCCATCAAAAGCGGACATCTTGAAGTCAATGAACCGCATCATGAAGCCAAAAGCAGTGGCCGTGATCGGCGCTTCGGCAGAAGATGGCAAGATCGGCAATTCGGTGATGAAAAACATCGTAAATGGTGGTTACCAGGGAAAAATCTATCCAATTCACCCGAAGGCTGACCAGATTATGGGCCACAAGGCTTATAAGTCGGTGAAGGATGTGCCAGACGACATTGATGTGGCGGTTTTTGCCATCCCGGCGAAACTCGTTGCGGGCGCGCTCACGGAATGCGGTGAGAAAGGGATTCCTGGCGCTGTTCTTATTCCCTCGGGTTTTGCCGAGACCGGGAACGAAGAAGGCCAGCATGAGCTGCAGGAAATAGGCCGGAAGTACAACATCCGACTCATGGGTCCAAATATCTACGGGTTCTATTACTTGCCGGCACACCTTTGCGCGACTTTCTGCACGCCCTACGACGTTGTCGGTCATGCAGCGCTGTCTTCCCAATCGGGGGGCATCGGTATGGCCATCATCGGATATAGCCGGTCCGCCCATATGGGCGTGTCCGCCATCGTCGGCCTTGGTAACAAGTCGGACCTTGACGAGGATGATCTGTTGACGTTCTTCGAGGAAGATCCTGAGACCCATATCATTGCGCAGCATCTAGAAGATCTCAAGGATGGCCGCTCTTTTGCGGAGGTGGCGCGACGGGTGACGAAGAAAAAGCCGGTTGTTGTTCTCAAGGCCGGGCGTACGGCCGCGGGCGCCAAGGCTGCGAGTTCGCACACTGGGGCTCTCGCAGGTAATGATAAAATCTATGACGACGTGTTCAAGCAGGTGGGTGTCATCCGCGCCCGATCACTGCGGGAAATGCTCGACTTTGCGCGCGGTGTACCGAAGCTGCCGACACCGAAAGGAGAAAACGTCGTCATTATTACGGGGGCAGGCGGATCTGGCGTATTGCTGTCGGACGCCTGTGTAGACAACGATCTCAAGCTAATGACAATGCCACCGGACCTGGACGCAGCGTTCCGTAAGTTTATTCCACCTTTCGGTGCAGCCGGCAACCCGGTAGACATCACCGGCGGCGAACCGCCAACCACCTACAAGAATACGGTTCGCCTCGGCTTGGAGGATCCGCGGATTCATGCGCTGATCCTGGGATATTGGCACACGATCATTACGCCACCGATGGTATTTGCCAAGATTATCGTCGAGGTTGTTGAGGAGATGCGAGCCAAGGGCATTGAGAAGCCGATTGTTGCTTCACTTGCCGGTGACGTCGAGGTGGAAGAAGCTTCGGAGTATCTGTACCAGCACGGAATTCCGGCCTATGCATATTCAACCGAACTGCCGGTTGCGGTGCTCGGCGCCAAATTCAAGTGGGCACGCGGCGCTGGCTTGATCTGATTGCTCATGTCGGGGCGGCGGAGCATAATCTGATGCTGCGCCGCCCCATGTGCACGTCGCTGCAACCTGCGACGTTCTAACGAACTGGTGAAAGACAAGATTCGATGAACATCCATGAATACCAGGCGAAGGAGTTGCTGAGATCCTACGGGGTTTCGGTATTGGACGGTCACGTGGCGTGGACGGCGGAGGAAGCAGTGGCAGCGGCGGCAAAACTGCCGGGTCCTGTCTTCGTCGTGAAGTCGCAGATTCATGCTGGAGGAAGAGGTGCAGGGCACTTCAAGGATGACCCTACTGGTAAGGGCGGCGTGCGGCTAGCGCGGAGCACGGAAGAGGCCGGGACTGCGGCTGCGGCCATGCTTGGGCATACCTTGGTGACTAAGCAGACCGGGGCCGCCGGCCGCGTTGTCCGCCGTGTCTATGTCGAGGCGGGCTGCGATATAAAACGCGAACTTTATCTCTCGTTGTTGGTCGATCGCTCGAAATCCGAGATCGTGATTATGGCGTCAACGGAAGGTGGGATGGAGATTGAGGAGGTGGCTGCACGCCATCCAGAGAAAATCTTGCGGGTTGCAGTGGATCCGGCGAGCGGCATTTCTGGTTTCCATTCACGCCGCTTAGCCTTCGGGTTGGGTCTGGATGCGAAGCAGCAGAAGGCCTTCACCAAGTTTGTTAACGCCATGTACGCGGCGTTTGTCGGCCTCGATTGCTCGATTGTCGAGATTAATCCGCTGGTGGTGACAGGGAGCGGCGAGGTTGTTGCTCTCGATGCCAAGGTAAGTTTCGATGACAATGCCCTGTACCGGCATCCCGATCTGGAAAAATTGCGCGACGAGTCAGAGGAAGATCCAAAAGAGCTCGAAGCGGCAAAGTACAATTTAAACTACGTTGCCCTTGATGGATCAATTGGCTGCATGGTCAATGGCGCAGGCTTGGCAATGGCAACGATGGATATCATCAAGCTTTACGGTGCCGAGCCGGCAAATTTCCTTGACGTCGGTGGTGGAGCTACCAAGGAGCGAGTAACGGCGGCATTCAAGATCATCCTTTCTGACCCCAATGTTGAAGGGATCCTGGTCAACATCTTCGGTGGTATTATGCGTTGCGATGTGATTGCCGAGGGGGTTGTTGCGGCGGCCCGTGAAGTGTCGCTGTCGGTACCTCTTGTCGTTAGGCTCGAAGGCACGAATGTGCAGCTTGGCAAGGACATTCTGGCGAAGTCGGGATTACCGATCATCGCGGCGGATAATTTGGCGGATGCGGCGCAAAAGATTGTGGCCGCGGTTAAGGAGGCTGCATAATGGCGATCCTGGTCGATGAAAATACACGCGTGATTACCCAAGGGTTCACGGGTGCGCAGGGAACATTCCATTCGGAGCAGGCGATCGCCTACGGTACGAAGGTGGTTGGTGGTGTGACGCCTGGGAAGGGGGGCACACGCCACCTTGACTTGCCGGTTTTTGACACGGTGGCCTCTGCCCGAGAAGCGACTGGAGCTAATGCGACTGCGATTTATGTGCCACCGCCCTTTGCGGCCGATGCGATCCTCGAGGCAATAGACGCTGAGATGCCGCTGATCGTTTGCATCACCGAAGGAATTCCTGTCCTCGATATGATACGTGTGAAGCGAGCACTTTGTGGATCGAAGTCCACTCTCGTCGGTCCAAACTGCCCGGGCGTGATCACGCCTGATGCGTGCAAAATCGGGATTATGCCGGGCCACATTCATCGGCGAGGCAAAATCGGCATTGTGTCGCGATCCGGGACTCTGACGTATGAGGCGGTTGCCCAGACAACGGCGGCTGGTCTAGGGCAGTCGACTTGCGTAGGAATTGGTGGTGATCCTGTGAAAGGGTTGGATTTCATCGAAGTACTGGAAATGTTTCTGGCCGACGACGAGACGGAGGCCATGATCATGATCGGTGAAATCGGCGGGCCAAGCGAAATCGACGCGGCGGAATTTTTGGCTCGAAACAAAGTAAAAAAGCCAGTTGTAGGATTCATTGCCGGCGCGACGGCGCCGCCAGGCAGGCGGATGGGGCATGCGGGTGCGGTGATTTCAGGTGGCCGGGACACCGCTGCTGCGAAGATCGAGGCGATGCAACAAGCGGGTATTCACGTTGCGGACAGTCCTGCGTCTCTGGGGTCGACCATGGTCCGGGTTCTTTCGGGTGAGCCTGCCGCACGCTCATCTGCCCGACGCTAAGGCGGTCCATGCATTTGCTCGTTTCCGAAACGAGTAGCAACTAACGTCCGGGATGGTTTAGAAGAGCATTTCCCGATCCTCAACAGGTCGGGAAATGTTTTTTTGCATATTGGGTCTGGACTCCCTATGAGAAGCTGAGGCGACCCGAAAGGCGTGGACGTACAAGGGTAGGTATAAAAAATCGGAATCTGAGGATGGCTCGGCCTGTTTCAAGCTCTGGAGCAGGGAACCGGTGTACGATGAGTCGCCCTTTTGCCTGACGGTGTCGAAGTCTTGCGCTAGTGAAAACCCGAGATCGAGCGCGGCGGTCATCCGCCGGAGCTTCGTCTCTCGCACACCGGCGAAAGCATTGCGATGCCCGGGGTCACGCAGCTGCGCCCGCAATGAAAATAAAAAAGCTCAGTCGATTTCCTAACGCTCCCGTACAGGTTTCAAAGGTGATTAGCGGCACGCCTTTGAGATGTTGGCGACGGCGCCTCGCAAATTGAGACATCAGTCGATGGCATATAGAGATGGGTGGCTCCATTTACCTATCGCCAAAGCGGGCCATACGTTCCCTGTTGTCGGTGAGGCAAGGATGACGGGATGCGCCAGCGGGGACTGTTCGGGCTATCGGACCATCTGAAGCGA
>JAJZBH010000042.1 GCA_021799015.1 Pseudomonadota bacterium
TATCGTCGGCGATCCGATGGGCTGGGCGCGCGACCGCGAGACTGGCAGCCCGGCGGCCCTGGCGATGGGTGGCAAGCGGCCGCTTTCGTTGGCGATAGAACACTCCTGGATGCTTGTCCGTCTGGAGGCCAAATCAGATCTGACCTTGCGACGCCTCCTGCTCGTCGCGGCCCCACATCGCCGTCAGGATTACTCGTCGCATGCCACCCCCGACAAGGACCGCCGCCCCGACAGTGGGCTGCTACCGATCGTTGGACCACCGGAGGCGACAGACCCTCGCACCAATTCTTCCAGTCGAAATAGGTCGCCTGGCTGATCCCGGCACGCCAGCAGATCTCTGCAACCGGCCCCCCTTCCATGCCCCGCTTCAATATGAACGCCTTCTCCGCATCCGAAAATTTCAACGCCTTCATCTTCTCCCGTTCCTCCCAGCCCCAGGGAAATACCCGGAAAACCCCGATTCCAAAATGGTCCAGTTGTCAGGAGGCAGATCAGACTTTTTTTGTTTTTACGACAAGGCGCTTTTGGCCTATTTGATGGGCCAATGGTTGAAGGTCGAGACTGCACCCATCGGCACGTCTAGTTATGTTCGTGATAACATCCCTGGCCCGCTGCTGGCAGCGAGCCATTGTGAATTCATTTAGCGCAGCACGGACAGCAATGTGGCGATGCACTACGGGCCATCGGATTATGCTGAATCCCTAGGGCCCTTCGCGCTAGGCTTGCTCGGGCGACCGGTTGGCGTATTCGGCTTAAGAGCTAGTTCGGGCTCTGCATAAGTGGCTTCCGTGAGCCGGACATGCGTGCAAATGTAGATCGGCCGTTGCCGCGGCAACTAGGCTGCTTCGAAGGCCAGGTATGGGACGAACTAGCGACATATTACGATGGCGCCTAGCTGAGCGGCAAAGGCAACTAAACGATGACAGTTGATGTCGACTGCGTAGTGATCGGTGCTGGTGTAGTCGGGCTGGCGATAGCACGCGCATTGCAGCAATCAGGACGTGACGTAATATTGCTTGAAAAAGAGCGTTCGTTCGGGACCGAAACGAGCTCCCGCAATTCCGAGGTCATCCACGCCGGGATCTATTATCCTCCAGGTTCCCTGAAGGCCGAGCTTTGCGTGCGTGGCAGGGACCTGCTCTATGCGTATTGTGGTGCACGCGGCGTGCCCCATGCGCGGCTCGGAAAAATCATTGTTGCAACCACGGCTACAGAAGTGCCCACCTTAGAACGGTACTTGGCGACGGCTCGAACGAACGGGGCAGATGACCTCGAGTGGCTTGATACGACCCGGCTGCAAGCGTTTGAACCGGCAGTCCACGCGGTATGCGGGTTGTTGTCGCCAAGCACCGGAATCATCGACAGCCATGCATACATGCGGGCGCTGTCCGATGACTTCACGATGGCAGGTGGTGAGTTCATTCGTGCATCACCGGTTAGCAGTGGCCGTGTTTTGCACGGCCAAATTGAACTCTGTTTAGCGGATGACGAGGCGACGGTTATAAAAGCACGCGCCGTTGTTAACAGCGGGGGACTTTATGCTCCGAATATTGCTGCGGCTATAGAAGGATTTCCAAGGGAGCACGTACCGTGTCCTCGCTACGCCATCGGCCACTACTACGTCCTCGCTGGTAGGTCGCCATTCCGGCACCTGGTCTATCCAGTCGCGGGCAACGGGGGACTTGGAGTGCACGTAACCCTTGATCTTTCCGGAGCCGCACGATTTGGGCCCGACGTGAGATGGCGCGACAGCATCGATTACGAATTCGACGATAGCCAGCGAGAAGCCTTCGTTGAGGCCATACGTACGTATTATCCGGATATGGAGGCTAAGGATCTCAGGCCCGGTTATACTGGGATACGCCCCAAGGTCTCCGGCCCGGAAGAACCAAGCCACGACTTCTACATCCAGAACGGCGCGGACTATGGTGCCGCAGGGTTGATCAACTTGTTTGGGATCGAGTCACCGGGCTTGACCGCCTCGCTAGCCATCGCCGAACGCGTCTGTGCACTGATTCAGGCTGGATGATTGAAGCTTTAACAAAAACGCAAAAACGCCTGGAAACAGAATTCAACTGATGAACCACTTGGGGCTCAGCGGTGGGACACTCGTCAACGCTCCGAGCAGCCTGTGGCAGGTGGCGTAGAGGGTGATAGCATTACATTGGCGCGTACCCGGCGTTGATGAGGTGGTTGGTGCCTTCGTCTGGCGTGACGGCATCGAGGGCAGTGCTGATGCTTTTCCAGGTTTCCTCGACTGATCCTGCTTCCGCCTTTCTGAGCAGCGTCTCGAGTTTTGCGAACACCTGCTCGGTTGGATTTAGGTCTGGGCAAAGGGCGGCAGAACGATGCGGCCGGGCACCCACAGCTCTAATACCGCGTTCGTCGGAGGATTGTAGCTTTTCCGGCCGGAAAGGCTCGCGGCTACCGTTAGCAACTCCACTGAAATCTTCTGCTTTAGGGCGACTATTTTGCCCTGAGCGAGGCGTCGAGACCGAACAGAAAGCGTAAACGAACACGTTCTCAGCTTTGCGCTGCGAAGAACCGCATCGCGCTAGGCTTTCAAACTGCCCACGATACATGGCACACTACGAAAAATGCACTTTTGCTAACGATTTGCTCGCTGCTACTGGGTGAGGTAGTTGTGAGAATGAGCGAACCGGTGGAATCGGGCCGCCGGCACGCGTTGTAACATGCGGACGTCATGACCTCACCTGACAAGACCCGAGCTATCCGAACAAGGCGTTCTTTTGACTCTGTTGTGTACGGCGTGTCGTCTGCTCCCGTACCGGGCGCGCGTCGTTCGGTGCATTAAGAAAGCGCTCTTATATTCTTTGCTGCGGCATATAACCTGGTCACACGTGGGGCGTCAGACGTAGCGTGACAGTCATTCATGGAGTATCGGAGCAACCACACAGTCACCTGACCCGATCACTCGCCCATCTCGGCGGCCCGAAGGCGTCTGTTTCCAACACCAGTGAAGCGGCCAGGAAATTGGCTGGCCGGCTTTAGGTCAGCTACCCTCATTACCTATCTGCGGCCCTGTGCTGGGACTTCGAGGCGTCTTAGAACATGAGGACTGACACCAAGCGGCAGATAGTGGCATCGTTCCCTTGATCCAACATAAGGGCCTCGCAGCGGACTACCTGGAACAACGCATAAAGGAGAAGAAATGGTGGCGACACAAAAAAGGGGAAAACCAGCCAGGGGCAACAAGCCATCGTGCGGCAACAATTACCGCGGAGTATCAGGAGAAAGGCAGTTGGGGTTTCCAAAAGATTTTATCTGGGGGGTATCGACGTCCGCCTATCAGATCGAAGGCGCGGCCAGCGAAGATGGTAAAGGACCATCGATCTGGGATATCCATTGCCTGCAGAAGGGTCGCGTAGCGAATGGCGATACTGGCGACGTTGCATGCGACCACTATCACCACTGGCCGGACGACGTCGGCCTGATGACAGACATCGGTGTGTCGGCCTATCGATTCTCAATGTCGTGGCCCAGGGTGTTACCGCGCGGTCGCGGCCAAACCAACGAGAAAGGACTGGATTTTTACGACCGGCTCATCGACCGCCTCCTTGCTACCGGCATCGAACCGTGGCTATGCCTCTACCACTGGGATCTGCCTAAGGGACTAGACGAGCTTGGCGGCTGGCTGAACCGCGACATCGCGGGCTGGTTCGCCGACTACGCCACGCTGATTGCCCGCCGCTACGGCGACCGCGTGAAGCGGCTTGCTACCTTTAATGAACCATCGGTCTTCACCCTGTTCGGGTATGGTTTCGGCTGGAATGCGCCCGCAGTGGCCGATCGTACTGCGCACCTCGTTTCCATTCACCATGTCAATCTGGCACATGGAGCGGCAATTGACGTATTACGGACGATGGTTCCTGGAGCGAAGCTGGGAATAATCCACAATCGCCAGCCATGCCACCCCGAGAACGGCCTTGAAGCCAACAAGGAAGCGGCTCTGCTCCTAGATGAACATTGGAACAAAGCGTTTCCTGATCCGCAGTTGCTCGGCCACTATTCGCCAAGACTTGCCCTCGCGATCGAACCGTTCGTCCGTTCCGGGGATATGGCCCGCATCTGCCGACCCATCGACTGGTTCGGGCTAAACCACTATTCGCCAATCTACGCTCGTGCTGATGCCACTGCCCCGATCGGCTATGCGTGGGGCAACGCTCCAGTCGAGGCACCACGTTCGGGTATTGGCTGGCCGATCTACCCTGAGGCGTTTCACGACGAGCTCATAAATGTCGCCTCAACGTACAAAATGCCGATCTACGTCACCGAAAACGGCTGTGGAGGCAGCGACATGCCCGATTCCGCCAGCAAGGTGCATGATCAGGAGCGTGTCGATTATTTGCGGGCCTACACCAACGCAATGAAGCAGGCGATGGATGAGGGTGCGGACGTGCGCGGCTATTTTGTCTGGTCGCTTTTGGACAACTTCGAATGGGGCTCCGGCTATGGCAACCGTTTCGGACTAGTATGGGTCGATTTCGCTACGCAGACGCGAATTCCCAAGGATTCCGCCGCCTGGTATGCTGCTCTCATCCATCGCGAGCGGGGATGCTGAGGTTTTTCTTTTCTCCCCCCGGGGGCTCCTCCACCCCGCGAAAGTCGATCAGGCTCGCCGCTGCTCCGCCCTTGCGCTCTAAAACCAGCCGGCGGAGATGCGGCCAGTCCGGTTCATGGCGAAAGCCGATACCGATAATGGTTGCCTCGGAAAAATCCTCACATAGGATGCGCATCATCGCCGTCTCGTCGTCCGCGCTCATCGTGTCAGTGGCCTCCTGAAGGAAGATCCAGTCCGGACGATGGAGCAGGACACGCGCAAACCCAAGTTTCTGCAGCTCCGCTGCCGACAGCTCCTGCTCCCACGCTTCCACCTGATCCAACCGACCGAGAAGGTGCGCGAGCCCCACGCGCCCGAGTGCTTCGTCCACCAGTCTGGGGACGAAGGCATCCACTCCTGCGGGGTAGGTTAACGCCGCTCGCAAGGTGCCGACCGGAAGATAAGGGCGCTCTGGTAAAAAGAACATCGCCGCGCTAACGGGCAATTCCACTCGCCCCTGCCCCCACGGCCAGAGACCAGCCACCACCTTGACCAAGCGGTTGGCTGCCGTCTGGTCACCATCAATCACGACGTGCTCGCCCGCGGCAATGCGAGTGGAAAAGCGGTCGATCAGGATATCTCCAGTGGGCGTGGCAACTTGTAGATCATGGAACGACAATACCCGCTCTGCCGCCATCTCGATAACGATGCCTCCCGTCGTCACTTCGCCAGCCAGCTCGGCGTTAAGACGTTCCAGTTGTTCGTGCAGACCCATAACCCGCTCCACGGACGCCCGCCACGTCGCAGCGTAGGAAAGATTGTCAATGGGCCACGAAAGGGCCGCTGCCATCTGTCCGAATCCTTGCGCAGTCTGCATCAATCCTCCAAGCGTGATTGCCCCGGCGATGTAGCGGGGAGCAACCACCATCACTGGGAATCCGAGTGACAGAACGGAATAGCCGTTGGTAAATAGCATGATGCCGGACAACGCCACTGTCTGCCGGTTCCAAGTTGCACGGATAGCTTGAAACAACTGTTTGAAATGGCTGCGTTCTACCGGCTCGCCATGGTGTAGGGCAATTGCCTCTCCGTATTCCCGTCCGCGGGCCAGGCCGAAACGAAAATCTGCCTCGCTTCTCTGGCGCTGGTTGACGGCGCGAACCAGGGGCCGCCCAAGCGCCATCGCCACCAGCGTTCCGGCGGCCGCGTATAGGATGGCAATCCACACCAGATAGCCGGGAATGCTGAAGCGAATTCCTGCCGCCGTCCATACCGGCGAGTCGGATAGCGACCACAGGATACCGGTGAAACTGAGGAGCAGCAGCACGCAATAAAATAGAGAGTGGGCCAACTCGATCGCGGTTTCCGTAGTGTTGCGCAAATCCTCCGCGATACGCCCGTCGGGATTGTCATGCTCGCCGGGCATGGATCCGAGCAGGTACTGGCGGCCTCCAGACATCCAGTCATGCAAAAGCCGATCGGTCAGCCACCGGCGCCAGTCCAGTTGAAGCTTCCGCTTGACGATTAAGTGGATGGTGTTGACTGCCATGCTGCCAAGAATAATTAACACCAACACCCCGACAAGCTTGAGGAAGCGGTCCATGTCCCGCCCCCCCAAAGCGTTGAACAACGCCTCGGTCCATTTGTTGATAAGAACCGGGATCACCACCTGCGCGATGGTCAGGAACCCGAGGGAAACGGTCAGCCGAGCGGACCGCCACCGATCATCACCGCGCCAATACCCCCCGGTCAACCGCAGGAAGCGCCGAAGAAAATTGATTATTCCGTCCGCGCCGACCAGAGTTCCTGCTTCCTGCGAAAATCGGCCGCTGTCCTCCGGCCATCGTTTCGGTGTAATCATCGCGCGTTGTCGTTGCCCCCTGTTTCATTAAACATAGCAGTGGGCGCTATCGCAATGACCAGCGATCAACGCATCGGGCAAGGAATGCAGTGCTGGCCGCCTCGCGGTCGCAATCTGTTGTCCGTTCAAGCCACCCAAGAGACGAGATGTCGGCCCCTGACAAAGGCCAGTAGCACCTCGCGGCATTCCTGCCCCGCAGTCTGTAACGAAACCGGTGTAACACGTTCTTAACAAAGCCCCCAACAAAAAGACGGGCAAAACCATCCATGTGCCGGACCATGGTGCACAACGACGCTACCTGTGCGATGCCGGAAGCCGTTCAGATAGACCCTGCCACCTTAACCCTCGGCCAGCCAAACAGCTTCGCCATTAGCCCAATGTAGACCCGATTAAAGGGTAGCTTGCGGTCACGCTTTTACGGCACGTGACGCTATCGTTAAAAGCCGACGACAGCAAGGCGTAAGAAAGCCGCCTCACTCCAAAGAAGCTTATCCAGAAATTTATAGAATCCCGATTTATCGGGATGGGAGTAGGATATCCGGCAACATATCCGCGTCGTGCCACCAAAGAGAAAGCCCCGGATTGCTCCGGGGTTTCTGTTTAGGGTGCCTCCGTTCTGTTTCCTGCGGAGTAGGAATGTTATAAGTCATAACTGGCTGCGTGGGTATCACACTTTCGTCGGGCCACCCCGTCGTTGCTTGCATGCGGACGGCCAATTGCCCCAGAACACCCCGGCTCTTTGGTAGGGAATTGTGGGTTTCTCCGGATCGGGAACGACACTCACTGCACGCCGCCTCGTCAACCCCGCATGACATCTTATCATGGCTCCACCTCAAAGGAGCCAAAAAACAATACACCTGCATATGTTAAGCGCTCCTGGGCGAGAAAGAGAAGCGCCGTGTTACGCGCCCATCAGACCGCCTGCCATACACCTGATACCTCAATCTCGGTTGCATCAGACTTCGTTTCTGCCTTCCGCGCAATCGTCAGAACACTCGATGCTGCCTAAATACGCGGCAGAATAACAAATACGGTACAGCTGAGCTGTGTCGACGAAGGCGCGCAATGACCGTATACGCACTCCTGCGAGTGGCGGTGCTAATCTCGCACAGTGTAGTTGCCAGCCACAGAACCACGCTCGAAATCGCTTCGCGCAGATGCGCGCGAATAAGCTATACCGCGCCGACTGATCGTCCCTAGGCGCCAACAGTGGTCCGGGACACCCCATAGACATTCGAACAAGAAGCTAAAACTTTCAGAAGCCAGCAATACAACGGAATGGAAATCCCTGCCGCCGCCCGAGCGAACGTATTGCCTGTCAGCGTCGGAATAGCCACAATATGACGCTAAACACGACCGACAGCACGATCGATACGACCAGACTGGAAGCAAGCGGGAAGTAGAACGTGAACCCGGGTCTCCGCAGCTGGATATCCCCCGGCAGGTGACCGAGTCCAATTCGACCGAGCCAAGGCCAAACGATCCCAAGGGTCAGCGACATAAGCCCGCCGATGATTAAGAGCTGGCGCATGTAGTCAATATAGGGGTCTGCCCGGCCAATGACAGGGCCGCTTTCCTGGATGCTTCCGATCCCTTGGTCGTGGTTCGTTCGTCGACCCATCAGGGTTCGTTCGGGTTGTCTTGTATGATCGCCTTGCGTCATACCGAAATGACTAGGCTCGCAACGTCTGTACCATGAACAGCTACGGCAGTGCGCTCGGCACGAAGCCCTGGCTCTACGGCCTACTTTGTTGTTATCGCCAAGGCAGCGCGGGATGGATTTCGCAGCTGACGCGATTCCACTGCTTTACGGCCGATTGGAATACAAATAACCTCTCTGAAAACCATACGCTGACGTTCAATGGAACAGATCGTCACGAAACGACGGAAAACGACCGCTGACCGGTCAAGCCGATCGGTCCCGGACCGTTCGACCCGCCTGGCGTCGGCGCGCGTTGAATTTAATTATTAGCGGCGACCGTAGCCCCTCCCACCAGGCGTAAACGGCCGAAAGTCATTTCGGCGCCCCGGCCAAATAGAGGGAAAACTGCCACATGCCGGGACAACACAGCATTTTTTCACATAAAAAGATGCCGGTCATGTTTCATGCCAGAATAGAGGGAGGCAACCCATCTGCCATAACCGTTCCAGATCTGGGTTGGAATCACCCTGCCTTCACCCAGTGCGCGTTCGTATGCCTGGCTCCAACGTGGTGTCGGATATTTCGGGTTTACATTGGCCCAGAATCCGTAGAAATTTGGCGATGTCTGCTCCCAAAAAGTCTCCGGCTGATGCCTGATAAATTCGAACTTCACAAGCGATTTCGCTGATTTGAAGCCGTATTTCCACGGTATCACGATGCGTATTGGTGCACCGTCCTGCTTTGGCATGGCTTCGTCGTACATGCCGGTGCCAATAAAGGCCAGTTCGTTCACCGCCTCGGGCATCCACAATCCCTCGCGATAGGGCCATGGGAAATACGGTATCGACAAGCCCGGCATCACTTTCGGATCGCTCATGCTTGTCACCCGGATATATTTTGCTGCTGATAGCGGCCTGGCAAATTTGACCAAGTCCCGCATCGGGAAGCCGCGCCACGGCACCACGATGGACCAAGCTTCGACACAGCGATGGCGATAGATCCTAGTCTGAACTGGCATCTTCTTCATGAGGTCATCAAAGGAAATGGTGATCGGCCTCTCCACTTCTCCCTCGATCCTGATGGTCCAAGGCTCTGTCGGCAGTTTCTGCGCCCGCCGCCAGATGTTCTTATGCAGGCCAAATTCGTAGAAATTGTTGTAGGTCGTCACGATTTGTTCGGGCGTGATCGGCCGCCCGGGGTCGAACCTGCCTGTGCCTGAAAGATCGCCCGGCGGATAAGTGACCTTATCGGCCACCGCCTCATTGATAACGCCGAAACCGAGCATGCTGGCGCCAAAGACGGTCATAGCTTTCCGCCGATGTACCAGCAGATGGCACGAGGTAACTGCCTTTTCCGGCAGCTCCCATTCACGCCTGCGATGAACGGTCATGATGCTTTTCCTCCGCTCCGATATGAGCCGACTGAGAATCCGGAGTCGACAAAGTATGCTACGCGCAACAAAGATCTTTTTGGAGACACCTTATTCGTAACGAGCAAAAAATTGACTCAAAGGGCGGAATATCCGAACGCCTCCCACCGATAACGCTATGAAGCAGGGTACAGGCCGCGAACAATTTTGAGTTCGATACCGCAAGGATCCAAAAAGCAAGCCGCCGCGCGATCAGCGCGACTGGACGATCGTGAAAGAAAGCAGCCGACGCATAGCGATCAGCAACAGGATCAAAGCAAAGTCCGCAGTAAGTTGTTGCGCCGCCGACCATCGCGAGAAGGAAAAATTCGCGTCAAGGACAAGGCGTGGATTGAGGCCGGAATAGAGCGCGTACCAGCCAGCCTCACCGAGCGCCGTGATCACCGCGACCCCCATCGCTAAACTGGCGAGTCTGGCAAGCGACCGTCGGGACCTGGCAGCAGAGGCGCGCCACAGCAACAACCACAAAGTGAGCCCTGCAGGCACCAGAGCTGTGCCGATATCGATCTTCTGCGTCAGAAAAAAATGCCAGAACGACAGGACTGCAATCGGGTAGATCAGCCGGTGTAACCCGATCCATTTTTTTCCCAGTCGGGCAATCGCGGCGTCGGTCGACGTGAGCGCCAACGCGAAGAGGCCTAACGTCGCGACCGTACCCAGGATCAGATAGAAGACGGTCACCATCTGCCCCAGCACGAAGCCCATGTCGAAGCCTTGCTGCGCCGCGTAGAGCGTGACATGAGCAAAAGTGTAGAACGCTGCCGTGAGACCGAGCATCCTCCGCAGCTGAATCAGCCGCGACCAGTCGAACCATGACCGCACCGGAGTCACGGCTAGGCATAGTACCAGGAAGCGAATCGCCCAGAAACCCGTATCCAACATCGCTTGGTGGATCGGCCGACCGCCAAGTCGGCCGGCCACCCACCACGCGGCAATATACAGTGCGGGTGCAACGCACAGAGTCAGGCAGATCGTCTTGACCCATGAAAAACACCCTGTCCTGTCCTTCAAGGGTGAGGAAAAAACCGCATGGCGGCGCTTCGGTCTTTGCTCCGTGCTCATCCCTCGCTCCAACGCCGTCTGCCTGCATTCCTTACGCATCCAAACGCCTTAAGCATCATGGCTGTGCGTTTTACTGCATGTTTACCGAAATCGGCAGGTCTGATTTTCCGTGAGCAGAAATTCGCACTCCTTTTCAGATCAGCGAGTCCACGGCACAGAAAAGACGGCTGGCGGAGCGGGCCAAGATGGCGATTACATTTCGCAGAAAATGGCACGCGCCCGACCTTGATATCCAGGAAGAAGATGCAGCAATCACGAATTCGTTCGGTTATCCTGGCGCCGCGTTGATAACGGTCATTTATTTGCCTTGGCTCATAACACCCCACTGCCCCTATTTTCGTGGGGAATGATATCCGTGAATACAAAACCATCCCGGTCAACAGTCTCGCCAACGATCACCTCGATCGGGGTTTGGAAAACTGGACCGTCAGTGACAACGGTGTGGAACTCGCCGCGTTCCCCACACGGATCCACTGTCATTGGCAAAGCGGCGAGGAAGCTTGGGTCGAAGCGCCGGCCAGCAAAACCACGGTCCAACTGCTTCGGGTCAAGGCAGGCAACGTAGGCAGTAAAACCGCCCTTGATCATCGCCTCGGCAAGCACCCGCGTGGCGCGCCCCCATAACGGAAAAAGCCCTCTCAAACCGACGCGCCCAAGTTGCGCCTCGCGGTAGGCGCGCACGTCCTCGAGAAACAGGTCGCCGAAGATCAGGTGGTCCGCTCCTCGTGCCTTCACGATTGCACTCGCCTCTGCCATCCGCGCCTCGTACGCCGCCATAGGACACGGATGTGGCAATGGCACTTTCACGCATGGCAAGCCAAGCGCAGCGATCTGCCGGTCAAGCAGGCTGTTGCGCACGCCGTGCATCGCGACCCGATCGAACGCCTCGTTCACCGTGGTTAAAAGGCCAACAATCTCGGCCATCCCGCTACGCTGCGCCTCTGCGAGAGCACAGGCGCTATCCTTGCCTGAACTCCATGAGACAAACGCCTTCACTGCCATTGACGCGCCTTTTCTACCGCTTCACCCATGCTTCCGGAATACGCCGTCTTTCCCGCAACAGCTAGCAGTGTATTCCGCGAACCGAACAGCCCATTCCCGCAGACGTTCGCCACTTCGTCGTCTCGCATCAGGCAAGACGCTTCCAGAGGGGGCACGAGCAGCCGATGCGATATCCCGTAGCACACGCCTTTCCAATCACGCGAGGCACCGGTTTCTCTAATCGCCGGGGCGCATCACTTCGGCGGTAGTCGAGTCCTCTGCTTCAATCGAGGCTGTTGGCACGCGCTGCAGCCTGACGCCAGCCGTAACTGCGAATGTCAACTTTTTAGATATTAACGTTTCACTTCCTGACCCTCTCCCTAACCTGCAAAAACGGGCCAAAAATTACGTTACATGGCAGGGATTTGGCCAAATACAAAAATTGGCCGCAACATCGACTTCGTCGATCAAAACCGCGACGCCGGAGATTCAGGATAGTCTACGTCAAGGGTCACTTCCTGCCATGCATCGAATTCCCGCTGCTTGGCGTCCAGATCTCTGCGCGCAAGATCCAACGCTGGCGCTCCAAGCACGAGGTGGAAGGGCATGTTGGGAGAAGCCACGGCGTTGATAATCGCCTGCGCTGCCCGCGCGGGATCGCCTTGCTGTTTGCCGTCGCGCGCATATGTTTGCTGGCGCCGCGCTCCCGCAGTTTCAGCGTAATCCGGAATTTCGATTTTGGACGCCACGATGGAACGACCGGCGAAATCCGTGCGAAACGGCCCTGGCTCCACTACCAGCACTTTTATGCCCAAGGGGGCCAATTCAATAGCGAGTGAACCTGACAGCCCCTCAACAGCAAATTTCGTGGCGTGGTAATAGCCCGTCGCCGCGAAGCTCACCAGACCTCCGATCGAGGACAAGTTGACGATACATCCATGCCGCCGCGCACGCATGCCGGGTAACACCGCTTTCGTTACCTCAATGAGACCGAATACATTGGTTTCGAACATCCGCCGTACCGGCTCGTCCTCACCTTCCTCGATGGCCGCAAGATAACCGTACCCTGCATTGTTCACCAGGACATCAATCTGCCCGAAATGCGCATGTGCGGCGTCCACTGCTGCATGAACGGCTCTCTTGTCCGTTACGTCGAGAGGAATCACTAACGCGTTCTCCTCGTGCCCCTTTACCACATCGTCCAATCTGGTCATGGCGCGCGCGGTCACGACTACGCGGAACCCTTGCGACAAAAGTAACTTCCCAAGTTCCCGCCCAAAGCCTGTCGAGCAGCCAGTAACGAACCAAACGGGCGCATCCTGATACATTATGTACACATCCTTCGCATTGTCTCTTCCGTCATGGATTTGCGTGGCTCTCACTTATTCTTCAACCCATCGAACGGTCGATTCGGTTCTTTAAGCTGCCGATTTAACGATGAACCTGACCGTTATCGCGGCGACAATCGCTCACATCTCTTGCTCTACCGAGAGAGCCTTGCCATACCTAGCGCAACGACAAATAGCTCAACGACCGTCCAAGTAGGACAGGCCAGCTGTGTTCAGGCAAAGTCCAGGGTCTTTCCCCGGCACATCAACAACACATTCCGAGATCTACCAATGCCTCGAATGCGTGGGCCAAATGGCGAACGACCACGGTGTTTCGGCGCATTTCTTCCGCGCGCCGGCTTTTCCCACAAACTTGCGGTGAGCCATCGGCTGATCCCTTCGAGGGGCATGACAGAGTCGCCGGAGATGTTGAAGAGCTCGCGATACGTTGACGGGAAAGGCCAACACTGATTGGGCAAACCGGAATGTTTCCGATGCTCTCGTTTGCATTTCTCCCGTTGAAACGCCAGAGTGGGCCCCGTATTGGTCTCGGAACTACACCTCGACGCTCGCTCCCACCCAGCTTTCGCAAAGGCTACCGTTGTATTGGCTTCAGCGTAGCCGGCTTGCCGCCCATCACACACCACACTCACCTTCAGTGTCCGCAACCCACCGTCGCAGGCGCCAAACAAGTTCGTAGGGCCCTCCCTCTTTTGAAAATACGGTCGAAGACCACCTAGCACCTGTTCAAACGTCATGCTGGCAATAGCGGTGGTGCTCGCCCTCCCCCTGATGACACGTGGCCACCATCCTCGTCGTTAGAGCAGACGAGCATTTCCAACGGTCGCAATTCAGAGCAACCCTCAGACAGGCCATGCCCCCTAGTGGGTGATCCTAACGACCATAAGGCTTAACCTATTCCTTCGGATGGCTTCATTCCTGGCGAGATTCGAGAATCTGCATAAATAAGCTTCGACGGTGGCGGCAGCGTGTTTGCCGGCAATGGGGGCGTGACTCGTTTCCTGATAGGATTTTGAATCACTCCGGGCTCTTTCGACCGGGTCGATGTGTTAAGGAAGCTTCCGCAGGCATTGCCCTTTTCCTGCACATGAACCTGCGCCCCTCCTCCTGGAACAGGGACAACTTCAATTTGTTCACGGCATACACCGCCAGGCGTTGCCATCATGATCATCGAAATTCCTGTTAGAGTTCCTCCCTCGTCTGTTGGCAACCACGCCGGCGATATTGCGTGTTGAAATGCTGTACGTTCGATCCTTGCCAGATTGGTCTGCATTTCTGCTTGCATCTGCTCCACCTCCCTTATCAATGTCGTGGGGCGTGGTATGATGGGCAGCACCATCGGCATAGGCGGCGCAATGAGCGTTACCGGAACGATCATCACCGACGTCATTGGTGTGGCTACAGGTCCGGCTGCCCAGGACATAGCCGGCCATGCCGTGACGGCGGCAATTAATCCAAGTTTCCATCTCGTCATAACGTCGACTCCTCCTAATATCTACGAGGGCTCTATGTTATTGATTTGGTGCAGTGAGTTACGGTTTCCAGAATTGTTTTCTTCCCTGATCTTCACAATTGCGCGCATAGCCCCGGATGGCACCGTCAGAGGCAGTGCGCTTTCTCGTCCCGCGGTGCAGCATCACGACGCCAGAGCAAAGGGCTTGCCATGTCCAAAAAAATCAACGTTGGCATGCTTTCACCCCGCAGGACTGCGCTCATCATCAAAAATGCCTGAGCGCTCCCAAATATCCGGACGCAGCTGCTTCGCCTTCCCCCAAGATCAAGATGGCCAATTCCGAACAACAAGTGGCGTGGCGACGAGGGTAGAGGCCACGAGAACGGTCCAACACGTCATAATGGTGAAGCAACGCGGGGTTACCCGAAAACCTGCGAAAAGCAGAGCAGAGAAAGGCTACCGGGAAAGGTGTGTGCAGCAACGCGGCAAGCCAGCGCAGGATCGCTATCTTCCGGCAACGACGTATGTACCAACCGGCAGACAGCGTATCGTGCGATGCAAAGCACATGAAGCTGACGGCCTGATAGCGACCCTGCGCGCCCCCTATTCTTGGTCTCACGCACCCGAGAAACCATGAAACCCCGAGTGGTATTGGCTGCGCTAGGCGTTTTTCTAGCCTTGGCCGGATTGCGCCGTGTCGAGGCCGACTCTCATGTTTCCAAATCCGGGTCAATATCACGAATTTTTGAGCGCCAGCGTCGTAACCGCGCGTTTCGGAGCGACTGGTACCGTTTAGAAAAGCGAGACCCGACGCCAGGTAACGGCATGTTTGTTGTTGTCGATGTTGCACGACAGCGTCTTTATTTATTTAGCAATGGCTACCGTGTTGGCACGTGGCCCGTGTCGACGGCTATTGCCGGTACCGGCGAGCATGACGGTTCATTCCGCACGCCGGTCGGCGTTTTTCGCATTGCTCGTAAGATTGGAGGTGGTCTTCCATTCAACACGGTTATTCACGATCAGGCGCCAACGAATCATATTGCGCACCTTGCTGTCGCCCCGACCGATATTGCGGCAAGCCAGATGATCATCGCGCGCATTCTTTGGCTCCAAGGGCTGCAGCAGGGATGGAACGCTGGGCATGGCGTCAACACCTACCTGCGCCACATTTATATTCACGGCACGCCCAACCTTGGCATGCTTGGGGAACGAGCGTCTCGCGGCTGCGTGCAGATGTCTCCCTGGGCTGTAATCTCTCTTTATCGACGGGTCCCTGTGGGCACACTCGTCCTGATTACGCCAGGCAACGGGAACTTGTACCGGATTCCGGGACCCTACTTCTTTCATCATGGGAACATCCGGATAGCGAGCAGGCACAAATAGCCCGCAGCCAATTGATTTAAAAATCCTGGGCTCGAAGCATGCGCCGCGGCTTACCTCGGGACAACACGTAGGTGGACGTGACCACCGCCCATGCATCGGCATCTCCCATCGTTACCGCTGTCAGCCTCATTTCCTGACAAAAGGCGAAAGGCGCAACAGGTTTGCGCATGAGATGTTGAAAAGCAGCCCTGCTGATTTGGCTGCTGATTGGCGGATGGAAATTCCGTTTGCGCTTCAGCGCCCGACCAAAAAATGGCCACAGCAAGAAAAATCACGTAATAATAAGCCGTGAGAAGCCAGTGCGACGCGAAACACCGTCTGGTATAATGAACAAGTTTGAAACAGGAGCACTAAAATCATGGACGAAGAGATTTTTAACATGACCATCCGCAAATTTTTGAAGGAAGTTGGAGTGACAGCTCAGCGTGAAATTGAAACCGCCGTCCGCGAGGCTCTACGTGGAGGCCGCCTCCAGGGCACTGAGAAACTTGGCGCAACAATGACTCTAGAGATCGGTTCCTTGCGGTTTACCCACGTGGTCAACGGTCAAATCGACTTGGCGTAACGTGGGTCACGCCGGTAGGGGCAGCACTGTTCTTGCTGGCCCTCACGCGGGTTCGCTGCACAGCCTTGTGCTGTGAAACAGGTGGGCTTTGCCCACCAGAAAGGAACTCGCTATCGTGGCGGAACGCCGGTCGTATGTCGTGGGTTTGTATCAAGGGCAAGTCGAGATCCCGGGACAGAACGGCGTCCGGATAAATGCGCCGGTGATCTTCCTCTTCAGGTAGCAAAAGTCTCAACGCAGGCAGATATCTCGCCGAGTTGACGTTAGGAAGAAAAACTGAAGTAGTGAGCATCCGCAGGATGCTCGTAGTGCAAACCGAACGTGAAAGAAGTCAGACCGACTTTTCGACCGCTGATGTCGATCAGGCTGCGACAGCGTCCAGCGGGCGCGCGGTTGGGCAACCAAGCAGAAAGCCCTGCACCAGATGGCAACCGGCAGCCTTGAGCACCTCAAGCTGAGCGAGGTTTTCCACTCCCTCGGCGGCAACCACCATGTTCAAGCTGTTCCCCAGTGCAAGAATGGCACGCACGATGGCCTCGGAATCGCCGTTTTCAGAGAGATCCTGAACAAAGGAGCGATCGATCTTGAGTTTGTCAAACGGGAAGCGGCCGAGCATACTCAACGAAGAGTACCCAGTGCCAAAGTCGTCGAGAACGATTCGAACGCCGCGCGCCTTTAGCTTGCCAAGCGCCACCAGGGCTCGGTCGGCGTCCTCTATCAAAACGCTCTCAGTCACTTCCAGCTCAAGACGTGCTGCCGGAAATGCCAGCCGATCGATGATTTCGATGATGTCATCAGCAAGGTTAGGGTCACTAAACTGTATTGGCGAAATGTTAACGGCAAGAGTAAAATCGTCCGGCCAAGTCAGCGCTGTTTCACACGCTTGTTGCAGTACAAAGCGGCCCAGCTGCATGATCAGGAATGTCTCTTCGGCAATCGGGATGAAATCATCCGGCGCTATGGAACCAAGGCTATCATGCTGCCACCGTACCAGCGCCTCAAAACCAGACACCCTCATTGAAAAGCACTCGACCAGAGGCTGGTAATCCACCGTGAGTTGCGCGCGCTCAAGAGCTTGGCGGAGATCATGTTCGAGCAGGCGGCGCTCACGGAACTTGATATCCATGGCCGCCTCAAAAAAGCAGAAGGTATTGCGTCCATCTCGCTTTGCGCGGCCCAGCGCCAGGTCTGCTGCCTGCAACAAGGCCTTTGGCGTTGACGCATTCTCTCCAGACAACGCAACGCCAATTGACGCACCAATCGACACCTTCACATCGTTGATCTCGAATGGCCGGGCCATGGCCTGAACAATCCGCATTGCCAGCCCCGCCGCGGCGCCTGGTTGCTCCGCATAGGGTTGAATAATCGCGAACTCATCCCCCCCAAGGCGCACAACAGTGTCGTTGCGTCGAACGGTGCGAGAGAGCCGGGCTGCGACGTATTGAAACAGTTGATCGCCGAAGGGATGGCCGTAAAGCTCATTCACCGACTTGATCCGGTCCAGATCAATAACCAGAAGAGCCAGCGGGCGCCGGGACACGACAGCGTCGTTGATTGCATGATCAATGCGCTCGTTGAAAAGAGTCCGATTCCCCAGTCCAGTCAACGGATCATAATACGCGAGGCGGCTGATCTGAGCCTCAGCACGCCTGCTGTCCGTAATGTCTCGTACCGCTATAATTCCCGCATCCAGCCCGTCGTACTGAATCGAGCGGCTCAGGATCTCGGCGATCCGCTCAGTGCCATCCGGCCGGAGAACCACGATTTCATCCACACTATCGGATGGTGCTTCCAGATGCCGTTCGAGGACGCCACGCGTTTCCTGAGTGGCGATCAATGCCGCGTCATAGCCGGCAATTGTGCCTGCAGGAATACCCGTAACTGCATAAAGAGCTGAATTGCCCCAAAGGGCGCGGCCCCGTCGGTGAATCAACAGACCTTCTATCGTACAGTCCGCTAATTGCCGGAGTCGCTCAGCCTCCAGATGAATGCGTCGCCACCGCTGCCGCATCAGCGTGATTGTAAAGATAATCGCAACGGCGAGCACACATGCGCCAGCGGATGCAAGCGTAACATCTCGGCCAATAAGTTGATCCGAACCCAAGGGTATCAGAA
>JAJZBH010000043.1 GCA_021799015.1 Pseudomonadota bacterium
TGGCTCTGGACTTATAACAACGAGCGACCCAATATGGCGATAGGCGGCATCACGCCCGCCCAGAAACTGAAACGCGCCGCGTGAATTCTACACACACACCCCGTTAAAAACGGGGGGATTACCGCACCACCATCATTGATAGGGCGACAAAAACAAAATCGGCAGGAAGCGCATACAAATAGCGTACAAACCCGGCAGCACCAGGGGGTAAAGCCCCTCGTAATCGCGCCTGGAGAGCCGTGCGCCAAACCTGAAAAACTGCGGCTGCCATCGTTATGGGGATCCAAAGCGGTAAAATCATATGGATGCGGTTGCCATATGGGCGCAGAAGCGGACCCCGAATTTTACCAGCTCATCAACAACGGCGTGTCCGATATCGGCTTTTGCTTCTTTTGCATCTGCGAAGGCCGAATTCGGCGCAACCCGATCGTATTCGACAGGCACATCAATCGGAATGCCCTCGAAGTCCACGCAGCCGAACCCGCCGATTGGCAAGTCAAGAAACCTGCCTGCCGGTTCAGGCGAAACCCAAAGATCCGGCCGCATCGCCTCTCGGCGCAACCATAGTGAAATCGAGGTCAGGGGCTCGCCGCCATGACCAAACGCCCCTTCGTTGACCCGACATAGCCGTTGCATGAGAACCTGCGCGACTTTCCATAGATAAAATGATGGTATTATCGGGCCGCCCTTCCTCCGCACCCCAACAGTTACTTCGTGAATGATCGGCACATTTCCGCCATGCCCATTAAAAATGATGATCCGCGTAAGACCTTGGCGTAGCAGTTCATCGAGAAGATCAGCTAGCACTTCGCGAAAGATAGATGGCCGTAGTGCCATTCCGCCGGCAATTGTTCCGAAGTGATCGGCTGCGCCGAACGGCAAAGTGGGTGCGGCGAGCGTCAAAATTCCACTCGAATTTGCGGAAGCGGCGATCTGCCATGCAACCATCTCGGCCAGCCGATAGTCGCCCATCGGCGCGTGCGCGCCCTGATCTTCCTGGCTGCCAAGTGGCAAGAGAATTATCGGTCGACCTGGTATCAATTGGCGAAATTCTGCACTGGTTAAGTCACCGAAAGCGAATTTTTTACCATCTTCAATCATTGGCGATGCTCCTTGGCTCGATGCTGGACGACAAACACTAGCACTGGCAATGTTGCCGGAAGACTTGCGGAGCGCATTCATGGCAGAACAGATCGGGGAGCATCGCATAGGGATCGTACCAGTAATTCTGTGTGGCGGTTCAGGCACAAGATTGTGGCCGGTCTCACGAAAATCCTTTCCAAAACAATTCTGGCCACTGACATCCGCCCGTACGATGCTGCAAGAAACAGCTGTTCGTGCCGCTGGCCAAAATTTCGCCGCTCCAGTGGTAATTGCCAACGAAACCCAGCGCTTCATTGTCGCCGAACAGTTGCGCGAGCATAATGACGTCAAGGGAAGAATCCTGCTTGAGCCAGAAAGTCGGAACTCCGGGCCAGCGATCGCGGCCGCCGCCTTATTTGCCGCCGAAACCAACCCGAATGCGGTTTTGTGGATTTTACCTGCCGACGCGGCAATCACCGATCATACCGCTCTCCTGAAAACGCTCACCACGGCGGCTGACGTCGCGCACACGGGCCTGATAGCAACGTTCGGAATGAACCCGACCGCCCCTGAAACTGGCTACGGATACATCGAACGTGGTGACGCCTTGTCCATGATTGATGACGCTTTTCATGTTGCCCGTTTTATCGAGAAGCCCGATGCGGAAATAGCTAGACGCCTGATTGCAGATTCCCGACATTACTGGAACTCTGGGATGTTTGTTGCGAGAGCAAGTACTCTGCTCGATGAATTCGGGCGGTACGCACCGGACGTTATCACCGCCGTAACGGCTGCCTTTGGCCAGCGCACTCACGATCTCGATTTTGTGCGCTTGGGCGCTGATGCATTCTGCGCCTCCCCTAATGTCAGCTTTGATTACGCTATTGCAGAAAAAACGGACCGCGCTGCTGTAATTCCTGCGTCTCTCGGATGGTCAGACGTCGGTTCATGGTCCTCCGTTTGGGAGATTGCCCCCAAGGATCCGAACGGCAACGTCGTTGTCGGCGATGCAATAATCGAAGATTTGAGCAACTGCTACGTGCGCAGTGAAGGCATTGTTACCGCCGTACTGGGGATCGACGACACGGTCGTCGTCTCCACTCAAGATGCCGTACTAGTTACCCGCCGCGATCGATCACAAGATGTCAAACTTATCGTCGAACGCGTCAGGCAGTTGGGCAGATCGGAAGCGGACACCCACGCGCGCGTTTACCGACCATGGGGATTCTATGAAACGCTCGTCGGTGGTGACCGTTTCCAAGTGAAGCGGATTGTCGTGCATCCGGGAGCAAGACTCTCGTTGCAGAAACACTTCCATCGTGCCGAGCATTGGGTGGTCGTCGGGGGTTCGGCGCTTGTAACTCGCGACTCGGAAGTGCGTCTGATACATGAAAACGAAAGCATCTATCTTCCAGTCGGTTGTATTCACCGACTACACAACCCGGGTAAAATTCCACTTACACTGATTGAAGTTCAATCAGGCGCCTATCTCGGGGAAGACGACATCGTTCGGCTCGAGGATCATTACGGGCGTAGCTGAACGAAAATTCAACCATAGCGTGTAGAGAATCTCCCGCAAGCGCGGACTGATTTATAAGGGTTCCGTTTTTGTTCTTGCTTTGGACTGATAATTATGCCTTGAATATCAGAACATATCATGAACAGACAGACAGTCATCTTGAATCGTTCGAAGCTGCCTAGCCGCGGGACACACCTCGCGCCCACCAACCGATTTGACACGAAAGATATTGAAGTATTCGATGACGGTTGGGGAACTGTCGCTATTTCCCAGCCCTCACCGCGCACCATACTGATCCGGGACCGATCACGTTCGATAATTAGCTGGAACGAAAGCCCCGATCTTGGATTCGATAGGAGCGTGAACCCCTATCGTGGCTGTGAGCATGGCTGCATCTATTGCTATGCCCGCCCCACCCACTGCTATCTCGGTTTTTCTGCTGGCCTGGATTTTGAGTCTAAATTGGTCTTCAAGCCCGATGCAGCGGCGCTTCTCGAACGCGCACTATGCCACAAAAATTATGTACCAGCGCCAATTGTGCTTGGCTCGAATACTGACCCCTATCAGCCGATAGAGCGCCAATTCAGGCTTACTCGAGCTCTGCTTGAAGTTCTCGAGCGGTTTAATCACCCTGTTATTATCGTAACGAAATCCGCTGGTATTTTGCGCGATATTGATCTCTTGCAGCGTATGGCCGAGCGTAACCTGGCTTGTGCGCACATCTCGATCACTACACTTGATGCGCGTCTTGCTCGCGCCATGGAGCCACGCGCTTCATCGCCAACTCGGCGCCTACAAGCCATCGCAGGTCTGGCGGATGCCAAAATCCCGGTAGGTGTATTCGCATCACCAATGATCCCGGGCCTGAATGATTCTGAGCTTGAAAGAATTCTCCAAGCCGCCGCATCGGCGGGAGCCTCGTCAGCAGCGTCGACTCTGCTCCGCCTGCCTAATGAGGTAGGTGATTTATTCCGCGACTGGCTGAGTCGTATTGTGCCAAACCGGGCCGCAAAAGTCCTCGGGCTGATTCGAGCCACTCGAAACGGACAATTGAGCGATTCACTTTTTGGACGGCGTTTTTCTGGGTCGGGACCCTATGCTCAACTACTCCGGAGCCGTTTTCGCCGCGCATGCCGCCAATTTGCGCTTGACTCTGCCCCTCCCGACCTTACAACGACGCAGTTCTCACGCCCAAGCGTTTATCCAAACGAACAATTAGACCTGTTCTTATGAGTACCCCCACCAGTATGATACTCGCGACTGGACGTGACGCAATTCACGCGTTGTATCCGGAAGCGTCTAGATCTGAACTGCAGCACGATGCCGTAGCAATCCATATAATATAGTACATTCGCTGAAGTGTTCCTCCCTTGGTTCGAGTATTGGGTCGTAGGCAGCACTCCAAGTAGTGGCCGAATTTAATTTCATGACATTCTTATCGTGGATTTTTACTTTTCTGAGAACAACGATTATGCAAATCACTCACAGAGTCTCTTAGGAAGCGGATGATTCGTCGATTATGTGCTTGATCTCGGAAAGTAGAACGGATTAGAATTATTCGAATAAAATAATGCGGCGCTTGGCTAACGGAGGAACACATGACCACGATGAATGCCGTTCTGAAGCGCAAGGCGCTCGGAGCCATCACGATCGGCCAGGATGCGACAATCCGCGCCGCTGTTGCCCTTCTTGCCGAGCATGGAATTGGCGCGATCGTCGTGCAGTCGCCCGAGCATGAGTTGCTGGGGATGCTCTCAGAACGGGATATCGTACGAAGTTTAGCGGCCAATGGCCCGAAGACCCTTGATATGACCGTAGCCCAACTGATGACGCGGCATCCCACCGTTGCCTCTCTGAAGACGACGATTTTTGAAGCGGAAAATTTGATGACGGACGGGCGCTTTCGTCATCTACCGATCGTCGAGGATGGGAAATTAATCGGCGTTGTTAGTATCGGTGACGTGGTCAAACGACTTATTGAGGAACAGGATCATCAGGTACGTAGCCTGCGGGACTACGTGTCTGGCGTCAGTGCCGCATAATGCAAATAGGCGTTATGTGAGTAGAGGTGTATCGTCGGGCCCCTTGACGTAGGCACTCCTGGATAGCACCCAACCTAGTTTTTTGGGGATTCGTCTGATAAATGCCGGTGACGGTATTGCATCCGTTGCAGAGTAAAGTTCCAACATTTCTTGACTCCAGCTTCGTTTTTTAGTTCCTAGCGTCACTTGGCCCAAAAAAGCTAAAAAATCGGTAGCTCAAAAAAAAACAACCGCACAAGCCTGTGCGTCGGTTTTCGTCTCATTACAGAAAAGCCCAACCATCGTGGAAGGTTTGGGCAAGCTGCTGCCACACGTTGTCACGCGATAACCACCCTCTAACCTTGTTGCAGTTCGCCATCCTTGGTTCGATACCCCTATGATCGCCCAATCTCCTTGATGGCTCACTGCGTAGATCGGCGCGCCACGGCAACCACTATCAAGCTGTGCTCGCCGGCCGGGCACGCCCAATTTTTTAAGGTACTGGTAACAAATTATTCTCGATCGTTAGCTGGCCGAGCCTCACATGCAATCCGTCAATTCCACGCTACGCGATGTTCTCCACACCCTGCTTAATCTTCAGATCAAACACCCCAACGACCGGATACTCCGCCGCTTCTTCCAAGCTTAAACCGGTTGTGACCCACATGACATCGCACTGCCAGATCTGCTGCCGTCCCGTGCCGCCGGAGGTCTCCAAGGCGACCTTCCCTTCAGCGCTACGCCGCCCCCTCGCCTCGCCTTGCTATTGAACCAATCGGCCTGTCATGACGAAACGGATCGTCGACAAAATAGTTCTCGATCCCATTTGCCGGGACCCACTTCAGATGCTGACAAGCAGGTGTTCCTTTCCCATGTGTATTGCCAGTCATCTGGAGGATCAGCGAATGGACGGTTTTAGCGCACCGGCTTCAATCCGCTCCTACGAACAGGTTCGTGCTCATACCGACTACCTCGCGCGGGCTTTGACGGCCGAGGATCAATGCATCCAGTCGATGGCGGATGCGAGCCCGACAAAATGGCACCGGGCGCACACGACCTGGTTCTTCGAACAGTTCGTGCTCGTGCCACACGCGCCACGCTATCGCGTTTTCGATCCAGGTTTCCGGTTCCTATTCAATTCGTATTACGACACGGTCGGTGAGCGACAGCCACGACCAGAGAGAGGATTAATTACCCGACCAACCTGCGCGCAGGTAACCGAGTATCGCGACCACGTCGATGCGGCGATGCTCTACCTGATTGAGGCCGGCGCAGCGCCGCGCGACCTCGTGGAGCTCGGCCTCAACCACGAGCAGCAGCACCAGGAATTGCTGGTCACGGACATTACGCACGCCTTCGCGCAGGATCGGCTTGTCCCCGCACCGATTCCGCATTTCATCCGCCCCCAGACGACACCGGGCGGCGGAGCCTTCGTCGAATTTCCCGGTGGCCTCGTCGAGATTGGGCATGGCGGAACGGATTTCCACTTTGACAACGAAACCCCTCGACACCGCGTGTGGCTCGAAGCTTATCGCATCGCCGACAGGCTAGTGCGCAATCGCGATTGGTTGAATTTCATAGCCGATGGCGCATACGAGACGAGCACGCTATGGATGTCCGACGGATGGGCAATGGCGCGTGCCGGAAAGTGGGCGGCACCACTCCACTGGCGGCAATGCGACAGGAGTTGCACAGATTGGCTCGAATTCGGCCCGGAAGGTATACGGCCGCTCGATCTTGACGCCCCGGTCGCGCATGTTTCTTGGTATGAAGCTGATGCCTACGCGCGCTGGGCCGGAGCACGGCTGCCGACGGAAGCGGAGTGGGAGGCCGCTTCGAGGGATGCACGTCTCGGGGAAATGACGGGCTTGGTCTGGCAATGGACCGCAAGCTCATATCGCCCCTATCCGGGTTTTCGGCCCGCGGCGGGTGCGGTCGGAGAATACAATGGGAAATTCATGATAAATCAGATGGTTCTGCGAGGTTCTTCAATGGCAACTCCGGATGGCCATTCACGCCCAACATACCGGAACTTCTTCCACCCAGACAAACGTTGGCAGTTCACGGGGCTACGCCTTGCGATGGATTGCTGAGCGATGCCTGGCCTCGCTGCTGCGGAGCACGCACTCATTGCCGAGGTGCTGGCGGGTCTAACCGGCCCGCGCAAGACGCTACCGCCAAAGCTTTTTTATGATGAAGCCGGCTGTACACTGTTTGGTGCGATCACTCGGACGCCAGAATATTACCTGACACGCACCGAGCGCGCGTTGCTGCCGCGTGTGGCGGCTGCACTTGGCAAGCGGATCCCGCCTCAGGCAATGCTCGTAGAATACGGCGCCAGTGATGAGAGCAAGGCGGAACTGCTGTTCAGCCCTCTGCGGATTGCGACCTATGTGCCGGTCGACATCGCGACTTCAGCACTTGCCAAGCTTGCTGGGCGCATGCGGATCCGCCACCAAGCGATCACGGTGCATCCCGTCGCCGCCAATTTTCTGGCTCCGTTTCGTCTACCAACCACGACCGCAAGCACACCGCGCCTTGGCTTCTTTCCAGGATCGACAATCGGCAATCTCGGTCATGGCGAGGCCGTGGAATTCCTGCGTCGGGCGCGGCTGGCGCTCGGGCTTGGCGCACCACTGCTGATCGGTGTTGATCTCGAGAAGCCGCTTAATATCCTGATCCCGGCCTATGATGATGCTGAGGGAGTTACCGCCGCGTTCAACCTCAACGTTCTGGTGCGACTTAATCGGGAAGCCGATGCCGATTTCGACCCCGCACTCTTCCGCCACCGCGCGGCATGGAACACCGAGTTCCGGCGGATTGAGATGCATCTCGAAAGCCGGGTGCCGCAAAGCGTGCGCGTTGCCGGTCGGCGGATAAAGTTCGCTGCAGGAGAGACGATTCACACCGAAAACAGCCACAAATATTCCGAAGTGCGATTCGCTTCCCTTGCCGCCCGTGCCGGATGGCGTGTTGCAGAAAGTTGGACGGACCCCAACCGGCTGTTTTCGGTTCAACTCCTTATCTAAAATTGAGTAGCTCCGAATTTTGATGGTTTCGCTGACGGTGCGGTCAGGGTGGGTGGATTCGGAAATCTCTACAAGCTGTCCGCCGCTCATTGACGCGACACAGTAAGCCGGCCGTTCGGTTCTTTCTTTCGCCGAGCCCGTTTCACTTAAGGCTTCGTACCGCCTTACAGTTTTCTCTCGCAGGCTGGCATCGTAGAGCTTGAAACCAAACGACCGAGGCTCCGGATGAAAATGAAGTCACGCCCGGCCTGGTATCCACAGTCGCTGCATGGAAACGCGCCCTGTAACAGCGTCAACTCGGCCTTGACCGATCCGCCGTACGAAATATGAATCACTCTCATTACATGGGTCTATTTCTATCGACTTCGGTGGCTACCACGAAAGCCGCCTTCTCCCACCGAATTGTTTTCAGGGCGGCGGCAGCGGCTGCGCCTGTACCGATTTGCTGCTCGGGTTTTCTGGCACATCCGGCGCTGAATTGACAGGCGCGTAATCGTTTTGTGAGGCCTCGCTTACGGTACTATCACCGGAAGTGAGGGCTTGAGATTTTACTTGCCTCCGAGGCGTCGACGCCGGCAAAGGGGAATCGGTCGGTGCTGCGGTTGACTGTGTCGATCCTGTTCTGCCTGCCCAGGGCGGGTTACCCAGGTTGACCTGTTTAGGCGTCGTATTTGCCGCCGTCAGTGCACCGATGCCGCCGCCTATTGCCCCGCCGACGATCACGCCAACGGGCCCTCCAATCAAGCCAAACGTTGCCCCCGTTGCTGCACCGCCAGCCGCGCCGCCGCCCACCCTGTTCGGGGCACTTGATCCACAGCCCGACAAGCTGAGTACTAGTATAGCCAGCCCGCATGCTGCCCGTGCATTCTGTCGCTTCATCGATCCTCGTCCTTTGCGCGTCCCCCTTCATCCCAGAGGCCGGCAGATCCGGCAAGGCTTTCTTGCACTGCCCATTCGCTTCGCGGTGGCTCAGTGGCTGATGATCTCCATGCTCTGGTGCAGCACAGGAATCTAAGTCATGACTCGAAAAGCGCAATCTGTACGGGCATCTATGGACACAAGCTTCGGAATTCGGGCTCGAAATCGATTCCTCCAAGCACAACTCAAAGGCAACTTGCACTTGATGGCTTGCTGAAGTGTAACCCTGAAGTAATCCGGCGTTCGGCACGTCCGATCTTAATGTTGCTCCCGGTACGAAGATAGGGCGACGTGTCCCTCGGCTTCTCCGCAGAGAAGTCAGAGCGGCGATGAACCCGTAGATGAACGTAAATTATTACAAAGCCGTTATGGAAGCTGGCAGCATCGCCTATGCTCCCATCTGCCTCTACTCAATCTCTATATCTCATCGAGTCAATTCCGGAACGCTGACGCCGAATAGCCCTGCACGAACAATAAGGCGCGCAAATCGGCGTGGAACACCCGCAGGCTCGCGTGTGCCGTCACGATAGGCTTTGCATGAAATGCAATTCCCATTCCCGCATCTGCCAGCATAGCCAAATCGTTGGCACCGTCACCGACTGCCATCGTCGCTGCCAGCCGCACACCGCGCCGTGCGGCAACCTTATGCAAGATCGCACATTTGGCATCACGATCAAGAATGGGCTCGGCTACCTTGCCCGTAAGGTGCAAGCCGTCGTCAAGCAACTGGTTAGCGTAATGGATATCGAATCCAAGTTCGGCCGCAACCCTCCCCGTAAAGTAGGTAAATCCTCCGGACACCAGTGCCGTCGTTGCCCCGTTGGCCCGCATGGTGGCAACGACTTCGTGTGCGCCCGGGGTAAACTCAATTCGCCGCCATGCACGCTCCAAGGCAGCAAGATCAAGGCTTTTGATCAGCGCGACCCGCTCGCGCAACGCATGAGCAAAGTCGATCTCACCGGTCATTGAGCGCTGCGTAATCGCCGCTACTTCTTCCCCAATTCCCGCCTCCATTGCAATCTCGTCAAGCGTTTCCGAAGTAACGATAGTGCTGTCCATGTCAGCCACGAGTACCGCCTTGCGCCGGCTACGCGATTTGACGCAAAGCGCGTCCACGGGGGCTCCTTCCAACGCCTCAGCAATTAATGCGCACGAGGGCTCGGCCATGCATGGAATTTCCGCCGCTTCATCGGGAGAAAGCCAAACCGGATCACCACCGCCTATGGCCGCGCCGACACGTTTCACGATGGCGGACGACAGCAAGAACTTGTCGCGTGGCGCGACGAGGATCAGAACAAATCTCATGTCAGATGCGCGTAAAGCAATTCCACGAAGGGCCGCAAGACGCCTGCCCATCGTCGCCGGCCCGACCGCGGCGGGCAAGTCTGCCTTGTCTCTCATGCTCGCCGAACAGATCGGCGGCACGGTCATCAACGCCGATGCAATGCAGTGCTATGCAGACTGGAGGATCATTACCGCACGCCCCAAGCCAGCAGACGAAGCCCGTGCGCCACATCGTTTATATGGTGTGCGCTCACTCACAGAAAAAGTTGATGCCGCTTGGTGGTCTCAGGCAGCCAAGGCCGAGCTTGGTGCATGCCAGAATCCAATTTTGTGCGGCGGCACCGGCATGTATCTTAAATCGCTCGTCGATGGTCTGGCTCCAATCCCGAATCCGGGGGAGACCGCGCGAGCTGAAGCGCGAGCGATGCTCTCAGTACATGGCCCTGCGTGGCTACACGCGTGGCTCACGACGCATGACCCTGGTACCAGCGTGAAACTCAAACCAACCGACTCTCAGCGCCTTGTTCGGGCTGCAGAAGTGTTAATTGGAACAGGGCAAGGTCTGGCCTTTTGGCAGGCTCAGCCTGCTACACCGTTAACTGGCTTCGAGCCGGTCCTTATACTTCTTGACCCCCCGCGCGATGAATTGCGCATGGCGATCAAAAATCGCTTCAAAACGATGCTTCAGGAAGGTGCCCTTGATGAGGTTCGAGCAGTTGCGCCCCGTAACCTCGATCGACGCCTGCCAGGCTTACGTGCACATGGCGTCCCCGAATTGTTCGAGTATCTTGAGGGCAAGATTACTCTTGAGGAGGCGGTCCAGCGGGCAGTCGCGGCGACCGTAGGCTATACACGACGCCAGACAACCTGGTTCCGCCATCAGAAACTTGCAGATCAGCGTCTCACTTTGACGATCTGTGCAAGAATCGGTGACGATATAGAATATTCGGAAAGCATTCGCGACAAAACCATTTCATTTATTAATTCGGAATATTGACGCGTTCAAGGTTGACGGCTACCGCTGACGATAACCGAAACAGGACCCTATCCAGGATGAACATCGTGACCCAGCAATCCGCCTCTGGTGCTGAAATTTTACTGCGGGCTTTGAAGGAGCAAGGCGTCGAAGTCATTTTCGGCTACCCCGGCGGCGCCGTACTGCCAATTTATGACGCGCTATTCCAGCAAAATGCGATCCGCCACATCTTGGTACGACATGAGCAGGCCGCTGTACACGCCGCTGAGGGCTACGCTCGCTCGACAGGGAAGACAGGCGTGGTCTTGGTGACGTCTGGTCCGGGCGCTACAAACGCTGTCACGGGCCTCGTCGACGCATTGATGGATTCGATTCCGCTCGTCTGTTTGACCGGGCAGGTGCCAACCCACCTGATTGGCAATGATGCCTTTCAGGAAGCCGACACGACCGGCATCACCCGGCAAGCCACCAAGCACAATTATCTGGTCAAGCGGGCCGAAGATCTTGCCCGCATCGTGCACGAGGCATTCCACGTCGCGAAAACGGGACGTCCAGGGCCGGTTCTGGTCGACCTGCCAAAGGACATTCTTATCAATCCTGCACCATACACCGAGGCCGCCAAAGGACCGCATCGCAGCTACCGCCCCCGTATCGAGCCAGATGCAACACGAATCGCTGACGCGGTTGCTCTAATAAAAGGCGCTCGCCGGCCGGTTCTCTATACGGGTGGAGGTGTCATCAATGCTGGCCCAGAGGCAGCACAGTTGCTGACTGAGTTTGCCGGTTTGGTGGGTGCGCCTGTCACATCAACGTTGATGGGTTTGGGTGCATTCCCAGCAGCTAACCCGCAATTTCTGGGCATGCTGGGAATGCATGGAACATATGAAGCAAACCTCGCGATGCATGGTTGTGATGTCATGCTCAATCTCGGGGCCCGCTTTGATGATCGAGTAACCGGGCGCTTGAATGCTTTTGCCCCCGGGTCAAAGAAGATCCATGTTGATATCGATCCCTCGAATATAAACAAGAATGTAATTGTTGATATCCCAATTGTGGCAGATGCACGGGCAGCGCTCCGAGCATTGATCGATGCCTGGAAATCTGACCCAACTCGCCAAGACCATGCCGCTCTCGCCCATTGGTGGCAACGCATCGAGTCATGGCGACGCAAAGACTCCCTGAAATACACGCAAAGTCTTTCACCCGGCGCAGTCATCAAGCCTCAACACGCAATCAAGCGTCTCTGGGAAATGACCCGCGAGCGGGATACATTTGTTACAACGGAGGTCGGCCAGCATCAGATGTGGGCTGCCCAGCATTACCGCTTCGAAAAACCCAATCGATGGATGACGTCGGGCGGCCTCGGCACCATGGGCTACGGCTTGCCGGCGGCTGTGGGTGTCCAAACAGCTTACCCGAATGCGCTGGTCATCGACATTGCAGGCGAGGCCAGCATCCTGATGAACATTCAGGAACTAGGCACGCTCGCACAGTACCGTCTTCCTGTAAAAATCTTTATCCTTAACAATGAATATATGGGAATGGTACGTCAATGGCAGGAGTTACTGCACGGCGGCCGCTATTCGGAGAGTTACTCCGCTGCCTTACCCGATTTCGTAAAACTTGCCGAAAGTTTTCATGCAGTTGGACTACGCGCCAAGACCATCGATGATCTCGACCCCGTGATTGCCGAAATGATCGCGACTGATCGCCCGGTGATCGCTGACATCTGCGTTGATCCGCGCGAAAACTGCTTTCCGATGATCCCCTCTGGAGCGGCTCATAACGAAATGATTCTTGGCCCAGAGCACGAGGATGAGGCGGCTGGCATAACCGACGAAGGGTTGGTCCTGGTATGAACGCAATAATGCAAGAGAGTCTTCGAGCGGCTACAATTTCTGTTCTGGTTGAGAATGAGTCTGGCGTTCTCGCTCGCGTGATTGGATTGTTCTCGGGTCGTGGCTACAATATCGACAGCCTCACTGTTGCGCCCGTAGATGACGACCGGCGCCGTAGTCGAATCACCATCGTGGCAACAGGTACCGAGATGGTTATTGAACAAATTAAGGCGCAGCTCGACCGCCTTGTTCCGGTTTATCGTGTTGCCGATCTCTCACGCGAGGGTCCACACCTCGCACGTGAACTGGCCCTGATCAAAGTTGTCGGTGCCGGCGAAAAACGTGCCGAAGCACTCCGCCTCGCAGATGCGTTTCGCGCACGTGTTATCGACGCGACCACAGAAAGCTTCGTGTTTGAACTGACAGGTGCGACCGACAAGCTTGATGCCTTTCTTGATCTCATGCGTCCCCTCGGCCTAATCGAGATTTCGCGTACCGGTGTTGCGGCGATTGCTCGCGGCACGCGCACAATCTAAGCTGCAAAGGTTGTGAGTCCGAATACTTGACATGCGGATTGCACCCAAAAAATTGAAGTGAATTCACTCGTGAACATCACCTTTCTTTATCCGATATTGTAAGCTACTCGGCCGATGTACGACGAACTGCCACGGCCCTGCGTGCCCCACCGCTACCGTGCGCTCGGTATCCTTGACCCAGTGCAACGATTGTCACGGCGCCTCTTCCCATGATGCGCGTCGGCCTTTGGCCAGCGTTCGCCGTGCTGATGGGCCTAACATTGTTCACGGTCGTGATCGCTTGGCTCGGGTGGCGCGATGTCATTGACGCACTCGCCCAAATCAGTGTTATGGGCTTCGTCGAATATCTCCTTGCGCAGGGCGCCATTGTCGTAGGGCTTGCAATGGCCTGGCGAGTATTACTACGCAATCGTAACGGTGGAAACTTCTGGCTCCTATTTTGGGGGCGCTTGGTACGCGATGCTGCAGGTGAGTTTTTACCTTTCTCGCACCTCGGCGGATTTGTGCTTGGTGGTCGGGCCATCACCCTAGGTGGCGTCGGCTTTGCCGATGCCGCAGCCTCGACTCTTGCAGACGTCACCGTTGAGTTCCTCTCTGAACTCGTTTTCATCACCATTGGCTTGGTTGTTTTGGCAGTGACTCTACCGGGCCAACGTTTGATTTTGCCGATTAGTATTGGGTTGGCTATCGCCCTGATCAGTGGAGGGGTATTTGTTTTCGTGCAGCAAGGCGGAAGCAGGTTATTCCGAGCTCTCGCCACACGCATCGCAGGACAATCTGGGGATGCGGCGGCGTTACGTGCGGACCGTCTGCAAACCGCCCTGGATGAAATCTACGCAGAGCCCTATCGGCTGCTGGGGGCTGGTGCGCTGCATCTGGCGTGCTGGTTTGGCACAGGAGTTGCGGGCTATGTCGCCTTTCATGCTCTCGGGGCGCACATCTCCCTCCTACAGGCGATCGCGATCGAATCGATGCTGCATGCGATTCTTGCCGCCGGTTTTTTTGTTCCGGGGCGCGTCGGAGTACAAGAAGCCGCCTACACCTTGCTTGGCGCAGCGTTTGGTGTGCCACCCGATATCGCTCTCTCGGTTTCCTTGCTACGACGCGCGCGAGACCTCATCATCGCGGTACCGGTCTTGCTGGTCTGGCAAGGCATCGAGGCACGTCGGCTACATCCCATTTCCACCCGGAGCTGACCTATGTTCCAGCCCATGCGGCTAGCCTCGGGAGAATGTCGGATGCGCCAGTCTTGATCCTATCGCGCCGGAACGCCATTTTCATCGTTGATTCGCAAGGAGAATGCATGTGACTAAAAATGTTTCCGATTCCAGCTTTGAGGCCGATGTCATTGCCAGCACGGTGCCCGTACTCGTTGATTTCTGGGCTGAATGGTGTGGCCCTTGCCGGGTGATTGGGCCGGCCCTGGAGGAATTGAGCGGGGAATTTGCCGGAAAAATCGAAATTGCCAAAGTTAACATCGATGAAAACCCCATGACACCAACAAAATTTGGCGTGCGCGGCATCCCGACGTTGATTCTCTTTAAAGATGGAAAAGCAAAGGCCACGCATGTCGGGGCGGCGCCAAAATCAACGCTAAAGGCCTTCATCGAAAGGAATATCTGAGCGGCGCACACCGAGGCAATGTCAATGCACGATGAGGTAGAGCTGCCGCCGGATAGCACGCCAATGATCCGGACGGTGGCCATGCCTGCCAATTCGAACGCCAATGGCGATATCTTTGGTGGCTGGCTAATGTCCCAGATGGACCTTGGTGGCAGTAATCTCGCTTCGCGTATTGCCCAAGGCCGCATCGCCACGGTGGCAGTTGATGGAATGAGCTTTATCCGTCCCGTCAAGATCGGCGATGAGGTGAGCGTCTACGCGACGTTGGTCTCGATTGGACACACTTCAATTAAAATAAACGTCGAGGCGTGGAGACGAAGGCCCGATTTCACGCCGGAACGCCGGGTCACCAAGGCCGTCTTCACCTTCGTGGCGATAAACGCGGACGGTAAACCGCGCCCAGTCAAACCCGAGTAAGCAAGGCCTTTGCACCGATGTCTCGGCGACAAAAACCATCAGGAAAATCAATAGAGTCGACTGCCGCATAGGCACGCTCGACCGCCGATTTCAGGCTATCCCCCACCGCATTCACCGCGAGAACGCGGCCACCTGATGACACTAGGCCATCTTCGTCTTTTCGTGTTCCGGCATGAAAAACCGTTACCCCAGGCAGCGTTTCAGAGCTACCAAGGTTGATCGGCACGTTCCGTGGATAGTGCTCTGGGTAACCCTTTGCAGCCAGAATAACCGTGGCTGACGCACCATCGTGCCACGAAAGTGTTACATTCCGATCAAGTTTTCCGGCGGCCGCGTCCGCTAACACGGGAAGGATGTCCGTACGCAACAGCGGAAGCAGCGTCTCGCATTCAGGATCACCGAAGCGAACGTTGAACTCAATGAGATGAGGTCCGGTTTCCGTCAACATCAGCCCGGCGAACAAAAACCCCCGAAAAGGCATCCCACGCCGCACCATTGCCGCGAGTGCAGGATGGATAATTCGAGCCATCGCAGCATCGATGACCGACGCCGTCGCCAAGGGATGCGGAGCAATCGCGCCCATCCCGCCGGTGTTCGGCCCGGTATCACCCTCACCGACCCTCTTGTGATCTTGCGCAGCACCACAGAAAACAGCGGTCTCTCCATCACATATCGCAAAAAGAGAAATCTCCTGCCCCGATAGATACTCCTCAATGAGAACACTCGCGCCTGCATCACCGTGAATACGGCTGGTCAGCATTGCCTCGATGGCCGCGGTGGCTTCTGCCATCTCTGTCGCAACGACCACACCTTTGCCGCCTGCAAGGCCATCAGCCTTTACGACGATCGGTGCCTTCTTGCTTCGGAGATAATCCTGAGCAGCCGCAGTGCTGGAAAAACTGACTGCTTGAGCGGTCGGAATGCCAGCTTCAGCGCAGATTTCCTTGGTAAACTGCTTGGAGGTTTCCAGGCGCGCCGCAGCGCGACACGGCCCGAAACAGGCAACACCGGCTTCTGTCAGCGCGTCTGTGAGCCCCAATGCCAGAGGGGCCTCTGGTCCGGGAATAACGAGGTCAATTTTTTGAGTCTTTGCCCAACGCACTAATCCGGGAATATCCTCGGCAGCTATGCTGACATTTTCGCCAAACAACGCTGTGCCCGGATTTCCAGGCGCGACAAACAGTCGATCGAGGGTCGGGCTTTTGGCAACAGCCCAAGCCAAGGCGGCTTCTCGCCCACCACTTCCTACCAACAGAACCCGCATTTGCACTCCAACGCTTGTGAATCTGCGGCGGCCTTAGCATAGTCCAAACAAATGAGTGAAACTTCTGCTCCCCGAACCGATAATGTACCCGCAGTCACCGTGTCCGAGCTTGCGGGCGCGGTCAAACGAACTCTTGAATTGGCATTCAGCCGCGTGCGCGTTCGTGGTGAAATTACCGAACTGAAGACTTATCCTTCGGGCCACACCTACCTCGCCTTGAAAGATCAAGGAGCGAAAATTCGCGCGATCATATGGAAGGGCAGCGCCGCACGGATTGGGTTACGGCCGGAAAACGGAACGGAGGTAATCGCAACTGGAAAAATCACGGCCTATTCTGAGCGTTCAGAATACCAACTTATCATCGAACGTCTCGACTACGCGGGTGAAGGCGCCCTGCTCGCCCGGATCGAAAAGTTGCGGGTCGCGCTCGCCGCCGAAGGCTTGTTCGACACGACGCGAAAAAGAGCGCTGCCTATGCTGCCGCGCGTCATCGGCGTCGTATCATCACCTCAAGGTGCCGTTATTCAAGACATCAAGACAACGATCGCGCGCCGTTTTCCTAGCACGATCATTCTCTGGCCGGTCGCGGTACAAGGAGAAGCTGCGGCCGAGCAGATTGCTGCGGCCATTTCTGCCTTCTCAAATCTTCCACCCGAAGGAGACATCCCGCGTCCCGATGTCGTAATCGTTGCGAGGGGGGGTGGATCGCTCGAGGACCTCATGGCCTTCAACGATGAGGCCGTTGTGCGCGCCGTGGCAGCAAGCACTATTCCGTTGGTCTCTGCGGTCGGCCATGAGACGGATACAACGCTGATCGATTTTGCCGCAGACTTACGCGCCGCCACTCCCACAGCCGCGGCGGAGATCGTCGCCCCGGACCGGCTTACCCTGGCGGCAGATCTTACCCAGAGCGGGGCCCGCCTAAGCGGGGCACTGACCCGAGTAATCCACGAACGGAGACTGCAACTCGACCGAGCAGGTACGAGACTTCCTGATCTACCCACCCTACTGGGTGCCGCACGCCAGAGACTCGATGACCGCAGCAATCGCTTGGAAATGGCCCTTCCCTATTTCACCATCGCTAAACGAAGGTCGCTTGAGAACCTAGCAGCTCGTCTTCCCGATGCTGCCGGGATGCTCGCGCGCAAATCCCACATGCTCGAGCTTGTTGCGCAGCGGCTTCCTATCTTGCTCAGCACACGTATGCGGGAAACTAGAATTCGCCTTGAGTCAGCCGGTGCGCGACTGGAGGCACTCTCGTACAATGCGGTATTGGCACGCGGATTTGCCCTCGTTACCAACCCAAAAGGTGCTGCCATTTCCACACTTGCTGCTGCAACGCGCGAATCCGATCTTGACGTGCACTTTTCCGATGGCACACTCCCTGTACAAAGAAAGGGAACATCACCGCGACAAGAGGCACTCGACCTATAGGCGCGGAAACATCACCTTCCGGCGTCTATTGCCCCGCAGTCCTCTTGTCCCGAAAGTCGGTTTAGCGATCACCGGCTTCACGCTCCTTACAATCGACAAGAATATGCGGCACTACTTCTGCTCCTCTCACGATGGCGGAAATGAATTCTAGTGCTCGAGGGCTTGCGATGTCTCACATATCATGCAGCATCCACTTAGCCGAAGCATAGCGGTCACGAACTGCGCCCCCCTCGATAACCGAAGCCATGTGCCCCGTGCCGGTCGGACCCCATTATCAATCGCCCGCAACCGATACGAGTACCATCGGAGTATCGTCTGCCGAAAT
>JAJZBH010000044.1 GCA_021799015.1 Pseudomonadota bacterium
AATTGTCTCGCCATGTTGTTGCAATAAACGCAACCAACGTATCAATGGCGAACCGAGAATGAAACTAACAACGAGCGAAGTCAGTGTGGCGCCACCAGCACGGAAAGTAATGTAGCGGAAGAGATTCAATGCATGAAATGCCGCGACATGAGGCAAGAGGAGAGCGTAAAGCATCAGCTTTTCTCCTCAAATGCATCGATCACGACTCGCATGGCACTACCATTACTGCCCTTGACTAGAACAGCGTCGCCATCGCGTAGCGCGCGCTTTACGATAGGCGCTAGGGATGCCGAATCCGGAGCGAAGCCACCGCGTATTGCGGTCGGAAGCTCATCGAACATGGATCGCATTGCAGCCCCACAGGCGAAAGCAAGATCGGCGACGGCCGAAACAGGTTCAGCAAGAGCCCGATGCTCCTCGTGAGTATAATCCCCCAGCTCTAACATATCACCCAGAACTACAATTTTCCGCCCGGGCAGTACCGCCAACACATTCAGTGCCGCGCGCATTGAAGGACCCGAGGCATTGTAACTCTCGTCGAGCAGCAAGATTGCCCGACCGTTGACTGTAACTTTCCGACGTGTTCCACGGCCGGTCAGCGGCGCAAACCCGTTCAGAAGTGTCGCCGCCTCCATAATGTCTAGTCCGAAAGCACCAGCGGCAGCCAACGCCGCGACAGCATTCATCGCCATGTGGGTTCCTGGTGCAGCAAGGCGGAATTGGACCTGCCGGCGAAGAATGCTCGCCTTTACCGTAACTCCCTCAGCGTCACTGTCGGCGGCAAGCAACCGAGCCTCCGCCAGCGCATCGACGCCAAAGCCTATTATCCGCGCGCCATCCGGAACCCGCCGCGCAAGGCGCGGCAGGAGAGGACCAGTCGGCAAGACAGCTGTGCCAGTCGGTTCGATACTTGCTAACAACTGAGCTTTTTCATCAGCGATTGCATGTATTGAGCCAAGCATGCCGATATGCGCAGAACCAATTTGGGTAATCACCCCTACATGCGGCCGTGTAAGCCTGGCCAGCGGCGCAATCTCTCCGGGATGATTCATGCCGATCTCAACGACACCAAAAACAGCGTCACGCGGAAGATTGGCTAGGGTTAGGGGCACCCCAATGTGATTGTTGAATGAAGCCTCAGCGGCATGGGTCAATCCGAAATGGGCCAAAATCCGCCGGATCATTTCCTTGGTGGTGGATTTGCCGACGCTTCCTGTGATCGCACAGAAGCTCGCACGGCTGCGTATCCGACCTAGTTCGCCCAACCGCGTTAGTGCATCGAGCGTGTCGTCAACCAGCAGAAGCCTACCATGCCCGGCGGCGACATCTCTGGACACGATCGCGCCTGATGCTCCCCGCTGCATGGCATTGCGGACGAAGTCATGACCATCACGCACGCCAACAAGCGCAACGAATACCTCACCGGCTTTGATGTGACGGGAGTCGGTGCGGATCGCTGATGCGGCAAACCCGCCGCGGGAAAAACCACCATTGGTCGCAGCCATCAGTTCCGCCTCTGTCCACACATCATTCATCCAACCAATTCCCGAATCACGGCCACATCATCGAATGGCAGGACAACATCACCGATAATTTGCCCTTGCTCGTGGCCTTTTCCGGCCACCACAAGGACGTCGCCTTGACGCAGCATCGCTAGTCCTTCTGCGATGGCCTGACGTCGGTCCGCGATTTCAACTCCCCCCGGACAAGAAGCTATGATTTCAGCCCTAATTGACGCAGGATCTTCATCTCGTGGATTGTCATCGGTGACGATCGCAAGATCGGCATCACGTCGCGCAATCGCGCCCATGAGCGGGCGCTTGCCCGGATCACGATTGCCGCCCGCACCGAAGACCACGACTAACCTGCCTCGCGCGTGCGGCCGCAAAGCAGCCAATAACCGGGCCAGCGCATCAGGTGTGTGTGCATAGTCCACATACACCGTCGCGCCACGATCGAGGATAGCGACTCGCTCCAGACGACCGCGGACGGGGACAAGATCTGCCAAACGATCGACCGAATTGGCAATACCCACCTCTCGCGCCAACCCTGCCGCCAACAAAGCGTTATCGATCTGAAACCGACCCGCCAATGGTAGCACGATGTGACGCAGCGCGCCGTCTACCTCCAATACTAATGCTTGGCCCTCCGGTACGGCGCTGACCGATATCAAGCGGATGATATCGCCTCCCAGACCTACAGTACCAAGAGCAAGCTTCCGCCTTCGTGCAATGTCACGCAAAGCCGCAAGCGTTGTCGGCTCAAGGTCGGCCATCGTCAGCGCAGGAGCTCCTGCCACGAGGATATTTTCAAATAGACGTAGCTTCGCCAAACGATAAGATGCGATGTCACGATGATAGTCGAGATGATCGCGCGTAAGGTTGGTGAATGCCGCCGCTGCAAGGCACAACCCGTCCAAGCGGCGCTGATCGAGACCGTGTGACGACGCCTCAATCGCCACATGATCGAAGCCGGCCGCACAGAGACGCGCCAGGTTTTCGTTGAGCAGAACGGGATCCGGGGTCGTTAGACTTGTACCCGGCCTAAAATTTTTTGCGATCAGCCCGAGCGTTCCCAAGGAAGCAGCGGCCTTGCCCTCCCGCTCAAGAATCTGGCGCAGAAAATCTACCGTTGACGTTTTGCCATTAGTCCCGGTAACCGCAACGATCTTTTGCGGCATCCTCCCGGCCATGACAGCAGAAATCTGGGCGAGACGCCGCCGCACGTCAGAATCAACCAACAACGGTCGGGTCGGTACACCTGCTGGCCATTTGGTGTCGGGAGGCGCCAGCACCGCAATACTTCCGCGAGCGACAGCGTCAGCGATAAAATCCCTTCCGTCAAACCGGGCGCCGGGCACAGCAGCAAAGATCATGCCCGGTTTAACCGTACGGCTGTCAGCAGTGATCCCGGTGACAGCCACGTCGGCGCCTAGCATCCACGCAGCTACTTCTGGCGCCATTTTGGCCAGACGACTCACGAGCTCAGCTGCCCGCATGGCTAGTGACCTCACTCACTGCCGCAGCCGGACGGATTTCCGTATTAAAACCTATCGGCTGCCACATTTCGGTACGCGCCAAGGCCGCCTCGTACGCCGCAATATCCAGGTGCGCGGGCGGATTCTTACCCGCGAGTTCATATGCGTATCTGCTTGCACCTGGCGGAAATGGGTGCCCCGGCCCAAGAGCCCTAAATCCTGAAGGTGCGGTAGGGTCGAGCGGCATTGACAGCTGATCCTGCGCGGTTGCCAACGCGGAACCTGAAAGCGGCATGATGCCAAGCATCGGCCCAATGCGTGCGATAATCCGTGCTACCGCTGGTGCCGCGACATAACCACCAGTCGTAAAACCATGACAAAATGGACGCATTTTGTGGGTAGCGTGGGGCCTGAGCACAACGACATAAACTACGTAGAGAGGGTTGTTCATCGGAAACGCAGCCATGAATGATGCGTTGTTCAGATGCGTGAGATAGCGCCCGTTCGACCCGACCACCTGCGCGGTCCCCGTCTTGCCGCCCACTAAATAGCCGGGAACGCGCGCGAATATACCGGTGCCGTCCGAAGCCGTGACGACATTACGCATCATCTTCCGCATAATCAGCGACGTACGCGCTGACATCACGCGCACGCCGCGCGGCGGCGCCGCACCCGGTTCAGCCGCAAGCAAACTCGGTTTGTAATATATTCCCCCATTCACAACCGGCACGATCGCCGAAACGAGCTGTAACGGCGACATCGCTATGCCATTGCCAAAGCTCACGGTCATTGTAGTGAGCAATTTCCACTCTGATTTTACATGGTACAGACCTGATGTCGCTTCGGGCAATTGAATCGGTGGCTTGCCGAAAAAACCAAGCTTGCGCAACCAGGCTCGCTGAATTGTCGGTCCCAAAATCGTCGCGATACGCGAGGCACCGATATTCGAAGACACCGCCAGAATGTGCGGAAGCGCCAGCCACTTGTGAACAGGCTCGAAATCGGTCACGATAAACTGTCCAACATGCAGCGGATGAGTCGTGTCAAACCTGTCCCAAGGCCTGATCATCCCGGAATTGAGGGCCATCGCGAGAGTCATCAACTTGAACACGCTGCCGGGCTCATAATCACCGGAAACACACCGATCGAAACGTGCATTTGGCGGCGCCGCACCAAGACCGTTAGCGTTGAACCCAGGCACACTTGCCATCGCCAAAATCCGCCCTGTGCGGGCAGACATTACAATCCCGCAGGCTCCGCTCGCATCGTAGTCATTCATCGCTTTAAGAATTTCTTGCCGCACAATTTCCTGCGCGCCGATGTCAATTGATAGGCGCAACGGATGCGCGGGTTCTATGGTCAACCTTTTATTGAAGGATGATTCGATACCCGCGATGCCACGCTGATCAGGAGTAACCCCACCAAGAAGATGCGCAGCGAGAACGCCCTCTGGATAGTGTCGGTGTTCCGTCTTCCGGAAATAGACGCCAGGTATTCCAAGTCTGTTGAGGGCCAGTTCTTGTGAGGCCGTAAGATTTCGAACAAGGTACACGAAATCATGCCGCCGATCGGCAAGGCGATGTCCAAGCCATTGCTGATCCAAGGCCGGCATTACCCCTTTTATCAGCTTCGCTGCTTGCGATGGGTCCGCGACCTGCTTGGGATCCGCATATACGGCTGCCCCCGGCAATGACACCGCGAGGATCACCCCGTTCCGATCTGTAATTTCGGCACGCAGCGGTGGGAGGAGATTGGTTCCGGTTGGGGGCGTCAACGCTGCAATCGCCGCATGGTTAGGCTTCACTGGAACAATCACCGTAGCCACCAGCAACTTGCCGACCAGCGACATATACAGCAGCATAAAACCGCCAATCGCGAGCCAAGTACGGAAGTGGAGCCTTCTCAAAACCAAACCATTCGCCGGATCCAGTGCCTTGGTCATGACCCGCTCCGCCCCTCGAGCGCCGCCACACCCCCGCGTGGCACGGCGCCAGCCGGCAGCACACCGTCCCAGCCTTCGGAAGCCCCGGCGTCACCACTCAAAAATCGCCTTGGTCGCGTTGTAGGAAGCAACCCTTCGCTCATGACCGAAATCTCGCGCCGGATATCATTGCGAATTCGCTTCATTCTGGCCGATTGGCCGCGGTGGCGGCAAATCGGCGCCGAGCCCACCGAACACAGAAACGAGGGGATGGGCGGCCGTCCGTATCTCTCGGCCCACCATGCGGTTGGACTGCAGCGGCAACGGCTTTTCTCCGTGAGCGATAATCGGCAAAACACGAGCACCCATTGGCTGCGTCGGCACCTGGACCGGTGCGGTCGCACTATGAGCAACTGGTGGCAATTGGCGTAGCGAGACCACGCGGACCGGCGTTCGCCTCCCACGCTGAAGCTCCGTCGCTACGCCATGCGAAGGAGGGGGCATCGTAGAAGGGGCGATCCGCAGTGGCATCCCTCGCGCAGTGCGCGCCTTCTCCACCCTTTGCTTGGGCACAGGCACTGGCTCAGCCACGATGCGTTGCGCGGAGGCAATCAATTCTTTTGCCTTTTCTCGAAGCATTGTTTGCTTGCCTAGGGCCGTCAAGCCAACTTCCGGTCGTTGGGCAGAAGCCAGAAGAAGGTCACGCGCCTTCCCTTTGGCAAAGCCACTACCCGGCGGCTGTACCAAAGGTGGCGGCAAAGGCAGACCAGGTAACCCAGCGCCCGGTGGCGGCAGGCGGTCTGCGAGTTGCCGCCACGTGACGAGTTGATCCGGCACCATCGGCTTGAGAGTCGGCATAAAACGCTGCGCCAAGGCCGCCAGCCTCGTTGGGTCGTTTTCCAACGCCCATTCCGCACGCAACACTTCGATCTTTTGCTCACCCAATCGTACCTGGGCAGTAACACTGCCGATTTGCCGCTCCAATGCCTCCGTCCGGTGCTTAACAACAAACATCCACGCGCCGGTGAGCACCATTACCAATCCAAGGACCAAATTGATGGGCCGGATCACGCCGCTAATCTTTCGATTGCGCGTAGCCGCGCGGAGCGAGAACGCGGATTGCGCACAATCTCTGCCTCGGTGGGTGTAACTACACCCTTTGTAAGCCGTCGAAATTGCACTGGCGCCGGCGCCACGTCCTGCAGCGGACTGTGGCGCGAGAAGGTCGCAACACGACCACACACTTCGTTCATGAAGCGCTTAACAATCCGGTCTTCAAGAGAATGGAATGATACCACCACTAGCCGCCCACCCGGCACCAACATCGAGGCGACCGCTGCCAACCCGCGCTCAATCTCATCGAGTTCCTGATTCACTTCGATACGGAGCGCCTGAAAGCTCCGCGTTGCCGGATCGATCCCTGACTTGTCCGGACGAACTACCGAACGGATCACGGTAGCTAGATCAATGGTCGTGGCAAACTTCCTAACCTTTCGGCGTGCTACGATCGCCTTTGCAATCCGCCGCGAAGCACGCTCCTGGCCAAAATGATATAGAATGTTGGCTAATTCAGATTCGTTAGTATTATTTACCACATCTGCCGCAGTCCGCCCACTAACCCCCATGCGCATATCTAGCGGCCCGTCAGCGCGAAAGGAAAACCCTCGCGCTGGATCATCAAGCTGATACGAGGAAACTCCAAAGTCGAATACCGCACCATCTAGTTTGCGTACTCCCCGATTAGCCAACAGCCGCGCCAAGTTACCGAACGTACCTTCGATCAGATGAAGTTGATCACCGTACCGCTCGACCAAGGCGCAGCCTCGCAAAATAGCGGCCGGATCACGATCGATAGCCCAAACCACGCATGGCGCCGCCTCTAGAAGCGCATTGCTGTAACCGCCGTCACCGAACGTCCCGTCAAGATAAGCTTTGCGAGCGCCCGGCTGGAGGAGCATCACAACTTCGTTGCATAGAACGGGGATGTGCCGACTGACACGATCGCTCATCGGGTACCTCCGCTGCTAAGCGCTGCCGCAGGAAGGGTCAGCCCACCCGTACGAGCCCGCTCCCTCGCCTCGGCGCGCCGACGGGCCGCAGCCTCCGGATCCCAGATCTGAAAGATCCTTCCCATACCCATGAAGACGACACCTTCGGTCAAATTCGCGTGGCTCACCAGAAGGGTCGGAAGCAAAATTCGGCCTTCTTTATCGGCATCGAGCGGATAAGCGTCAGCGTAAATCGAAACTGCAAGGTCATCGTGTGTTTCGCTGAACAGATCAATCTCTCTCATCTGGCGTTCGAGCGCCGCGAATACTGGTGCAGGCCACGCTTCGATGCACGCATACTTATGAGAAGGACGCAGGATGAGCGAACTGCCGGCTTCAACCGTCCGCAGCACGGCACGGAACGACGCTGGGACAGAAACACGCCCCTTGGCATCGAGTCGGTTTTGATGCGTGCCGAGAAACTGGTCCATCTGGTTGCTGTCCGCGCCCCCTTCGCCTCGCCTGTTGCGCCAAACGTGAGCGGTCGGACCAACCTACCGACACAGTACCGAACCGAATCAGTCTGGGTAAATGTGGGATAACATGGGCGAATATGGGCGTCAAAGGAATTCCGATGCTTTGATTCAGAAATATCCCAATATTAAGGCGGGCATTTTTTACACGGCAATGCGGCGTCAATGGCGTCACCGCGCCAAATAAAAGTTTTTGTTTTGTTCTTTTTTGTGAGTGAGAGTATGCGCACGCGCCTACGGCAGGAGCGGCCACGGCGTTACCAAACAAGACGTCGAGCAGGCGGGAGTTTCGGTTAGATCACCGTAACACGAGTGGGAACATCTCCAGCCGATGTAATTGCACGTCCCACCCAGCGACGCGCAACTCTGGCGGCAAGTCGGCCAATCCAAGTGGATTGTTCCCGGCAAGCTTTCGCAGAAGTTCCTCTTGCAGCAAATCCTTAAGGCTAAGACGCGCGACATTGATTGCCAGCGGGGCATCAGGCTTAAGATGAAGCGCCGCACGTATAGCCAGCAAGGCCGTGTGGTAACCACCATTCTTATCAACCAGCCCCCGCCGCTTCGCCTGAATGCCGGTCCACACACGCCCCTGCGCAACAGCTTCAACGGCCGCCGGCGTCATGTGGCGCCCGGATGCAACCCAAGCAACGAAATGCTGATAGTCATGGTTCAGCATGACTTTGACCGATGCTAGCTGAGCCGGTGTCCACGCCTTGACAGCACTATCGAAGTTCGCGTTGTCGCCACGCGAAGCCCCTGTGATCGTCACTCCCAAATGACGTAACAGCGGCGCAAAGCTCAATTTCCCACTTAGTACCCCGATGGAACCAGTCAGAGTCGCAGGATCGGCAACCAACATCGCACCGTGACTGGATATCCAGTAACCGCCGGACGCATCTAGCTCACCCATTGACACAATGAGCGGCTTGTGCGCGGCCGCTGCGGCAGCAACCTCGGCACCAACCATTGCTGAGCCGGTCACTGTGCCACCTGGGGTATCAAGGCGTAGCAGGATCGCCTTGATTGACGGATTTTTGATTGCATCCGCAAGCTGCCGAACCAAGTGCTGCGGAGCTATTGATCCTGGCTGCTCCGCGGCGGAAGGCTCTTCGATCGTACCGCGCGCAATAATAAGCGCTATGTGCGTCGCGTCCTTGGGTCGTACTGGCGCGGTTTCAATATAGGTCCTGAGCTTTACAGTATCGGCTCCAAAATCACCTATCTGCACATCAAGCGGCAGCACGGAATCAACAAGACGATCCCGCTTCGCGCGCTCGGCGCCGAATGGCGCCTGGTCAATCAGCGCCTCGATAGTTTTTGGCGACTGGTGCAGCCGTGTGGCGATTGGAGCAATTGCTGACGCATAGAGTGATCCGGCTAGGCTATCCAGCATTTCGCGGTTGGCCTGGGACGGTTCCGAGCGCGTAAACAGCTGTGGATATGTCTTATAGGCCCCGATATGCTCAAACTGCGCGGTTACACCCAGCTTCTGCAATAAGGCGGCTGCGAAGGGCGATTGAAGCGCGAGACCGGTAACTCCAAAATCGCCAGCAGCAGAGATCTCGATCCGGGTTGCGGCGGTCGCAATGTCGTATGCTCCAAGACCATCTACACCGTCAAATGACATCGCCCGTGCCGTGATGGGCTTGCCCGTCGCAGCATGAAACCGGGCGAGCGCGTTGTGGATCTCCTCGGCTGTCGTCAGCGAGCAACATGTCCCACCCAGCTCCACGTCAATGCCTGTGACCCGGTCGTCGCGCGCCGCACGATCAATCGCCCGTATCGTCTGCAACAAAGTTGGTCGTTCTGCCGTACCGAATTGGATCCAGGAAGCGACCGGTTCAGCATCTTTGGGAGCGTGCATGAGGTTAATGCTAAGGGCGAAACGAGGCGGCAGCGGCTTTACTGACGTCTCGGCGATGTGCCGGATTGCGCTCACTGCAATAATCACAAGCAGAAGGGTAACCGCGCCAGTAACCAGAATAATCGTACGCAACGTCAACCAAATGCCGCGAATCACTCGCAGCGGCCAAGATCGGAAAGAGAAATAATCGGCCATGGTCACCCCAGAACATCAACAAACTTACCAACTCGCCACGACGCACACGTGTCGGAAGCAGCCCCCGATCGCGTCACGCGGCCGAATTTCCACCCAACGACGCCATGAATAGTAGCTGTGTGTCGTCAACCCACATGCATAATTTGCTGCTCTCTTGGTTGACGACGCCTCGAATTTCTCATTCCTGGCGAATACCGCGTTGTGTGGCGCAGCGGTCCCAGTTAGCTTTTAGACGCACTCGCCTTCCGTCGAGATAAGCTGACACAGGTAGCCCAACTAAAATACCATCATCCTGCCATCGCTCAAGCCACCTTCTCGATCGCCTCCATCGGACGGGTTCGGCGTATATCCCCGCAGAGTATGTATCGGTGCTGATGCTGTTGCCATCTAAAGTCGCGCGCGAATCACTAATAAATACGGAAAAATATCTTTCATGGTTAGCTTCCGGTCTACATTGATCAGCCCCCACCGAACGGTCGGATTTACTGTCTGGCTTAAGCATTGCTGAGCGCCGTTGCTTAGACGCGACGGCACCGAACCTTAGCGGAGGATGCACCGACCAAGAAAATAGAGGATCAAACCGGGTATACTCGAACCTCCGACCCTTGTGGTAAATTGGCTTAACGCACTGATTTAATTGGTCGGAGTGAGAGGATTCGAACCTCCGGCCCCTGCGTCCCGAACACAGTGCTCTACCAGGCTGAGCTACACTCCGAGGCGCCGGCTATAGCTCAACAGGCCAAACAAGAGCAAGCTATACCATCCTGACGGACAGTTTCATTAAGGACGCAGCCGGAGCTCAATCATGGATCCGCGGCAACCCCCAACCCGGCGGAAAGATGCCTCTTTGAATTGCCAATATTTAACGCACTTGCCGTCCAAGTGGTTCGCCTGACAGGGATCATGGTGATATGAGGCCCTCCATGTCTCGTACACCGCGCCCAAATAGCAATCTATCCGCAGACCGATCGCAACGCTTTCCTTCCGGCCAGCCGCGCGGCGGCAAACGGAACTCACGCCGGGCTGGTGACGGTCGTGGCGGCAAGCGTTCCCGCGAGCCTCGACGCCGGCGCCCATTTGTACCATTCATAGGGAGTGTTCTCACCCGCAGCTTGTACCGTCTGGCTGTAGTGGTCATTATTGGCGGACTTCTGGGAGGCGGTGGATTATTCCTGTATTTCAGCGCCGGCCTGCCGAGCGTAGCGAAGTTAAAGCACTACGAACCGCCACTGGAAACACGAATCTACGCCAATAATTTTCAGCTGATCGCGGCTCTCGGCACCCAACGCCGGATCTACGCGCCGTATGATCAAATTCCCCCGATCGTTCGCAATGCATTCATTTCCGCGGAGGACCGGAATTTTTGGACCGAACCCGGCATTGATCCGTTAGCAATTGTGCGCGCCGCATTTGTTGACCTGACCCGTATCGGTACTGGCGAGCGCCCGCTGGGGGCCTCAACGATTACAATGCAGGTAGTCAAGAATATGCTGCTCGATAACCGCATCGATTTCACGCGCAAGATCAAGGAAGCAATCCTCGCTCTGCGTGTGAATCGTGTCATGACGAAGAAGAAGATTTTGACGATCTATCTGAATGAAATTTACCTGGGACAGGATTCGTGGGGCGTGGCAGCGGCAGCCCAATCTTATTTTGACAAACCTTTGTCCAAGCTTACCATCGCGGAAGCTGCCACTCTAGGCGGATTGCCCAAAGCGCCGACAAACTACAATCCCTTTCTTCACCCAAAACGATCGCTGCGCAGGCGCAACTGGGTCATTCATCGCATGCGTGTCGATGGTGCCATCACCGCAGCCCAAGCTAGACAGGCAGAATCTCAGCCTCTCCTGCCGCAGGCGGCCAGCGCACCACAGGTGATTCCTGGTGCCGGCTATTTTGCTGACGCGGTGCAAGACCAATTGATCCAAATGTTCGGCCGTAAACGCACGATGGAGGGTGGCCTGATCGTTCGCACGAGCCTTAATCCGTCATTGCAAACAGCGGCGATGGCCGCGATGCGTGCAAGATTGGTAGCCTATGATCACGAATTCGGAGTATACAGAGGACCTGTAACCAAGCTTCATCTTACTGATTTTGCAGCAGGATGGCGAAAAGCGCTGGCTCTCCAACCGGCTCCACCGGGCTTAATCCAGTCGTGGCGTCTTGGCATCGTCATCAGCGAAGCCGCGACCGAAGCAAAAATTGGCTGGCTCCACGACGGCAATCCCGGCAAGCCGCGCGTCGGCATTCTTACCTTGGCGGCGATCCAATGGGGGCGCCCAATGATAGATGGCGTCCCAGGCCCACTTTTGCATGATATGCGCCAGATGCTCAAACCTGGCGATGTCGTGATGATCGAGCCTAATACGAAAGCAAAATCCCAGGTCGGAACCGTCGCGCTTGAGCAGGTTCCGCGGGTCGAAGGGGCTATGCTGAGTGTTGAACCTCGTACCGGCCGCGTCCTAGCGATGGTGGGTGGTTGGAGCCATGCTATGAGTCCGTACAACAGGGCGATCCAAGCGCACAGACAGCCGGGCTCGAGCGTCAAACCATTTGTGTACCTAACAGCCATGGAGTCTGGACTGCAGCCGGACGCGACAATTCTGGATGCGCCATTTGTGGAACACCTCGCAGACGGCCAAACCTACCGGCCCGGCGATTACGAAATGAATTTCCTTGGTCCCGTGCCCGTCTTCTACGCCATCGAACAATCTCTTAACCTCGCGACTCTTCATCTTGCGCGCCGCGTCGGTCTGGCCAACATCGCTGTAAACTACGAGCGCTTTGGGATTGTTCGGCACATGCCGCTGATCTATCCCGCAGCGATCGGAGCATTGGATACGACTCTCTGGAAGATGGTCCGGGGTTATGCCGCGCTCGACGAATACGGTCGCCAAGTCGACCTATCTTTGATTGACAGTGTCATCGCCCCAGACGGTCATGTGCTATATCAGGCGCCTGCACAGTCTTGTCTCAACTGTACCGATGGCTCGCCTGACCAACCTCCGGTTCTCAACCGGCCTGGCGCACAGATTGCCAACCCCGACGACGTGTTCCAGGTCATCATGATGATGCGGAATGTTACGGAGTACGGCACCGGCGTTCCAGCGGTCGTGGGGCTCAATCGCCCGATCGCAGGCAAGACTGGAACCACCAATAATTTTAACGACGCGTGGTTTATCGGCTTTGTGCCACAGATGGTCACCGGCTGCTGGATTGGCTACGATACGCCGCGCGATCTGGGTAACAATCAGACCGGCGGCAATGTGTGTGGGCCGGCATGGAACCGTTACATGAAATTCGCTCTAAAAAATCAGCCGGTGGTTAACTTTCCAACACCGCCGGGGATGAAGCTAGCGCCGGTCACGTTCGATGGCCAGACGGCAACCGAAGCATTTAAGCCAGGACAAACGCCTGGTGCGCAATCCAACGGCGGCCTAGTCGCCAATAACCCGCTCGGTTTTGGAACAGGCGTCAGCAACGCTCGATCAGGCCTTAGCTCCAGCGCTGCCGACGAATTCAACCCGGCGGGTAGCAAGAGCACAGACCTGCCACCATCATCAGCACCTGCTGTCGACAAGTCGCTCGGCGGTCTGTATTAGATCCGAGAATTTTCAAACTTGAGACCACACCTATGTCCGCCGAAACTGACAGCATCCTTCAGCAGATCGCCGAATCGGTAAGCCTGCTAAGGAGGCATCTTTGACTGGGACGCTGCAGAAGGCCGCCTCGCCGAACTCAATGCGCGGGCGGAAGACCCGCAGCTGTGGCAGGAAATTAGCGCTGCCCAGACTCTGTTACGAGAACGAAACTATATAGCGGGCCAAATTGAGGCTGTGCGCACGATCGAACGTGACGCAGAAGACGCTCGTGCTCTGGTCGAACTAGCGGAAGCTGAAGGCGATCACGCCGTATTAGCCGAAGCGGAATTGGCGCTTCGGCAGATTGCGGAAGAGGCAAAACGGCGCGAGATCGAAAGCCTGCTCTCCGGCGAGGCCGATGGCAACGATGCCTACATGGAAATTAATGCTGGGGCCGGCGGGACCGAAGCGCAAGACTGGGCAGAAATGCTGTTGCGCATGTATGTACGCTGGGCGGAGCAACATGGCTACAAAGTGCAAGAACTCGATCGTTCAGATGGCGAACAGGCCGGCATCAAGTCCGTGACGCTGCAAATATCAGGCCGAAATGCGTATGGCTGGCTCAAAACCGAAGCCGGCGTTCATCGTCTTGTACGGATTTCTCCGTTCGACTCGAATGCCCGCCGCCAGACCAGTTTTGCCAGCGTCTGGGTCTACCCAGTAGTCGACGACACGATTGAGATTGAAATCGATTCATCCGATCTCAAGGTCGACACGTTCCGTGCCTCGGGCGCTGGTGGCCAGCATGTCAATAAGACCGAGAGTGCGATCCGCATAACACACATACCGTCAGGTATTATCGTCGCGTGCCAAACCGATCGGAGCCAGCACCGCAATCGCGCTACTGCGATGGCAATGCTCAAGGCTCGCCTCTACGAGTTAGAATTGCAGAAACGCGAGGCCGCAACCGAGGCCAACGAAAATGCCAAACGCGACATTGGTTGGGGGCATCAGATTCGGTCGTACGTCCTCACCCCCTATCAGCTTGTTAAGGATCTGCGCACCAATGTTGAGAGCAGCAATCCGAACGCGGTACTCGATGGTGATCTTGATGCGTTTATGGCTGCCTCGCTTGCCGCCCGGGTTGGGGCTACCCGCAGCGCCGCTTCCGCACAAGCCTAACCTCTTGCAACAAAAAAGCACTCGCCGAAGCTAGGAGCCTGTGATGACCGTTATCGATAATGTAAAATCTGCTCTTGCTCCGCCTCACCGTGCCGGATTTCCGTTCATTGCTGCCGGGTTCGTAATCCTGCTCCTTGGCTTGCTGGTGGCAAGTTGGGTTGCGTGGATTGGTCTTATCTTCACGCTGTTCTGCTTTTTCTTTTTCCGTGATCCGGATCGGGTGCCCCCACAGCGAAACGACGTTCTTCTTGCCCCGGCCGACGGTCGCGTCGTGCTCATCGACCGTGCAATTCCACCACAAGAACTCGGCCTGCCCGAGGTGGCGGTCCCTCGCGTGGCAATCTTCCTCTCGGTGCTGGACGTCCATGTAAACCGCATCCCTGCTGCGGGAACGGTCACGCGCGTCGCATATCGTCACGGGGTTTTCTTCAACGCTTCGGATGATAAAGCTGCCGAAGAAAACGAGCGGAACGCACTAGCAATCCGTCTTGAGGATGGGCAAATGATCGCCGTCGTGCAAATCGCGGGCCTGATTGCGAGACGGATAGTGTGCGAGGTACACGAAGCTGAGCACGTAACCGCGGGGGCCCGTTTCGGCATCATCCGCTTCGGAAGTCGCACGGATCTTTATCTCCCGTCTGACAGTACCATACTCGTCGCAATTGGCCAGCGCATGGTCGGTGGCGAAACTGTGATTGCAACGACAACCGCAAACGCGCGATCCGAAACATGAGCGGGAACGCTCCCCACCTTTTTCTTTTACCACGGAGGCGTCCCCCGCGTCGACCGCGCCTGCGTGGTCTCAGCTTCAATCGGATGCTACCAAATCTAATGACCTTAACCGGCCTTTGCGTCGGCTTTTCGTCAATCCGCTTCGCTCTAGATCAACGTTTTGGCGCCGCGGTCATCGCAATCGCCGTCGCAGGCGTAATTGATGGGCTTGATGGCCGCCTCGCTCGTCTCTTGAGAGCAACCTCGCGTTTTGGCGCCGAATTTGACTCGCTATCCGACTTTCTCTGCTTTGGTGTTGCTCCCGCCCTGGTTATTTATATATGGTCACTCCACGTTTGGGGTTCCATCGGCTACATTCCCTCGTTGATGTTTACAGCCTGTATGGCCTTGCGTCTTGCTCGTTTTAACGCTGCCCTCGACGCGGAAGCTCATCGTGATGATCGAAAATATCTCCCCGCTTCACGCTTTGCATCTAATTTCTTCACCGGCGTGCCTGCTCCCGCCGGCGCAGCATTGGCATTGCTGCCAATCTATTTCGGTCTGGAGGCCGACCAGAATGGCCTAATGGGACTCGAAACGTTGGCCCGCGCCCCCATCCTCTCGACGGTCGCATTGATCGGTACAGCCCTACTCTGTGTCTCCACACTTCCGGTCTGGACTTTCAAGAATTTCAAAGTTCCTCCCGATTACGTCCTGTTCATCCTTATTGGCGTGATCGTTGTTGCCGCAATCATCATGGCGGACCCTTGGGCAGGGTTCGTGCTTCTCGCTTTAGCATATCTCGCAATGCTTCCGTTTAGCAGGCGCAGCTTTCTCCGCCTGCAGGCTGAGGCGGAAGCTCGACTCGAACCTGAACCTGAGGACAATACCAACAATCAAAGATGACGGAATTCGCTGCTCGTATCGCCCGTACTCGCACGGCCGCCACTTTCGCTATGGCGGCCCGTGCTCGTGAACTTCGCGACGGAGGCAAGCACGTAATCTCACTTGCAATTGGCGAACCCGACCTACCCACGCCAGACCATGTCATTGAAGCTGCGTTAGCAGCAGCTCGCGCTGGCGAAACGAAATACCCGCCTGTTGGTGGAACTAGCGCACTACGTGAAGCCGTCGCCCGAAAATTCGCTCGCGACCAAGGCTTTCGTTTATCTACCGACGAAATTCTGATAGGCAACGGCGGCAAGCAGGTGATTTTTGATGCCGTAATGGCCGTCATCGAGCCAGGCGACGAAGTGCTGATCCCGGCGCCATGTTGGGCTGGTTACCTGCAGATCGTCGATTTCGCCGGAGGAACCCCAAATTTTCTTCCTTGCGCCAGCAGCAATGGCTTCAAAATTGATGCCGCGGCACTTGATGCCGCAATTACTGCCCGTACCCGACTTTTACTCCTTAATTTTCCAAACAACCCTTCAGGTGCTGTCGCTGACCGTGCCACCTTGGAAGACCTTGCCACTGTGCTGCGGCAGCACCCAGAAGTTCGTATCATAGCCGACGACATATACGAACATCTCATACTGGACGGTGAGTATCTTGCCTTGGCGAGGGTTGCGCCAGACCTCTCGAACCGGATCCTCACCGTCAGCGGCGTTTCAAAATCATATGCAATGACCGGGTGGCGCGTCGGCTTCTGTACCGGGCCACAAAACTGGTTGCGTTCCATGACCATAGTGCAGGGAACATCAACAGCTGGCGTCTCGACCATCTCTCAGGCAGCTGCCACCGCTGCTCTTGATGGCCCACAGGATGTACTTGTGGAACGGCGCGCCATCTATCGCCGTAGACGTGATCTAGTTCTTTCAAGTCTCGCTGCTATTCCTTCCCTCGCTTGCACACAGCCGCAAGGAGCGTTCTATGCTTTTCCCTCCATCGCAGCTTTGTTAGGCAAGACGACCGCAAAAGGCAGGCTCCTGAAAAACGACCATGACTTCGCGGAAGCTCTTCTAGAAGAGGCTCTTGTCGCAACAGTGCCCGGTTCATCTTTTGCAACGCCAGGGCATATTCGCCTGTCCACCGCCGCGAGTGACGATGCCCTCGCGGCGGCCTGTAGCCGTATCATCGACTTTTGTGCCGCCTGCCGGTAACCCCTCGCATCCATGATTCTGTGCACGTCGGTCTCTGGTGATGACGAGGCTGCGAAGTCAGCGGTAGAGCTCGGAGCGGGCGGGGGGGGTCAGCTCCTATATAAACGACGCAGAACAGACATGTCAGGGAGACGGCAGGCGGGCTGACGCTTTACCAAAGCTAGAGCGCTACCACGCTGCAAGCCCCAATTTCAATCGAACAACTAACATGTTCAGCGACGACTAGGGGTGGGAAGGCAAAATTCCCCAACAGGAACATCACTGACAACGGTCACGGGACGCTCATGTTCCATAAGGAGCCGTTAGAGAAAGCATTAATGTGTCCAATTCCCGCGCCTGTTGAATCGAAAATTGTCCGCATAGGCTTTCGGTCGCACATGGTGCTCAGGAGGAATCTCCAGATCGAACGGAATCCCATGCCGTTCGGCATAGGCGATCGCTTCCTCACGGCTGTCAAAAAACAAGCGCACCTCCGTGGCCAGCATGTCGCTGCTACCGGTCCAGCCCATCAGTGGGTCCCTACGCTTGGCCATACTAGGCTCGAATTCGAGAACCCAGCGGCGGGTTTTTGCACGCCCCGATTGCATTGCTGATTTCGGCGGTAGAAAGATTCGCGCGCGGTTCATCCGAAAAAATTCCTCCAATACATCGGTCTGCAGCGTCATATCGGGGCGGCCGGACTCGAACCGGCGGCCTCTTGTACCCAAAACAAGCGCGCTACCAGGCTGCGCCACGCCCCGGACATGAAAGCAGACCGACACGTGTTCCTATGCGTCCTGCGGTTCTTAGGCAAGCGTGCATTGCGCGACGCCAAGCACAACGGTAGATAAAAGGAGCGCGGGTATGATGTAATGGTAGCCTGTCAGCTTCCCAAGCTGAACGCGCGGGTTCGATTCCCGCTACCCGCTCCAGTGTCCCGTCTGGCGATGTCTGCTGATGGTTGAAAAATCCGCAGAAATCCGCTATTTTCTGGCAGTTATCGGTTGTCGATGACTGCCCTTGTCTGTCTGCAACTGTGGAAGATGGGGGCCTGAATTGGGGGCCTTGAAAGGCCCCCACCTGATACGAGGCCCCCAAATGCCGCTGATGCAGAGCAACCAAGAAGCCTACCATGGGGAAATCGGTAGGGAAACCACGGCTCGCATCCCAGATACTCAC
>JAJZBH010000045.1 GCA_021799015.1 Pseudomonadota bacterium
GTCGACTTCGGAATAACACAAGTCGTTGATGGAAACTTCGGCGTACACGCAACTCTGAAAAAAGACGTGTTTGTCGGGGAGGCGGTCTAATACAGGCCGGCATCATTACCAAAGAACAACTACACGTTAGCTACATGGGGCCCCTAACCGTACTGTTTACAGAAAAACTGTAGTTTTGCTATTTCAGTCGCGAGCTGATATATTATCGCTATGTGTGTGATATAATAAAGGCTCTGCGCAAGGTGCGGTAGCATGTTTAACTAAATGGCACGCTAACGCGTGCGCGGACAGTTTAGTAAAAAATAACTTGGCGCAATTACGGTTTTATATATGCAGACCGTAGAGTACGTCGCCGGCGCCGCATCATGATAACAAACGCTTGGTTCGAAAGTGGCGCGTATTACAAAACAATTGCCATTAACGGTGATGGAACTTAGTGCTGGGTAAAAACTATCGTAGAAACATGGCTTATAGCCGGTAGATACGAAAGATTTAGAAGTCGAGTTTATTGTCGCACATGGAAGCATCGCCTTGACGCGCAGTCCTTCTTATCATTATAACAACACTAACAATATTGACGAGCAAGATCAATGTAGTTGAAGGAGAAGAGTTGTGCCCGAGTATGATTACGGTTGTCCGCGGTGCGGAATATTTTCTGCCGTTCGGCCGATGACTCAATACGCAGAACCATTCGAATGTCCGGAATGTGGGCAAATGGCGCCGCGCGTGCAGCTAAGTGCTCCTGCAATCGGCGGAATAGCTACTGGATATCGCGAGCAAAAGGGCAATTCGAGTCCGGAGGGGCGGTTTGCAGCGACTGCTGGGCATGGGGCTGGGTGTCGGTGCTGTTTTGGCGGACGTTCAGGCTTGATTCCCAAAGAGGAATGGAAGCGGAAGCTATTGTGACGCCTTCGGCGTATTTGCGAATGAATGCAAACTAGGCTCGCATTCAATCGCGAGATAGTTTCCAAATGTTTCGTACGGCTAAGGCACAGGCCGTATTGTGGGTGGTGAAGTATATTTGGCGATAATTAAAGCTCTTATAAAGTAGGGAGGAGTGTGAGGCCATTAGTCGGTCAGCTGCTGCCGACGTGGCGTTCCGGAAAAGATAGTGGAAAACTCATACGGCGAGCTGATACTCGAGTAAGACACGGCCAGAAAGGGCGGAATCGGTGTTCGAAAGAGGAGCCTGTGGTGTTTGTGTGAGCGAGGAGTTTTTGTGCCGGCAGGCGTTGTGTCTTACGTTTCGCAACTCGTAAGGGAAGTATGATGGAGTGGTGGTCGCACAGGAACGGGCTAAAAACTCTCCGGGCAGCGCGGAATTCATGTAGAGCGGTTCGGAATTTCGTTGGTCCGAAATCCTCTCATCATGCGCCCGGGGGTTTGACTGTTTGTTGAAAAGCGTTCGGGCTCTCTTTATGCGCCCAACTCTCTCGCGCACGTGGCAATAAGCGATTGTGTTCTTCCGCGATCCGCAATTTATCCTGCTGGGATTCGCCTTCGGATCACGAAATGCAATTGCTTGATAATTTGATTGACGTGAGCCCTGCCAACCGTTCGAAGTCAAGCCCGATGGGAGCTTGTTGCCCGAGGAGGTCTTGCTGGTAAGCGGAGGGGGCGTCAAGCGGTGTGCAGTTGACGTCGTCGGCACACCAAAATTTTTTGGGTTGACACCGTTTTTAGGGCTAGTGTCGATGCCGAATGTCGTTGTCCATGCACTACGCTTCTAAAACCTATCTGGCTTGACAGCATCTGACTGCCGGTTCACCAGTAGCCGAGCCAGCAGGGACGCGTTGTCAGGATTGGTTGGCTTCTCAAGTCGCCTGGCGCTGGAACATTGATGATAAAGGCCAAGCTTCTATGAGTGGCGACCGGTTTGGACTTTTGCCGACGAATTGGACGAGGATAATGGCTAACAAGCGCGGAATAGACTGGCGTAGGTTTGTCGGTTGAGATCGTCAGGAAACGAACTCTCGACTCGGGGTTCTGGCAAGGATGCGGTGCGAACGCTTGTTCTGCTTCGCCATGGTCAAAGCGTGTGGAACAAGGAGAATGTTTTCACCGGCTGGACCGATGTTGACTTGACCGAACAGGGCTTGGCAGAAGCGCGTCAAGCGGGCGTCCGGCTGGCCACAGCGGGTCATTGTTTCGATACTTGCTTTACTTCGGTCCTGAAAAGGGCGATCAAAACACTTGATCTCGTGTTGGAGGAAATGGACCTTCTGTGGCTGCCGGTTGAAAAATCATGGCGGCTAAACGAGCGCCATTATGGCGCCTTGCAGGGCCTTAACAAGGCGAATATGATCGACCGATACGGCGCAGAGCAGGTCTTCGCATGGCGCCGCAGTTGGGATGTACGGCCACCACCGCTACCAAGCGGCGACGCGCGCCATCCCGCCAGAGACCCACGCTATCGCAAACTACCAAATACGGCCTTGCCATCGTCGGAAAGTTTAAAGGACACGGTCAAACGCGTCCTGCCGTGCTGGCATCAGTCGATCGGTCCCGCGCTTCGCCGAGGAGAACGAGTGCTCGTCGTCGCCCACGGAAACAGTCTTAGAGGACTGGCAAAGTTCCTCAGCGCCGTTCCCGATGACGAAATCGCCAATTTCGAAATGCCAACGGGATCGCCGCTCGTTTATGAACTCGACGAAGCACTGCTGCCGCGTCATCGCTACTTTCTTACGTCGTAAAAGCGGCGTCTTCCGAATTTCGTTTGGGGCGCGGTATGCTGGGTATGTTCGACCAAGCCCTCGAATGGCCGCTCCTGAGGCACAAGACTCGCGAGCATTTCTGGCGAGTAGGCGGCGAGGCTTCCCGGCTGGCGGCCGGGTATGAATTTTCCCCAAAGGACCGCACCGGCAGCGCCGCTCTAATCAGTCACTGAGAGGATCCATGGCGGACGCCGGTAGCGCGGTATCTCCAGCATCCTTTAAAGCCGGTTATCGGACATATCTATGTCGCGTTTGGGTGGAAGTGTTACAGATTCTCATCTCAAAGAGATAATGGCGCAGCAGCGATCCTTGCTGCAGCACGGCAGCACGCACATCGTGGTTGGTTCCTCGCCGTGCAAGCCCTTTCTCCTGATGGCGGGAAGCGTGGTTATGAGCATGGCCTGGGGCGCGCCGGCCATGGAGTTTCTACGGCCCGGTCAAGCAATGCCAAAGCGTTCAAATATGAATCAAAAACTACACGAAAAACTCAAGTTGTCTGGGTTAAATCCTCACAAAACGCAAAAAAAAGCTTGCTTAACGGTCACGTGCATGGGCCGGATAAAACACCGTCAGTTTACACGAACCGGTCTAGTGCGGCGGCTGTGTTGTAACGCCGGACGAGCGCACGGCGAGGCGTCGGTGGCCTTTGAGAACTATTGTGCTAAAAGGGGACCTCAAGCAGATCCCTTATTGAGTTGGTGATGTTGTATTGTCAGACTTTCACCTCTCGCTCTTTGCGCTTTTACTTAATGCGTTTCTGTATTCGATATCTGGCCATTGCAACAGTTGTTCTCCGCATCTGCTCTGCCAGCGCTGCGCAAGAGCGCGCGCGCGGTGCGGCGATCTCTGTAGAGTGTTCAATGTGCCATGGAGCCGATGGCATTGCTCCAAGCGAAGAGGTCCCAAACATCGCAGGACAGCACTACGCCTATCTTCTTAGGCAGTTAGAGAACTATCAAGATGGCCGACGCGTGGGGACGATCATGCAAGAAGTGCTACGAGGGCTTTCGCGTCAGCAATTGAAAGATATTTCAGCGTATTTCGCGAGCATTCCGATCTCGGTTGAGAGGACGCACGCAGGAGATCGTGATGACGTATCTGGAAAGTGATAAGAGAAGCCGGCTGGTAGACCAGCCTTTGGAAATGAAGGTATTGATATCGGCGACGCTGGTGTTCGCGTTGGTCGCGCTAGGAATGGCTTTGCTCTATATATACGTAAGCCATCACGCCCCGGGTGGCGGCATCCTGATTACACCAAAGGACATCGCCGCGACTTACTACGGACCTGGTGTTGGCCTGGACACACTGATAGGCTTGGCCCACATTCATCTGTGGGGACTGCTTGTCGCATTCTGGATTATAGGGTTTATATTTCTTCACTCCAGCGTGTCCCGCCGATGGAAGATCTTTTGGTCGCTGTTGCCATACATCGCGTTTCTTGGCGATGTTGCAGGGTGGTTTTTAACCACGATCAACCCACGCTTTGTATGGTTGGTGCTTTTGGGAGGCGCAACCTTCAGCACGGCACTTTTCGTCATGATAATTTTTAGTCTTTGGGATGTCTGGCTTGGCTGACAATGATGCACATCAGCCGGCGTGGCATTTTGCGCAGTACCCAAATCCCTAATCCGTAATCTGGCAATGATGGTACGTCGTGCTGACGCACTCATGCCAGTCCAACTTGCCAACAGCCGATACATTCCAGATTATCTGATTCAATGGCCTCAATCTGAGGCGTCGGTAAACCGGCGGCTGCCCTCGGGATGGGCAGGGCGCCAGTGTCCCAGCATGACAATCGCTGCCCGCCCTGAACAACGCAGGCTGTTTCGGCATGCTAACCTCGCTGAAGCTTGGACACAATTTGTGGCGGTTCGAAAGCAGTCACAGGTGGCACGAACCCTGAAACTTTCTCTATATTTGCTAGAACAGTGTTCGCAATGTTGCCCTGTGACAGACGGGATGTACCTTTGTCAGAGGTCAAAACGTTAACCAGACCATGCTTGCAGATCGCGTCATTCTTTCCGACCGCTTCCGGATCGTACCAGGCGCCCTCGTGAATGATGAGTACGTGCCGTCGTACACGGTCAGTCACGACTGCGCCGACCAGGATCTGTCCTCGTTCATTAAATACTTTAATCACGTCACCGTTCCCGATGCCTCTCTCGCGCGCGTCATCGGGGTGAATCCATGCCGGCTCCCGTTGATGTACCTCGTACCACTCCCGAATCCAGGTGTTATTCAATTGTGAATGGAGACGGTATTTCGGGTGTGGAGACAGCACGTGAAATGGATATATCTTGGCTTTTGGACTCCCAAGCCATTCCATTGGTTCTAGCCATGTTGGATGCGGTGGGCAGTCGTCATAATGATAATTTTCAATCGTCTTGGAATAGATCTCTATGCGGCCGGACGGAGTGCCAAGCGGATGAGTCACTGGATCCGCACGGAATGCAGCATGCCGCACGTAGTGTCGTGAGGACGGAGGAATAGAAAATTCCACATAGCCCTTGTGCCAAAATTCATCGAATGCTGGCATCTCTATGTTTTGCGCTGATGCCTGCTCCTGTGCCACTGCATAGAAAGACCGGAGCCAGTCCATCTCGCTTTTTTCTTCAGTGAACTTCGGGCCGACGCCGAGTCGTTGAGCAACATCGGCTAACATATCGATGTCATTCCGAGCCCCTCCGACGGGGTCAATGACTCGCTTCATTGCGACAATGTATTGCCTTGAATATGCGCCACATACCTCGATATCGTTTCGTTCGAAGGTAGTAGTGGCTGGCAAGACAATGTCAGCAAACTTTGCTGTGGCCGTCCAAAACGGATCTTGAACGATGATTGTCTCTGGCTGCTGCCATGCTTCCCGCACGCGGTTGGTCTGCCACAGGTGCGTAAGCGGGTTTCCACCTGCCCAATACACCAATCGGATATCTGGATATTTAATGGTTGTTCCATTATATGGCACCCTTTTCCCCGGATTGAGGAACATTTCCGTTACGCGCTCAAAGGGGAGCGCCGTCATCACCGGATTTGCTCCGGCAGATATCCCCGGGATATCTGGGGCACGAGCAACCAGGTCGCCACCATTATCGTAGTGATAGCTGACGCCAAAACCTCCACCGGGTAGCCCGATCTGACCCAGCATCGCCGCCAAGGTAACCAGCATCCAATAAGGCTGTTCGCCGTGGTCCGCGCGCTGTATAGCATAGCCGGACATGATCATGGTACGATGCCGTGCCATGTCACGCGCGAGGTCGCGAATGGTATCAGCCTTGATACCCGTTATTTCCGAAGCCCATTCCGGCGATTTTTGAGTGCCGTCACTTTTTCCAGTAAGGTATTCCAAAAACCGCTCAAATCCTGTTGTATGGCTAGCTATAAATTTTTCATCGGTTAATTTCTCTGCATGAAGGATATAGGCAAGTCCTAACATCAGGGCCGTGTCTGTGTTTGGTCGCGGCGCAATCCACGTTGCGCCCAGATAATGGGCGGTATCGGTCAAGCGCGGATCAACAGAGACGACTTTTGCCTTCTGGGCCTGCACCTTGGCGCGGAACTGTTCGAGCGCTCCATAGGCGTAATGGTCGGATGGATGGGTCCCGATCTGATTGTTCACTACAAGATCCGCGCCCAGGAGAACAAGAACTTCCGTGTGATCCTGAATTACAGGCCATGCGGTTTGCTCCTGGTACACTTCCAGATCGCCGACGATATGGGGCAGTATTACCATTGCAGCGGCAACGCTCGGGTCACCAGTGCAATCCGTAAAGCCTCCGTAGAGCCCGAGCATGCGTCTAACGAGAGCTGATGCACTGTGGAGCAGGCCAACCGATTGCCAGTCCGCGGTTCCCGGAAAAAAACTCTCATTTCCGTAAGTGGTGCGCACGCGCTTGAGTTCAGATGCAACCATGTTAATAGCTTCATCCCAACTGACAGAGATGAATTCCTCTTCGCCGCGGCCTTTACCGCCCGCATTTGCGCCCTTCTCAAGAAAGCTTCGCCGTACTGCGGGTTGTTGGACGCGGCTGGTCGAATAGACACGGTCCGAAAATGCTTGGATCATGGGTGTCGGATAGGCATCGCCTGAAAACCCTGTAGCACGTGTAAACTTCTTTCCGCGCACATGGGCGTTGATCATGCCCCAGTGAGTAGCACTCGGAATCGACCTTTCATTCAGGACATTCCCGACGGTTTCGGCGGCATATGCATGCGGCGAAGTGAGTAGAAGACCGGCTCCAAGAGAGGCGCCTGCCTTAACAACCGTACGACGGTTCACGCCGTGTGATGTCGCTGGGCTTTCAGTGGAGTATGTAGGGACCTCGTCCTTTGTCTGCACAGCCATCTTTTTGCCTTTCGTTCACGTTGCTCCAGTGGCAAATGCCGCTGTCGGTTAATTGGGTCGTGCGTGCGTCTGCAGATATTTTGTGACCAGTTCCGTCTGGGCAGGATCAAAAGCGGCGTTCTTTGCCATAGCATCGAGAATTCCTGGCCATTCGTTTGCTGTGAAATCGGACGGTTCGTGGAGCGCGTGGCAGCTTCCGCAACGGTTGTCATATAGGGTCTGTGCCCGAGCCCAGACGACGCTGGCATTGCTGACAGTCATGGTTGTTGGAACCCAGACTGATATAGAAACCTGTTGCCAAACCATTCCGTAGGTGTCGGTTTTCTGGCGAAGAACTGTTCGTTCTGCATTATTTTTCGTTAGAAATTTGGCTAGCACGATACGAACATCAGGCGCTTGGTAAAGCACAGATGTTGCCGCCTTTGGCGACCAGCCCCGGAGAATGACACGTTGTCGACCATGAGATGTCGGTGATGCCGCGTCAACAGCGAGAGGCGTTCCGGGAGTTGCTGAGCCGATGGCGTTGTTGTTGCCGCGATTCGCATAGAGTGGACAAAGCGTTTTTGTGAACAGGTTTCGGACAGCGCCGGCGTTAGCGGAACGTCCATAAATGAGCGTAAACCCTACAATGATAAGCATGCTTCTGAGTTGGGTAGCGCTCATAGTTTTGATGGTCCATATTGGTAAAGGCGTCCGGAATCATTGAGGAAAACAAAGAGCCGTTCGCGTTGCTTTAAGAGTAGTACACGCAGTTCGGTGTATTCAGGACGTGTTTTCGGGCGCATGAAGGTATTCCAACGGCGCAAATTAGGAGGATTAACGTGTGGACGGTTCGGTACGCCTTTGCGCCACGGGTGTTGGTGTTGTGACGGTGCGCACCGAGAGCATCTGCCACAGGCTGACAGCAAATAAACGAGGAGTGATGATCGCAACGTTTTGGCACTTCGGTAGCCTAGAGCCATTGAGTCGTAAAAAAGGCAAAAAAAGGTTGAGTTAGGCATATCTACTTTCGGAATTACTTGGTGCAATTTCTCTTTTAAAACATAAAATTTGTGCCGCCTGTCGCACGGCTGCTGCCGAAAAATGCAAAAAGCTGATGAAGACCGGGACGAAGTTCGGTATGGTTGTATCGGTAAACGTCCGGCGCGGCTGAAATCCTTGATAGATCTGGCGTAGCGCCACGCCGAACAGCCCCCACTATATTTTCCCTGTGGCATTACGAACATACCTTGCTCTCCGTCGACTATGATTGAGAAAAGCGGGAAGTGAGTCGTTGATCTATATCAATTCTGCTCAGTGACCACGTGTTTGCGGCAGAGCGATTTCGAATGAGTTACGGATAACGCGCTCCGCAAAGGAGTGGCGGGTGGGTTGCTGTGACCTTGGCGGCCTCTTCATTTGGTTTTGAATAATGCCGTGGTATCATCTGGTGCGTATTTCCCCTGCTTGATGGTGGTCCATGTTGCCGGCTGCGCCGCGAACATTGATCCCGAGCCTCTCCCGCTTGACTATCGAAAAGGCCGTCGTGCTCAATACAGACGGCCACGAGAGAAGAGCCTCGATCCTGAAGCCGCGCCGGGAGAGAATATAGCGTTTCTTCAATAGATTATGTGAAAGACGGAGATGGCGGCGAGCTAATTTTGGCGTTGGGAGTAGATGGTCGTGGACCAGGAGAGTCGAAGATGACGACATGTTTCGTCAAATATCGAGGGCAAGCGCAAGCTGTCTTGCAACGGTTGAATGAGGTTGCTGAAAAGATGACAGAGTAATGCCGAGCAGGCGAATCCCTTTCGGAACGGGAAAGAGGCGTTCGAGAAGCGAACCGGCGATTTGCTTAACGGCTTTGCGATCACCGATGTATAGCGGGTCTGTGTGACTGCGTGTTAGCGTCTGGAAATTCGAGTATTTGACCTTGAGAGTTACGGTCCGTGCGTGCGAACCAGTGTTCTCTGCTAGTCGCCAAGCTTTCGCGATGAGCGGTTGCAGAGCGTTCTGCGCGGCGTCGAAGATGAAAATATCGTGGAGAAAGGTAGTTGTGGCCCCGATGGATTTGCGTTTCCGGTCTGCACGGACAGGACGATCGTCAATGCCCCGAGCGATCCAGTAATAGAACGTACCTGCTTTGCCGAAATGCTGCCGCAAAAAGGATAATGTGCCAGCGCGAAGGTCGAGGCCAGTCTCAATCCCAAGGGCGCTCATTCTGGCTGCTGTCGCAGGACCTATCCCGTGGAATTTTTTGACGGGAAGCGTTTCGACAAACCCTAGTCCCATGGCGGGTGTGATGACGAGCCACCCATCCGGTTTGCGATGGTCTGACGCGAGTTTGGCGAGAAGTTTATTGTAGCTGATACCGGCCGACGCAGTAAGGTGAGTGCGCTCCCGAATCTTTGTACGGATCTCGCGGGCGATTTGGGTTGCGGATGATATCTGCGGAAGAGTTTCCGTGACATCCAGATAGGCTTCATCCAGCGACAACGGTTCGAGATGGTGGGCGTGTACTCGGAGAAGATCCTGCGTATTTCCTCGGAGACCGCGCGGTATACATCGAAACGGGGTGGTACGAAGATCAGTTCGGGGCATTGGCGTTTCGCAGTGACGGAAGGCATTGCCGAGTGGATGCCGAATTTGCGGGCCTCGTAACTTGCTGCAGCAACGACGCCGCGTTCTCGGGCATAGCCGACAGCGAGTGGGCGTCCGCGCAATTCGGGGTTGTCACGCTGCTCCAAAGAGGCATAGAAGGCATCCATATCGATGTGCAGATTTTTGCGCTGTGGTGCGACGGCAAACTCTGACGTGTCGATCCTGGTTGAATCGACGTCGCTGGTCTGCCTGAGCGTAGATGCGCCGAGGTCAGTGGTCATGCGCCAACATCCTGTATACGCCTGTTTGGGTTGTGGGTGACGAGTCTGAGTAAACTGTCGCCATGCCTTTTTGCATACAATCAGGGGATGCTGCCCGAAAACTGCCGCCTTGCTGTGATATCGCAACGAATTGAAGAAAAATACAAATCACCGCAAAGCGGGCGCAAGATTCAGCATTGTTTCACGCATTACCAACGTTTTCTGGACGTTTCTAATCAAGACAAAGATTAATATCGCTGTTGCGCAGGGCAATACCCGGAGCCGATTCAAACGCCATGCCAAATCCGCTGCGGCGTAATGGAATGGGTTCGATGCGGAACGGAGATGAAAACTTCAAGCCGAAGCAATGGTACCGTTAAACTGCACGCTTGCGGAATAGCCAGCCGGCGGTGGCGAGACTGACGAGAGCGAGCGACGCCATAGCTGCGTACTGCGGCATCAGAACGCTGAAGGTGGGATGCTCGAGAAAGCAGCTGCGGATGACCACCAGCGCATAGCGCATGGGATTGAGCAGCGTGAGGTCCTGCACGACGACCGGCATGTTGGCGATTGGCGTCGCGAAGCCCGAGAGGATGATGGATGGCACCATGAACAGGAACGCACCGAGCAACGCCTGCTGCTGCGTGGCTGCAAGCGAGGAGATCATCAGACCAATGCCGGCGACAGCGGCGGTGAACAGGATCAGTCCACTATAGAGTTGGGCCAAGCCGCCCAACAACGGCACACTGAACCAAAAATGTGCGGCCACGATGATGACCGTGGCCTCGACCAGGCCAATGATCAGGCCTGGCAAACTTTTTCCAATCAAGATATCGAGTGGTCGCAGGGGCGTCACTAGAACCTGGTCAAATGTGCCGGCCTCGCGCTCCCGCGCCACAGAGAGCCCGACTACCAGCAAGGTGATGACCTGGGTGAGCAGCGCGACGATACCGGGAATGATGAACCAGTGGGAGTCGAGGTTGGGGTTGAACAGTGCGCGCGGGTCAAGTTGGGCAGGTGGTCCAGATTTGCCGCGGCTTGTGGCCCAGTTTTCGCCTGCGGAGGTGATAATATCGTTGGCATACCCCAGGATCAGCAGCGCGGTGTTAGAATTGCGGCCATCAACAATGACTTGAACGGGTGCTGGAACGTTGGTGAGCAGATCGCGCGAGAAGCGTGGGTCAATGTCAAGGACCATCTCCACTCTGCGAGAGTCGATGAGGTCCCGAATGCGCGCGGGGCTGTGCAATACGGCCACCTGCTTGAAGGCTGGGGAGCCCGCGAAATCCGCTACCAGATCGCGTGAATAGCCTGACGGATCTTGGTTATAGACTGCAAAGGGCACATGGTTGAGATCGAAGCTTGCCGCATAGCCGAACACGACCAGTTGGATGAGAGGAGGCCCGATTAGAACCGCCCGGCTTTTGCCATCACGCAGTATGGCAAGGAATTCCTTAACGACCAGCGCGAGCACACGACCCAGCATGTCCTTAATCTAGTCTTTTCCGGGCTGTAAGTCGCGCCGCTCCAAGAAAAACTATGGCCATGGCCAGCAGCGCGAGCAGGTTGGGGAGCAGTACCGACCACACGGTACCGGCAAGAAACAGGGTTTGTAGAATGGCGACGAAGTAACGTGCGGCAACGATATGAGTGATCCATTGGACGATCGCGGGCATACTGGAAATATCGAAAATGAAGCCGGAGAGAATGAACGCTGGTAGAAAAGTGGTGATGATCGCGATTTGCCCTGCGACAAACTGATTCTTGGCGATGGTGGAAATGAGCAGCCCCATGCCAAGTGAGGCAAGCATGAACAGCGACGAGGCAAGTCCCAGCACGACAAGAGAGCCGAGCAGCGGGACACCAAACAAAAAAACGGCAATTAGTACCGACACCACCATGCCGCCCATGCCGAGCAGGAAATAGGGCACGATCTTGGCGGCCAGAATTTCGAGCATGCTGACCTTGGTGACCATTAGCGCTTCCATAGTGCCACGTTCCCACTCGCGCGCGATAACCAGAGCGGTGAGCAAGGCGCCAGTGAGTGTCATGATGACAGCAATTAACCCTGGCACTAGGTAGTCACGGCTGCTGACTGCCGGGTTGAACCAGATGCGCGGTTCAATATCGATCGGTTGAGGATCTGCAATCCCGGTCGACGCCGCCTGTTGTGCAACCCATCTAACCCAGCTTTGCTGGACATAGTTCTCGATGAGCCGGGCATTATTGGCATCGACGCCGTTGACAAAAAGGCCGATCGCAGGTTTGCGGCCTGCGTCGAGCATGCGAGAAAAATCTCCCTGGAGCCAGATGAATCCATCGATCTGGCCTCCGGCCAGCGCGTGTTCAGCTGATCGTTCTGTGGCGAAATCGTGCGGCGTGAAATAAGGCGAGTGGCGGAACTGAGAGATAAAACTGGCGGCGGTGGAGCTTGGTTCATCGACCACCAGACCAAGGCTAACGTGGCGCGCATCGAGCGACACACCGTAGCCGAACAAAAGCAGCAGCACGGCCGGCAGGATGAAGGCAATAGCAATAGAGGATGGATCGCGCAGGATCTGCAGGCTTTCTTTGCGGATCAAACCACGCAGGCGCATGAGTGGTGCGTTCATGTTTCCTGCCCTGTCTGTTTTGCAGCGTCGGCCTCGATGAGAGCGATAAAGGCGTCCTCCATCGTGGGATCAGGCAAATCAGCAGTGCGGCTGGCGCGTTTAAGGTCTTCAGAGGTGCCGGTGGCAAGAATGCGGCCTTGCGCCATGACAACCAGTCGATCGCAATATTCTGCCTCGTCCATGAAATGCGTGGTGACCAGCACAGTGACACCGCGCTCGGCCAAGGCGTTGATGCGCAGCCAGAATTCTCGTCGGGCCAGCGGGTCTACGCCTGACGTGGGTTCATCGAGAAACAGCACGTCGGGCTCGTGCATAAGCGCGCATGCCAAGGCCATGCGCTGCTTGAAGCCAAGCGGCAAGTCTCGGCTGGTGGCATCGGCGAGGGAGAACAGCTCGAATTCGTTTAATGCCCAGGCAATGCGCTCGTTGCGCCTTACACCCCGTAGGCCATAGGCCGCTGCGAAGAAGCGCAGATTCTGTATGACGCTCAGATCACCATAAAGGGAGAATTTCTGCGCCATGTAGCCCAGACGACCACGCGCGGTAGCGGCGGCGTGGCGAAGGTCGTAGGCGTCAACACGCAAGCGACCGCTTGTGGCCGGCAGCAGGCCGCAGAGCATCCGAAACGTAGTGGACTTACCCGCACCGTTGGCGCCCAACAGGCCAAAAATCTCCCCCTTCTGGACGGTGAAGGTGATGTTATCAACAGCCGTAAAGGTGCCAAAGCGTTTTGTGAGATGCACAACCTCGATAGCCGAGTCTGATCGGGCGGCCATTGATGGCGCGGCTGACAAGGTTTGTGGAGCGGGAGTCTGCGAGGGCGCCCCGGAGCGCAGAAGATCAACGAATCGATCCTCGAACCGGGGCGTAGCGGGCACAAAATCAAGGTGGTCAAAACGCTCGGACCAAATTGTTGATGGCGCTCTTCCGGGTTCGAGCACTACGCGCACGGCTTCGCCCTGGATCAGCGCATCCGTCACGCCTTGCGTAGCTACGAGTGCGGCCTGCAAAGAGCGTTTGGAGACATTTGCCGCATGGGCGAGAAAGCTGCGCCCGGTCATCGCACGTGTGAATTCACTCGGTTGTCCGGCACCAATCAACAGGCCCTCATGAAGCAGCAGAACCGCGTCGCAGCGTTCGGCTTCATCGAGATAGGCGGTTGAGAGAAGCACGCTCATTCCTGAGTGGCGGACGAGGTGATCAACCAGCTGCCAGAGCTCACGGCGCGACACAGGATCGACGCCGACCGTTGGCTCGTCGAGCAGTAAAAGCTTAGGGGGGCGGATGAGCGTGCAGGCAAGGCCCAGTTTTTGCTTCATGCCGCCTGATAGCCGGCCGGCCATGCGTGCCGTGAACCGCTTCAGGCCTGTCATGTGCAAGAGCTCTGTGTAACGTGCGGAACGATCAGCCGGTGGAACGCCTTGCAGATCGGCGTAGAGGTCGAGGTTTTCCTGAACCGTCAGATCTTCGTAAAGGCCGAAGCGCTGCGGCATGTAGGAAAGCATGCCTTGAACGGCAAGCGGATTGGAACCAACGTCCGCGCCAAAGACTTGGATCGTGCCTTCGTCGGCGCGCAGCAGTCCGGCGACGAGGCGCATGAGTGTTGTCTTGCCTGCACCGTCGGGGCCGATGAGCCCGGTGACCAACCCGTGAGTGGTCTCAGCACTCACGCTGTCGAGTGCCGTAACGATACGCTTGCCGACCCGAAAACGTCGAGTGACGCTGTTTAGTATCAGGGGCCTTGCGGCAGTTTCAACGGGTCTTGCCACCGCAGACTTCAGGGCCACGAATCTTGTTTTGACGCTTGGGTTGTATCAGGTCGATCGTTACCGTAGCAGGCATGCCTAGTCGTAACTCGCCGGTAGGTGCACAGGCATAAACGCGCAACTGGTAGACGAGTTCAGCGCGCAAATCGGGGGTTTCGACCGTTTTGGGAGTGAACTCGGCGGTAGGGGAGATATAGCCGACCCAGCCGCGATAGATTTTACCCGGGAAAGAGTCGGTGGTGATGTCAGCTGCCATGCCCAACCGAATGCGGCCGAGATCGCTCTCTGGCACATAGGCCCGTACCCAGACGGGGTTGGTGAGCGCGATGACATAGACCGGCGTTGAAGGCGACGTCATGTCTCCCGGCTCCTGCACCCGCTCCTCAATGACGCCGTTGGCCGGGGCATAGAGCTTCGTGTCTTGGTACTCCTGCGCGCTGAGGGCGGCCTCGGCCTTTGCGGCCTTATAGGCGGCCTTTGCGGCGGCAATGTCTTCGGCACGAGGGCCCTTGACCGCTAGAATGTACGTCTGCAGGGCGGCTTCATAATTCTGTCTAGCATTGAGGTAGGCAGCCTTGGCGTCATCCCGCTGCTGAATGGCGGCTGCGCCCGCTGGCGCTAGCGTCGCATAACGTTGGTACGTTGACTTGTTATTATGGTAGACGATTGCAAGCGCGTCCATTTGTGCCTTCGCTTGGGCAATCTGTTCAGGCCGGGAGCCCGCGAGCAGTGCCGCGAGGATCTGCTGCTGGTTGGCCGCCTTGGCCTGGGCGGCAGCCAAGGCATCGGCGAAGCGTCGGTCATCAAGGTGCGCGATCAGTTCACCGTCGTGAACGACGTCCCCCTCCTGAACCAGAAGGTTGGAGATGCGGCCACTATCGTTGAACGCCGCGTTAACTTGGCGGATGTCAACATTTCCATAAAGCGTGAGGTTTTTGGCCGTTTGTACCGTATGAAGGCGCAGATAAGCGGTTGTGCCCAACACCACCGCTAGAACGATGGCGGAAGCAAGGAGCACTTTTCTGCGACCGGCTGTCATGAGGTGGCTGGGATCATAGTTGCGTTTCGAGAGGCTATCACCATTTTGATCCACACGTATAGCCGATAATCAACTGAATCGTAAAAGCGATAACAGGCAGGGTGTGAGGGCGCTCTGGTTTTTTATGTGCCGCAACGGAAGGGATATGTCTTTTATTCGGGAGTCTTACGGGATCGGTGTCTCACATCAATGGATAAGGGACATTCGTTCGGATCGCATGCCGGGACATCCTTGATAAAACAAACAGATCTTGCGAGCGACGCCATTTGTCTCGTGCGTAATAAGGCAAGAACATGCCTGCCTCGAAAGGTCTCCAGCGTTTCGGCGGCATTGATGAATTTGTTGTCCTGACGCTGTGATAAAGGGTTTAATGGCGTCTGGTCCTGGTTTGTTTGTTAGCCGATCTCTGCGGCATGTTCCCGAAAGCGAAAGCGCATCATGACCGTTCCCGCCGAATATCGTGACGTTGGGCATGCTCTGGCACCTACCAGAGCTTAGCCGCGATAGCTCATCAGTAGGTGTTGACGTTCATAAAAGCCCTGATACTGCGCGCTTTACAAACGTTGGAAGGCCAGTCGGACTTCCCGATCCGTAGCGGGCGTCGCTCGTAGCTCGGTGGGATGGACATTTTGGTGAAGGTGATGCGCGCGGAAGCCAACTTGCTGTTTCGGGAGCCGCTTGCCGCGAGGTAGTCGACCGCTCCATGGTTTTGGCGATCGAGTCGCCTGAAATTTTCATGCCTGCCGAGAACAGCAGGATTTCGTATTCCGGTTTCGGTTGGGCTGGAATCGGGGTATGCTTTCCTGAATCAGGCCTCTTCGGGGGCTTGAGCATGTTGCATCCAACGACATTGTCAGGGGAGAACTCACGATGCCTAACGCCGTTACGCCGGAGCGCCTGATGCAGGTTGGGTGGGGCTACGCGCCGCCCCTGATTTTGGAAGCCGCGGTGCGAACCGGCGTGTTCGACGCGATTTCCCGGGGAGCACACAGCCTGCAGGAACTGCAAAGCGCCACCGGCACGGCGCCCCGTGGCTTGGCACCGCTATTAAACGCACTTGTCGGTCTCGGATTTCTACTTAAGGACAAGGGTGGAAAATACACGCTTGGGGCCGAGGCCGACGCGTTTCTGGTCCGCGACCGACCAGGCTATCACGGTGACTTTTTCCATCACGTCAGTACTCAGCTGCTGCCATCTTGGCTGCACTTGACCGAGGCCGTCCGTACAGGCTCACCGCCACGGGCGGTAAACCGGGAAAATCAGGGAACCCCCTTTTTCAGTGCGTTTGTTGAAACGCTCGCCGCGATCAATGGGCCAGCGGCCCGCACGCTTGCAGCCCATCTGAACCTTTCAGGCCATTCCGGAACGATCAGGGTTCTCGATCTGGCAGCCGGTTCGGGGATCTGGAGCATCGCTTTAGCTGAGTCCGCGCCGCAGGCGCAGGTGACGGCAGTGGATTGGGAGGGGGTGCTACCGACCACGCGAAAGGTAGTGGCAAAGCATGGGCTGTCCGAGCGTTACCGCTTCGTCGCAGGTGACCTGGCAGATGTACCGTTCGGTGCCGGCTACCAAGTGGCCGTGCTGGGACATATCCTGCACAGTGAAGGCGAAGCCCGTAGCCGCATGCTGTTGCGCCGTACCTTTGAGGCACTTGCACCTGGTGGGGTCGTTGCGATTGCAGAATTCCTGGTCAACCGCGAACGCACTGGGCCGCCCCAAGGGCTCGTGTTTGCGCTCAACATGTTGTTGCATAGCGAGTCCGGAAATACCTTCGCTTTTGAAGAGATTGCCGGCTGGCTCATAGAGGTGGGCTTCACGGATACTCGCACCGTCGACGCGCCGGCGCCATCGCCGTTAATTTTGGCTAACAAACCGGCTTGAGCGTCGCACGGTTCTCAGAAAACGTGCGGTGTTCGTTGTAGCCGGGAATTTCGGATGTGCCATCAACCGTGCCGCGATTTCCGTTGGTGTGTTTGGTGGCGGGTAGCTGTGTCGTTGTCTGGTTTGCTGTCAACCCGAGGGAAGCCTGTGGAGGGGGCGGCGTGTTTTTGGGATGGGTGTGATGTTTGGTGGTAGAGGGTGGGGTAGCGTTTGGTTACCAGAGGTAAGGTGACGTTGTGGGGTCGGTGAGTAATTTGGAGGTATTGGTGATGGGTGTGGGGCGTCCGAGGAGGTAGCCCTGGACGTG